>DGIF01000014.1:0-8147 GCA_002393165.1 Candidatus Saccharibacteria bacterium UBA3829
CGATAATCAGATTTTGTAAACGGCGCCTCGGGATAAATCTTGACGTATGTAGTCTCCGGATCACAATATTCCGTAATGTAAGCCGCCGAGGACGCATAGCGCTCACTATCAAAAAGCAATAGCTGCCGCAAGGTAATTCTCGAAAATCCAGCTTCAACATAACGCTCCATAATCTCCGCAAGCGACTTATCGGTAGTACCATAATCTTCAATCCGAGTATAAAAATAATTTTCATAATAGTCAGCTGTAATTTTCTCAATCTTGCCGGTTACTAGCGCCTCTGGATTATTAAAAATCGCCGCCAGCACCGCCAAAATCACTGCTAGCATCGCAACCACAACAATCCCAAAAACCACCCGCCGACTAATCAAAAAGATCCGACGATCGCGCTCCGAAAGATGCGACCGACGAAAAAACTTCGCCCGCGCAACATGAACCTTCTTGCTAGAAGTCTCAGCTCGTTTTTTTGGTTTGCGCGACCTGTTGGACGCAGACGACCCGCTCCGCGCGTTGGTTTTTTTGTTTTTGGCGGTAACCATAAGATTATTATATCATATTTCTCAAAAACATGATAATATAATCTTATGAGCAAACTTTTCAAACGCACGAAAATTTTGGCCACGGTGGGGCCAGCAACAAATTCACCAGAAATTATCGAAGAAATGATTATGTCCGGAGTGAACGGCTGCCGGCTTAACTGCTCTCACGGCTCAGACGAAGAGCGCGAAATGCAAATCGGCTGGATCCGTGCTGCCGCCGAGAAAAAAGGCCGCAGCGTAGCGATTTTGCAAGATCTCCAGGGCCCCAAAATCCGACTCGGTATGCTGAAAGACAACCGTCTCGACGTTCATAAGGGCGACATGTTGATACTCGAAGCTGATCCTGCCTACGAACATGACGGCAGCTTCACCGTACCAGTACAATATAATTTAGCAGAAAAATGCAAAGTAAATGAGCCTTTGTCAATGTTCGACGGTAAAGTCAAAGCCACCATTCGCGAGATCGTATCTAAAACTGCCATCCGCGTCGAAATTCTAAACGATAGTTTCCTTATGTCCAAAAAAGGCCTTAACTTGCCCGAAACCGACTTCGGCGGCGACATTCTGACCAAAAAAGACCTCGCCGAAATCGAATGGGGCGCCAAAGCCGATATCGACTACGTGGCCCTGTCATTCGTGCAAACCGCTTCCGACATTGAACAGCTCCGCCAACTCCTGCTTGCCCACGGCTCCACAGCCAAAGTCATCGCGAAGATTGAGACCAAGAAAGCTATCGCCTCGGACGAGAATCTCGAAGCAATCGTCATGGCCTCCGACGGCATCATGGTTGCACGTGGCGACATGGCCGTAGAGGCCGGCGCCGAAGTGGTCCCCACCATGCAGCGTCGCCTCATTGCTCTCTGTCGCAAACACGGTAAACTCTGTATCGTCGCTACCCAAATGATGTCATCAATGGTGGACAATCCAGAACCAACTCGCGCAGAAGTCTCAGATGTAGCAACAGCCGTCATCCAAGGCGCAGACGTAGTCATGTTATCAGATGAAACCGCAAACGGCTCATACCCAGTTGAAACCGTCCGCGAAATGAAAAAAGTCATTCTCTACACGCAGAATCACTCCAAAGTAGCGCCAATCAAACGCGATAATAACGACAGCATTTACGGAGCTATCTCGGCTACCGCATCTAAGCTAGCCGAAGAAATTAGTGCCGACGTCATCATCTGCCAAACCGCCACTGGCTCCACCGCCTTCGCCACGGCCGCTGAACGCCCTAATCTCCCCATCGTTTCAGTGACCTCAAACCCCCGTGTAGCCAACCAACTCGCCCTCATTTACGCTAATTCCGCTTTCGTGCGACCTTATTCTGATGAATTCGGGTTAGACCTTGCTAAAGAGCTCAAGGCCTCCGGCTACCTCAAATGCAAAGATGGCGCCAAGGATCTCCTTGCCGTCATCGTCTCTGGTGACAAAAATAAATTCGGCACCGACACCATCCGCGTGCGAAAAGTCTAGCTTGAACTATTTCCCGCTCGGCGCAAGATTATCGGCCGTAAACACAATAAATGTCGGGTCATAACGCTCGGTCACTACGTAGGTCGAAAAACCAGCAGACAATGATTTTCGCCAAGCCAACGCCGTCGAGCCACCACCATCCATATTAAAAGCAAACTGGCAACCGCGACGCAAAGCCACCGTCGTCATATCATCAAAGTTCCAACCGCCACCGGCCTCGCCTTCACCCTTATTCGCAATCAAAGTATACGAGCCTTTCGCGCGCACGCAGAAAATCGAACGCGGGCGATAAGCCGCATAATTAGCCACTCGATTTTTATACGCCGTTGCCGCTTTACCATTTATCACGATCGGCGAAAACGCCGTCACCGCCGACACGATCTTTTTCCCAGAAACTTTTTTATTCGTCAAAACATCAGTATATTCCACTGTGCCGTTTATAATCGCCTTGTTGGTATAGCCCACATTTCCGTCTTCATCAATCACTAGCGTGCTCTCAAGCTTAGAATCTTGGCCAGTTAGTATCGTAGTGCCATTCTGCACCAACGCGCCACGCGGACTTGAATTATCATTAAACACGCCCGCATTAGCCATCACCACAATATTACCGCTCTCCCGCCCAGAAGTAATATTGTTAAGATCATACCAAAAAGTTCCTCGCGCATTCGGCGCGTAAACATACGGCGTACCATTTTCCACCTCAACATAGGCATATTCATTGCCCTTGTAGGTGTTAGTCCACGCTCGAACGCCAATCGCCAAAGGATTCTCGAGCGCCGTGTTCGGCAATGGCACAGCCTTCGTCTGCGGCTCCACGGCCACAGTCTGTTCGGGCTCCGGCGTCTTTTCAGCTTCCGCAGCCGCTTCCGTGTTTTGCGCCGCTTCCGCGGTAGTTTCTTCGACGTTTGTGCTAAAAGTTTCCGCCTTTACGTCGGCAGCGCTACTTTGCTCCGCCTTAGCATCACCAGATTTTCCGGCCTCATCAGACTTCTCGGTTTCATTGGTTTTCGCCCCCTTGATTAAGCTCTTCCATTCGCGCCATTTTGGCGCCTTAATCCCATTAGCCTCCGAATCTTCGGCCTCGGCGCCTGATTCCTCAACCGCCGATGCCGCCGCACTCTCCATTGTCGGCGTATCATCGTCCGGTATCAACATCTGAGCGATCAGCACTGAGGTCAAGATCGCAATCAAAATCATTCCAGCGTCAAGAGCCACTCGCCAGACCTTTTTCAGGCCAGCATAAAAATCCAATGCCCGAAAGTAGGCCATGGTAGCCGTTGCCGCAATAAACGCACCTAGTGCGCCCACGGCGAATAAGACTATTCCCAAAATAGCATTCATACCCCCATTATAACACACTTACGCTAAAAAGTCAAGTATAAACCCACATTTCGCCGTATAATCAAAACCGGAAAGCCCCACCGAGGCCCACGGCTACCCACTATTTTTTGTTAGTGGCAATATCGCCAAGCTTGACGTAAACCATAAAAGTCTTTATAATAAAGAGGAGTTATGATGGAACGTATTGTAAGTATTTTATTATACCTTTTGATATTTGCCACCTCAACAGCGCTCATCTACCAGGGCGCAAGCGCTTTTCCCAAGAAAAAGAAGCTCGGCATTTTACTCATTACACTGGGCATTTTAGCTCCGTCTATCATGGCTGGCATTCGCTATAAAGTCGGAGTCGATTTTTCCGCGTATATGGAAATGTTTAACAACGTCAAGGCCGGTCGCCCAATGTATTTCCGCGCCATCGAGCCACTAAGCACTCTCATCATCATCATTTCAGCCTATCTTCACAATAGCTTTTTAATGTTCTTTAGCTTTAGCCTCATCACAAACCTGTGCTTCTTCTTGGCCTTCTGGCGTTTCTTTAAAAAAGACAAGAAGCGAGTCGCGCTAGCATTCCTCTTCTATCTATGCATTTTATTCCCCACCACTCTAAACGCCGTTCGTAGCGGCGTGGCAACTTCAATGGTTGCTTTGGTTTTTGCCTATCTATTACGGGATTGGTCGAAAACATCTATCATCAAAGGCGTCATTCTTATCATCGCCGGCGCACTATTTCACAAAATAGCATTACTCGCCATTGTTTTTATCCCAATCTTTTGGCTCGCTAAATTCGACAAGAGCAAAAACAATAAACGAAAAATGATCCTCTGGGCTGCATACTTCCTTGCCGCAACTCTGTTCCCTCTTATTTACTTCGTCGCTCAAGACATCTTGCCGCTCGGCGACTACGCTAGGTACTTAGCCAAATTTAGCGGCGAATTTTCCGTACCTCTGGCCAATATCGCTATGTCTATCCCAATATTTTACGCCGGAGCCTACCTATACAAAAACAGGTCGACCAAGAAGGATCAAACAATCAGCGAGCTTCTATACTGTGCTACATTTTATATCCCACTATCAATTTTAGTTGGCTGGCTAACCTACACCAGCGGCATTTCTAGGCTATCTTTCCTACTCGAACCGCTCATCATCATGCTAATGGCGCACTTAGCTACCTTACCAGCCAAGACGGCTAAGGCCTGGCGCATATCTGCCGTAATTTGCGTGTCGCTGGTGGTAGGCCTAATGTTTATACGCAACCTCAACTGGTCAAAGGCTCTGCCATATCAAACAATTTTCTATACGGAGGTATCATATGCGCCAAAAAATTAAGAAAGTTTACTTCTACGGCGCCTGGCTCATGAAATTCTCACTTTTCACGACGCTCTATTTAATCATTTCGCTCCCGCTCAGATTCAATAAAAAATATAAAAATCTTTGGATCATTGCTGAACGCCCTGACGAGGCTCGCGATAATGGTTATTGGCTCTATAAATGGATTCTAGAAAACCATCCGGAAGTCAATCTGCGCTACATACTAAGTCGCAACAGCGCCGACTATCAAAAAATGCCGCGTAAAAACCTCCTCATCGAACCTAACTCCGCAAGACATTATATATATTATATATTGTCGTCATATTCCATCTCTACCCATATGCATGGCGCCTGCCCCGGCAAATCGTTTTGCATACCATTTCTGCCGTTCATGCGAAGAAAAAAGACCATCTTTTTACAGCATGGAATCACCAAGGATGCAATAAAGTTCCGCGGTGGCATGGATACCATCATAGCCTGTTCGGACCAAGAAAAGAAACTAATCGAAAGTTCAAATCCGAACTACAAAGGCAAAGTACGCACGATTGGATTCTGCCGCTATGATAGCCTGTCTGACCTATCCGGCAATAAAAAACAAAAAATAATCCTCGTCATGCCGACTTTTAGAAAATGGCTCCGTGATATCGGCCGGCTCCAAGACGCCGATAATGCCTTCCGGCAAACGGCCTACTTTAAGGCCTGGAACTCTTTTCTCAATAACCCAAAGCTAGAAGAGGACTTGGGAAAAAACAATATGCGGTTGATTTTCTTCCCCCACAAGGAGATGCAGGCACTAGCCCACAACTTTTCTACCAAAAGCAAAAACATCACCATCGGCAAACCCGGAGATTACGACATCCAGACTTTACTCAGGAGATCCAGCATCCTAATTACAGATTACTCAAGCGTTCTCTTTGACTTCATCTACATGAATAAGCCGGTCCTATTTTATCAATTCGACCAACAAGAATTTTTCAGTAAACACTACCCTAGCGCCGGCAAAGCATATCCATTCGGCGATACTTTTACAAACGAACAATCACTCATGGACGAATTAGCAAAGACCATTAAGCGCGGCTGTAAGCTTAAAAATAGCTACGAAAAAGAAGCTAAAAAGTTCTTCAAGTTTCGAGATCACCGCAACTGCGAACGCAACTTTAACGCCATAAAGGATCTAAAGTAATGGCAGCTAAACCATTAATATCAATAATCGTCCCTGTCTATAACGTAGAAGCATATCTGAGGGAATGCATCGAATCGATACTCGCGCAAACCTATCAAAACTTAGAAATTATTTTAATAAACGATGGGTCCACTGATCAATCAGAGAATATCCTAAATGACTATGCTAAACGCTTTAAAAATATCAAGGCTATTCATCAAAAGCATGGCGGCGTATCAAGTGCACGTAACACCGGCATAAAACATGCTTCTGGAGAATGGATATCATTCGTAGATCCGGATGACTATGCAAAGAACAACTTTGTTGAAACACTTTACGAAATAGCCATCAAGAACAAGGCCGACATCTCAACCTGCAGCTTTACATCATTTTCAGAAGAAAAAAGCATCCTGAAGAACCCGCCCATCTGGCCCGCAAAACCGCTCTCGGGCCACAACGCGATCAATGAATCAATGAAGCACAAACGTCCAGCCTACTTACCATTGAACTTATTCCGAGCGTCATTATTCCGTAACGGAAGCATCAGCTTCCCAGTTGGCCAGGAATACGAAGATATAGCTGCCAAAATCAAACTTCTCTACTACGCCAAAAAAGTAGCCTTCACTAACCAAAAGCTATACATGTACCGAATCAGGAAAGACAGCATCACCGGCAAAAAATTCTCCGCGTCGCGCTATCGCGATTTCACAGACGCCCTGCGAGATGTCAGAGAATTCCTCGAAAAGTCAACCGACCAGGCCAAGTTCATATATCTAAACTACTTCGAATTTTACTCCATGGTAACGTTGCTGAATTATTTAGCTCGAGAAAAGAAAACCCCTGACACCAAAAAATACTGGCGAGAGATCCGTAAAAAGCTCATTTCCGTGTATCGCAAAACGACGTTCCCATCAACCAAAACGAAAGTCATTTATACACTAATTATGATTCTCTCCGCAAGCAGACCGTTTTATTCTTCCCTTTACAAAATATCGAAAAAGACATCCGGCAAATAGCCCAGCCCAGATACATCAATCGCAAAATATGATACAATACTAAAAGAGTATGAAGAAAAAGAAGATCGGCACAATTACATTCCACTCGTCATATAATCATGGTTCCGCCTTGCAGGCTTACGCATTGCAGGAATACATTCTAGGCCAGTTTGGCCAACAATACGACTATCAAATCGTCAACTTACGAACCAAACGGCAAAAAGACTTGTACAATAAACCGTTCGGATTTTACGACGCTAAAAGCATGATTAAAAAAATTGTTTATTTTAAATACAAAAAAATGTTCTTAAAAAGAAAAGAGCGCTATGAAAATTTCTTGAAAAACAATTTACGCCTCACTGCCGAATACGAAAACCTCGACGAGCTAAAAAAGGCTAACCTTGATTTTGATTTTCTAATCAGCGGCAGCGACCAAATTTGGAACTATACCATCCTAGACTTCGATTGGGCCTTCTTCCTAGAATTTGGGGGCGACAAAGCCAAGCGTCTATCCTATGCGGCCAGCTTCGGGCCCAAAACCCTAAGCTGCAACCAAGAAACGAAATCCCGCCTACAAAAAGACCTCAGACAATATTCAAACATCTCAGTTAGAGAACAAGGCAGTTTAGATAATTTAAAAAAAGTCATCGATATAGACGACAGCAAAGTCTCAATCAACGCCGACCCGACTCTGCTACTGGGTAAATCCAGTTGGGACAGTTTAACCGGATCCCCAATCGAAAAAGGTGACTATATTTTTCTGTACGACTTAAAAAACAAAAAAGAAGCTTACAAAATTGCCAAGGAACTATCAAAAAAATATCATCTGCCAATAATCGTCGTCAGAGAAAAGGCCAGACTAATTATGCCTCACCCAAACATTAAAAAAAGGTATGATGCCGGCCCGATCGAGTTCTTGAACTACATAAAATACGCAAAAATCGTTGTTTCCACATCATTCCACGGCAATGTCTTTTCAATTATATTCAACAAGCCATTCCTCGCCGTTGACGGCAACAAGGATCTTCGTATAAATAATATTCTAAAACTCGCCAAGCTATCCGACCGGTCCATCTCCACCAAAGATGAACTTGCCAATAAAGACATCTTCAATATTGATTTTAGCCACAGTGGCGACGTGTTCAAGGAAGAGCAGCGCAAATCCAAGGCATACCTCGCTAAGGCCTTCAATGTGAGGCAAAAATGAACAAAAATTTAGTCTCCATTATTATCCCGCTATATAATTCAGGGGCCTACATCTCGGAATGCGTTTCATCGTGCCTGTCGCAAACACACAAAGACGTCGAGATCATCGTTGTCGACGACGGC
>DGIF01000014.1:8242-17979 GCA_002393165.1 Candidatus Saccharibacteria bacterium UBA3829
GTCAAAAAAATAGCCAAAGGCATCAAAAACATCAAAATAATTCATACAGACAACCACGGCGTTAGCTCAGCAAGAAACACTGGCCTGGATAACGCCAGCGGGGAGTACGTTTGCTTTATAGATGCCGACGATTCTTTGGAAGACACCTTCGTTTCCACTTTCCTCAAGCATATGCAGGAAAAGAATTCCGATTTCTGCTTTTCCATCAACACCTGGGGCAAACTGAAACGGCCAGCTAACAATGTCAGAGTCATTTCAGCAGCCGAAGCTGAATCTCTACTACTTAGTCAGCGAGTCAAAGTCGGCTGCTGGAATAAAATGTACAAAAAAGCAGCCATCGCAAACATCCGTTTTCGCAAAGACCTATTTTATGGCGAAGGACTGTATTTTATAAATCAAGTGGCGCATCAAGCCAAGAATATTACAGTCTGCGAAGACGGTCTCTACCACTACCGAAAAGTAAACCCGGAATCCGCGACTACCAAATTCAACATCAAGAAAATGATCAACGGCGAAAAATCCCTTCTCGACATCAAAGAAAATATCATCAAGAATGACGGGGCAAAAGTAAACGCGGTCTGGGCACAGCACTACTGTCTTTTCTGCATCAATGCCATGATCGGATTATTAAATAACAACTTCGCCGACTACAAAAAATGGCACAAAAAAATGCGCAAATACATCATTCCCGCTCTAACAAATAACGGCGGGCCAAAGGTAAAAATCAAACTGCTGCTAGCCTTCTTATCGCCAAAACTGTGCAGAAAGGTCGTGAGGAGTAACCATGGACAATAAAGACAAAAATAAGTATTTATTAAAAAATACTGCTATCTTCGCCATCGGCAACGCAGCGACAAAACTTGTAACCTTTCTCTTAATTCCACTATACACTCACGAATTAACCACTGCGGAATACGGTACCGCCGATCTTCTTTTTGCAATTTGCTCATTCTTGTACCCACTATTCACTCTGAACATCGCTGAAGCAATTTTCAGGTTTTCCATGGATAGAGGCGCCAGCAACGGCAAGATAACAAAAATCGGTTTCGTTTGTTTCTTTGGATCGATGATCCTAGGAATCCCAGCCGCACTGTTCCTCAAATTAAGTCCAGACACCGAATCGCTGTCGGTGCTATTCTACTTTTATCTAATCTCAACCTCAGCTAGCCACATACTGCTAGCTTCTATGAAAGGCCGGGAAAGGCTCAAAATCTTTACAGCCGGCAACATCATCAATACATTCCTCACGGCCTCGTTCGCCATACTTCTTCTCGTAAACTTCAACCTGAAACTCGACGGCTATTTCCTGTCGTACATCCTATCCAATGCCATCACGATTATCTATGTTCTACTTAGGGGCAACCTACTCTCCGAAAGGAAAACTGAGTTCGACGAAAAACTCTTCTTCAAAATGGCAAAATACTCTTCCGTCCTGATTCCTACCACTTTTATGTGGTGGATCATCAACTCATCAGACAAAGTTATGATTACAAACTTTATTTCAGCATCAGCCAATGGCATTTACGCTATTTCATATAAAATACCCTCGCTACTAACCGTCATAGCTTCGATCTTTAACCAAGCCTGGGTCTTTTCTGCGGTCAAACAAAAAGATTCAGAAGATAACGAAAGTTACACCAACACAGTGTTCAATACGCTATCGAGCATCATTTTTGTAACAGCGACCATCCTACTAGCCTTCATTAAACCAATCATGAGCATCGCGGTAGCCCCTGAATATCACGAAGCTTGGCAATACATTCCATTCCTTATTTTTGGCTTCATATTTATGACTATGTCGACCTTTATATCATCATCATATAACGCCCATAAAGACAGTAAGGGTATGCTCTTTTCTGGACTAGCTGGCGCTGTAGTCAATATCATACTAAATGGCATTCTTATACCATTCATGGGAATTTTTGGTGCCGCCACAGCTACGGCCATTAGCTATATTTCTGTTTTCGTCTATCGTTACTTCGATACCAAAAAATACGTCAAAATACACCTAGGATCAAAACATTTACTATCCTTGATCGTCTTACTCCTTTCGTGCCTGACGACCATTATGCCAACACACGTCGCAATTCCTTGCCAGGCAATCGAAATTATTTCCATACTAGTAATAAATAAAAACGCTCTTGCAAGTTTTATTAAAGTCATCCACAGTATCGTATTCCGCAAAAAGTCTCCTAGAACATAACAGCCACTTTGAAATCCATCAATATTATAATATAATAGACATAATGAAGACCTCATCAAAACACATTAAACCCTCCAATTCCACCAAGCCTCAGAAACTCGATAAATTTCTAGGCATCTTAGCCATCGTTTTTTTCTCAACCTTCGTTCTCTCTGCCGCCACTGTTTGCGGCATCATCGTCTGGCTCTCCGTCCTACCACTAAAATATCTCCTCGCCCTAGTAGCCGCCACCGCCATCATCGCCATAGTCCTCGGCTTTTTCACTTTCAAAAAGTTCGCCAAGCCAAGGTCCACCCACCTTGCTCGCATCATTTGCGCCATCGTTTCCTTCATCCTCACCGGGCTTTTCTGCGTTGCCTTCTTCTACCTCGAGCACACCATCGGTTTCATGAATGATCTCCGCCCTGCCGAATACCAAATCGACGAATACCAAGTTCTAGTTAAAAACGACTCCGCCTTCGCAGATCTGGCCGACCTAGACGGCCACGCCATCGCCATCTACGATGCCGGCGAAGAAAACTACCAAACCGCACTCGAAGAGCTCCGCGCTAAAATCACTATCGAGCCAGTCGATTACGGTAGCTCCACCAACGCCGCCACTGCCCTACTTAACGGCGCCGCCGACGCCCTCTTCATCAAAAGTTCCCTCGCCACCGCCCTTTCCGACGTCATGTCCAATTTCAAACTAGACGATCTCCGCGTGCTCGACACCATCGAAATCCGCACCGAAATCGACACCGTCGCCAGCGACATCAACGTCGCCAAAGATTCCTTCAACATCTTCATCAGCGGCATTGACACCCGCGGCGACATCTCCACCGTCGCAAGAAGCGACGTCAACATGTTCGTCACCGTCAACCCCCGCACGCACACCATTCTTTTGACCAGCATCCCGCGCGACTATTACGTCCAGCTTCACGGCACCACTGGCCTGAAAGACAAACTCACTCACGCCGGTCTTTACGGTATCGACATGTCCATCAATACTCTGCAAGATTTATTCGGCGTCAAAATCGACTATTACGTCCGTGTGAATTTTGATTCCACCATTCAGCTCATCGACGCCATCGAAGGCATCGACATTACTCCAGACGCCACTTTTTATTCAAAGGTCGACAACGCCTGCTACTTTGAAGACGGCGTCACTAAACATTACTACGGTCGCTGCGCCCTCGCCTACGCTCGCGAACGCAAAGTCTACGGCACCGGCGATCTCCATCGCATCCAAAACCAGCAAGAAGTCATCATGGCCGTCATCAATAAACTCACCGGCTCCAAAGTTCTCCTCGCCAAATACACCGACATCCTCTCGTCCATGAGCGGCACCCTCGAGACCAACCTCCCGCCCAGCCAAATCTACAAACTTGTCAACGAGCAGCTCGATTCAATGCCGTCCTGGCACATCGAACGCATCGCGGCCGAAGGCGACCACATCGATGCCCCCACCTACACCTTCGGCAACCAGCTCCTTTACGTCTTTGTCCCACGCGAAGAGTCAGTCGCCGCCGTCGCCCTCAAAATCCAAGAAGTCATGGACGCAAATTAGTAAGTTTTAAAACTAAGCTCCATGTTTTAAAAACATAGTTCTAAGTTTCAAAAACTTAGCACTATGTTTTTTTCATGACGATTCTCGCATTTACATTCCGCTTATGCTATAATATAAATCATGGAAATTGCATTGCAAGTAGTATTGTTGATCGTCGGCTTTGTAGTTCTCATCAAAGGCGCCGATTGGTTAATTGATGGCGCCGTTTCAACGGCCTCACATTTTAAAGTCAGTAAAATGCTCATCGGCCTCACCATTGTCGCTTTCGGCACCGGCGCACCAGAGCTTGCAGTTTCAATCTCTTCACTTTTGAACGGCACCACCGACATGCTACTCGGCAATGTCATCGGCAGCAATATTCTAAACATTCTTCTTCTCATCGGTATCGCTGCACTCATTCGCCCCATCCGCGTCAAAAAAGACACTGTCTCCAAAGAACTCCCGCTTCTGCTTCTCATCTCAACCATCCTCATCGTCCTCTTCCTCGACGTTTTTCTCATGGACGCTGATGTCAACACCATCTCTCGCGCCGACGGCATTATCTGCCTGCTTTGCTTTACCATCTTCCTTTTCTACATCATCACCATGGCCCGCAAGAATCGCAGCGCCAAAAAGGAAGTCGAGAAGCCCAAGTTCAAACTCAAAACCTCAGCGCTTCTTATTCTTATCGGTCTTATCGGCGTAGTTGGTGGCTCAGAGCTCGTGGTTAGCTCCGCTTCATCCATCGCCTCAGCCATTGGCGTCTCAGACCGCATCATCGCCCTTACCATCATCGCCTTTGGTACCTCTCTACCGGAACTCATCACCACTATCAAGGCCGCCAAGAAAGGCGAAACTGAGCTTCTGGTTGGCAACATCATCGGCAGTAACATCTTTAATATTTGCATCGTACTCGGTCTTCCAGTAGCGCTTTTTGGCACTGTCACACCAGAGAGCTTTGAGGCCCTTGATATCGCCATGCTAGTCGGCTCCGCAGCTATTCTGCTCCTAGTGGCCCGCAGCGGCCGCAAGATCACGCGCAGCGAAGGTTTGCTTATGCTTACCACCTTTGCCCTCTACTACGGCTACATCATTTTCGCAACACTTTCTACTCTTCCACAATAAAAATTTCTATGGTACAATATCCCATAGATGGTGCTTTGGCGGAGTGGTTACGCAGCGGTCTGCAAAACCGCGTACACCGGTTCAATTCCGGTAGGCACCTCCATTTTTTATGGACTACAATTTGATTAATGGCTTCTTCGTCTTAGCCAGTCTCGCCCCCTTTTCGATCAACGCCGCCACCTTCTCGTGCTCTTCTTTTTGCTTAGCCGCATCAAACGCCGCCTGCTGCCGTTTTAAATCACCATAGAATCCCGTTCCTCGCGCCGCATTCCAGAACAAATTCTCGCACGGCACGCCCTTATAATGCCATGGCTTGTTAAACAAATTAAAATGCACCAATTTCGTCTCTTTTGGCAAATCCTTTGCCGGCTCCGCATTCCATTCCTTACCGATATAATGTATCTTGTTTCTTAGTATCACATTCACGTAATCCTGATCCGGCGCCACGAGATCGGCATCGTATTCTTGGATCAAGCTAATCATCGTCGAAAGATACTTCATTTTGCGCATTTTCTTCAGATCCATCAACATCACACCATCGTTCACATACTCATCGTGTGGCACGCCCAAGGCCTTATCCACGTAGTCTCGAAACTCCGGTATCGCCGTCACTTTTGGATCGACCATCGCCGCAATTACTTCGTCATCGCTAAGCTCGATGTCGAACAACCCACCAATATCTCCCCGCAAAATCGTATCGCTATCGATGTACACCGCTTTCTCATACATCGGAAAAAGCCGCGGAATGAAAAACCGATAATAATACACCGCACTCGAAAAGAAATCGCCCGCGCCTTTCTGCCGTCGCGTACAATACCCCACGATCGCCCTTAGATACAAACTGTGCGTGATCTTTCGAAACTGGATCGCCATGTTTTTTGTCACTAGGCTCCTCAGCCGCACCCGGTTAGGCCAGCTCAAACCATCGTGCAAAATAATCACTCGGTAATACCGCTCCTTATTCGAGTGTTGCTCCAAAGAATGAATCGCCGCCGCTGCGTATGGTGCATAGGAATTGTTAATCGTCAAAAACACCGGCACTACTTTCGTCAACGGATTTAGCGGTTTTCCGGTCGCAAAAATACTCACTTCTTTTTCTCCTTTTTCTTATATTCAAAGTACGCGTAAGTGCTCTTCTTGGCATTTTTTTTCATCGAGTTATACGCTTCTTTCGCCAACTTTGCCCGATTTTCATCATCAGACAACTTCGCATCCGGCCAAAACGGCCCGTCAATATAAATATCCATCCGTGGCAGCTCCCCCCGCTTGTTGTCCTTGCGTCGATGATAGGTCGTCGTCATCGTATAAACCGGCAAACCATTCCGCACTGCATATTTGAACGACTTGTCGCCCGCCGGGAACTTCCTCACGCCCGTGTGATACGGCCACACGTGGGCCTCCGGATACACCACCAGGCATTTCTTCTGCTGAAGCCTTTTGTCCACCGCTTCATTAAATGCGATCTTTTCGTCCAAAGTCTTCCCCAGCGGCAATCCGCCAAGATACGGCAACAACTTTCCTATCCCCGGCACCTTTAAGTTCACCGGGCTGATAATCGTGAAAATCCGCCGGTCCGCCGCAATTGCCGGGCCGAACACATCATGAAACGGGTTGGTGTGGTTCGCGTAAATCACATAACCCTTGCCGCGTGCTTTTTTCAACTTTTCCCGCCCGTAGAACTTCCCCTGCCAATAGCCTCGCTCGTAATACTGCCCGAACAGCTTAAATACCCGGAACAGCCCCGCCGAATACAGCTTCGTCAGTGGATTACGCGGAATGAATTCGTACCCTTCCGGCAACCCCACTTCGACCTTCTTTTCCTGCTCATCCGTCTTGATCGGATCGTCTTCCTCGGACTCATAATAAAAAACCCGCTCAGCTTTCGGAATGTCTTTTTGAAATAACTCTGCCTTTGCCATTTAATAGCTCCTCTTTATACCAGTATATCACAAATTTGCTTTAAGCTTAAGGTATTCACCCAAAACATCGTCGTACTCAGTAATCCCTAGCACTTCGTGAATCTTCTCCACCTCAAACGGCTTGACCTTTTGCACCCTAAAATACGGCCAAAACTTAAAATTATTACTAAAATGATGCAATACCGTATCCTTACGTGGCCGCTCGCCTTGCTCATTGTATTTTCGCGGCATCAGTTTGCGTTTCTGAATCACCTTATTTAATGCCGCCTGATCCGCCAGCATCATCCACCGCTCCGCACATTTCGCCGCCGCCCGCTCCAGCACTTTGTTTTTGCAACATTCTTCCATATTAAATAACATCACGCCAGAATTCATATAATCAAATTTAAACAGCCCGTGATAATGATAAAAATTCTTCCCGTAAATATCCAACACTCCAGCCGCCTCAATTCCGGTGAGGTCCGTGTTGTAAAATTCCGAGATATCGCCCCGGCACACCACGTCATAATCGAGGTACAAAATCCGGTCACAATGGGCCAGCTCCGGCATTTTGTCCGCGTAAAGCCTCAGCATCGAGCAAGGCGTAAAATACGACCCCATGTTCTTCTTCGGCAAATTCTGCACAAACACTTCCGTCGCATCAATCAACTTCACAAAACTTTTCGGGTTGTATTTCTTCACTAACGAATCCAGAAACTTCGCCGCCTTTTCTGTAAACGGCGTCACGCCTTCGTAGTGTATCGTCGCAATGTAAATACTATAAATTGGAATCGTAGAGCTATGATTTTTTTCTTCTCTGTTGTTCGCCACTCTATGATTTTTCGATTCCGGACTATGTTTTTCGCCGTTCATCGCCAGTGACAAAATCGATACTAGCACTCCATTCTGAATGCCCTTATCGCCGCAATACAAAATATTCATTACCAACCGCCCCCGCCGCCGCCGCCCCCGCCGCCGCCGGAACCACCGCTACTGCCGCCACCAGAAGACGAGCTGCTGCCACTACCGCCAGAGTCACTACTACTCCAGCCGCCTCTGCTAAAACCGCCCGATGAAGGCGCATGATAACTGGACGACGAGTAAACGCTGCGCATTACACCACTCGCAATCGCTCCCGACGTAAAGCCGTCCATAAAGTCCGTACCGAAGCTCGGCGCCACCTCTTCGACTTGATAATATCTACCCAGCTCTTTCAGCCAGCTTTCTTCGGCACCAAAGAGACTCGCCCATGGCAATAAAGTTTCATATAATTTCACGATGCCTTCTTTCGTAGTGTCGGCGCCTTCCACCGACTGCAAGAATCTCAAGCGTTCCTGCTCGGCCATTTTAATGTACAGTTCCAGGCCTTCAAGGTACCGTACCATTTCTACCCCTCGATCCGTATACATGGCATACTTTTCCGTCCTGGCACTTAGGATAACTACCGCCATCAGCGTCACAACAAAGATCACGCCCATTGTAAGCGGGAGAAAATCTCTACCCACCACATCTATACTGTCCCAACGATCAACTATGTTTGCTATGATCCTAGAACCAAAGGCAAGACCATAGGTCATTAGCGGCACCACGAGCATGATCAAAACCAACTTAACGGCCGACGAAGATTTGCGAGTCAAGCGATCATCATTAATATACCCGTGCTGCCGCAAAGTTGACTTCGCATCCGAGCTATACCGCCTCACACAATCCGCCGATCGCTGCGAAGCGTTCCGCTTTTTAATTGTCACCTCTTCGCCTTCTGCCGGCGTTACTCCACCATTCAAAATCTCCAGCATCCTGCGCTGCGGATAACTTAGCTCGGTCGCACTAACATTTAACTTCACCACCCAAATCTTTTTCTTCGGACGGTTTTCTTTAGCCGTTCTAAAAATCGTCACTTTCTTAGCCACTGCAAGCTCCAGCAAAGTCGCCACGTAAGATTTCTTCGTCCCCTTCAAGTAAAGTTGCTCCGCCTCCGCCACGTGAATCCGCTGGTCCTCCGGCGGCAAATACTGCGGCACCACGAACGTTTCTTTGTAGGTATCGTGCGCCGGCTTCGCCGTTTTTCGCCACCGCAAAAACTTGCGAATTAGAATAATCGCCGCGATCACCGCTTCAATCGCCACTGCCCACACCAAAATATAAGTTCGCTCCACCGGCACCACGAACGTTTCCGGATCAAACTGCACTACGAAGGTGAGGTTCTCGCCGGCCGAAAGACTTTCAGTCGAGAAAGTAAAACCATCCTCGTTTTTCAAAGTCGCACAACGTCCTTCTCCCTTCTCGCCATATTTTCCGACATAACACCAAGTTTCTGGTTTTAACTTTGGCATAATTGCTGCGTCAATGTGCAAACTAGCCGTTACCTTACCAAACTTCTGGCTCCAGCCGGTGCCATTCGTATCCCAATATAGTTCCTGGAACGCTTGTGCCACGCCAGACTTACCGCTTACGTTGTTCCCTTCCGCATCAAAATCCACAATCACGTTCGTAAAGTCGTATTCTAAAGTATAAACTTGCCTGCCATGCACGTATTCACTAGATTTACCAAGATAAATCGTAAATACCGAATCATCTTCCGATATTTTGGCCACGTTCTCCACTTCGCCATTGCGAAGCGCCGAGAAGCCAAGCGCCGCGCGGCCCTTTACCGTCCGGTTTTTGCCAGCTTGATTCAAAAACGGTATCGTCCTCGTGATACCATGGTTCTGATCCGTTTCCGGAAAAACTGCCGTAATCACCTCCTTAACGTGGAGCTTAGATGTCCCATCTTCTGTCGTTGTCAGATAATAATCTGCCGTAAAATCCTCAATATAAAAATCTTGCGTCGAAGCAAAAACCGAAGCCGATAAGACAAAGGAGCAAATTAGAGCCATGAATACCACCACAATTTTTGTCAAATTCTTCTTCATAGTTCGTTTTGCACCTTTTTGGTGCCCAGAGCGGGAATCGAACCCGCACGGATTTCTCCATTCGATTTTAAGTC
>DGIF01000050.1 GCA_002393165.1 Candidatus Saccharibacteria bacterium UBA3829
ACCCGAGCCGCCCCGCCAAAGAAAATGGGCGCCTACGGGCGCCCTTTTTCAATCCCAAATTTTCCCGATAGTCCCCAACAAAAAACCGCCCTCTGGAGGCGATAAATCCCACTGGTGACTCCGGTGCGAGTCGAACGCACAACCTTTTCCTTAGGACGGAACTGCTCTATCCATTGAGCTACGGAGCCAGAGCCGGCCACTCGGCCTAATTCCGCACGTCGGTAAACCAGGCTTGTGGTATAATAATTATATCATGAAGTTGCATTTAAAGAAAGAAGCCAAGAAAACCGAACAGGAAAGGGTTGACGAGCGCCGCGCCGAGGTCCTAGCGAAGGGCCGCAAGTTCAAATATCCGCTTCAGTGGACCAAATATCGCGTTGTCGTCAGCACCATCCTCATCGCGACCATCGTGGTGGCAATTTTTATTGCCAGCGGCTGGCTGGCACTCTATCGGTTCGGCATGACTGACGAATTTCTCTATCGCATCACGAAATTTGTCCCCGCTCCGGTCGCCAGCGTAGATGGCGAAACGGTCAATTTTTCGGATTATTTGATGTTTTATCGCAGCGGAATTATCTCTATTGAGCGCCAATCTGGCCAGGTGGACAACGACAGCAACCTAGACGAGCTTCGTCTCCAGTACAAGCGCGCGGCACTGAACCAAGCCGAAGACTATGCATACGCCGTTAAGCTCGCAAAGGAGCTAGACCTCACCGTCACGGACGAGGAAGTTGCGACCGAATTTGCCCGCCACTTAAGCCTCGGCGGCGTCGAACGCAGCGAGGATAGTTTTCTTAAGATTATTCGCGAAAATTTCGGCCTCGACAAGTCCGAATACGAGCGTATGTTATATCTTAACCTTATCAAGTCTAAGGTTGAAGCCGCGATCGATCTGAACGCCAGTCGCCTCGCTAGCCGCATTGAGTCGATGCTGAAGGACAACGGCGGCAATTATGCCGCTGTCGCCGAAACGCTTGGCGCTGACATCATTTACGAAGAGACCGGTGGCATGGTGCCAACCCAGAATATCGATGGCGGCCGTGCCTCTGCGGCCTTCCGCCTCGAACCGGGCGGGGAATCCGGTCGCTTCGTCTCCATCAACGGCGATGGTTATTATTTCGTCAAGCTTGTCGACAAAACCGAAACCGAAGTCGACTTCGTTTCCATTAAGATACCGTTTACCGAATTCGCCTCGCGGATGGCCACTCTCCGCGAAGAGGGCTCCATCGCCGAGTACATCGCCATCACGCCGAGCGAATAGATGGTGTTGAGGGAGAAATCCGCATCCGGGCGGAGCACGATACATCTTGGCAAAATCAGTCCGCGCGAGGGCATCTACGCGAAGCGCTATTTACAAAAAAGCAAAAGTGTGATATAATAGTAACAGATGCGGATCTATTCGTGTCTGGCCCCCAGTTCACCTTACGCAGAAAGGAGGAACAGAAATGCCATGCAGCAAGGGAATCGGTTGGTTGCTGGGCAACTTGCCCAGTAGCTATCCCAAACCGGAAAAACCGTCGGAAGGCCAACATGAAAAAGACAAACCGTCTGACCCCAAGCCGGACGGCCATGAAGGCGCAGAGAAGCCCAGCACCGACAAGGGATAATCCCTCTCACGTCCGGCGCCGTGTCGGTGCCGGACATTTTTAATTAGCCAATCACGGCACGATGTCCTTACCCAATATCTTTTAGATCAATCGCTTTTACATGTATATCTGAAATCCTGCCGTCCTCTAAGACCGCCAAGCTCCAAACCTCATCTTGAAACGCATAATCGCTAAAAATACATTCACCTTCGCCATCGCTCAGATCGCCGAAGTAGATTTTCTTCACAAATTGTTTGTCATCACCATTTTGCAGGACGTACTCTTTGCCGTCAACAACCAAACGGTCGCCGCGGATCATGTTGCGGTCGAGATTTCTGCGCTCGTCGTCGCAAAAGAACAACTCCTTGGTGTCTGGCACCACCTGGAGCACCGTATCGTCTTTGAAGAAAACCTTCAGGTATTCATCGTCGGGATAATGCTCAGTGTAGTAGCTTGCGACGAACACCAACTCACGGTCCTGGCCTTTAATCTTTATATTAGTGCCATGGGGGGTGTTGGCACTTATGAGTTTGTTGTAAAATTCATTCCACGTCATATTTATCACTATACCACACTAGTGGACATTACCCAAATTCTATGCAGGCCAGCCCAACTAGGCATAAAGCCGCCATCAAAATTCTTTTTACGACCACTTTCCGGGTGGTATTTTCTTTGCCGGCTTTCGGCAAAAACTTTGTGACGATTATGCCAATCGCCATTACGGCAAAAGGCTGCACGCCCTGGCCCACGAAAGACACCAGCGTCACCGAGGCCAGAGTGCCAGCGAAGGTGATTAGCACGCCGCTGAAGGAGTTAAGCAGCTCGTTGGCTAGGTTGAGTCCTACCACTTTTGGGCCGTTTGTCTTCAAGATTTTTCGGAGTGCTTCACGGTAAGAGGGAACGAAGGCTAGAACGATCGCCCCTATTACGAACAAAGTCAGATTGGACCAAAATGTCGTCTGGTTGAAATCGTGGTCTAGGTTTACTCGTCGCTCAATGATGAGCCAAGTGGCGGAGAGCATAGAAGTGGCGGCCATAAGCATCAGTGTGCCAAGCTGTCGTCGGTTGAATCTCTTTCGGTCAGGTTCATAGGCAACAAAGATTGCTGCCAGTGTCGTGATCATACCTCCAGCAAGTTGCGTTGGCGTGATGTTCTGTTCCGGCAAGAAGAGCGGCGACAAAATGAGCACAAAGACTGGGATTAATTGCTCCATGATGATTACGATGGTCGTATCGTCTCGGCTCAGTGCTTTATAGTAGAATATCAGGCTCAGGGTGTATATTATTGAGTTGGCAAACAATGTGGCGACGCCCGTGAAGTCAAAACCGATCGAAAAACCGCAGGCGAACAAATAGATTATTGTCATCATGCCGCCAGCAACCAAAGAAGAAATCAAAATCAACGATCGGTAGTCCGCATTCTTCACGACCTTAGAAACTAGGTATTTATCTACATGGTTCGTCGCGGCATAAATCACTGCCGCAATTATTGACAGGACTAGCGCGAAAGTCATAATAAAATTATACAACACTCTTGGTACAAAAAATAACCACAAGTGGTTATCTTCCTGGTGCGGGTACAGGGAGTCGGACC
>DGIF01000017.1:0-484 GCA_002393165.1 Candidatus Saccharibacteria bacterium UBA3829
TCGTGTGATTTTTTAAGTTTGAGGCCTAGCTTAGCGGCTGATTTCTCTAGCTGCTCAGGAGTAAAATGGATGGTCGGCTCGATGCGAATAAAAATTGCTCCCTGTTCGTTGGCGAGTTCTTGGAGAGCCTTCAGAGCGCCATTTAGCGCGGCTTTATCTTCTAGGACCGGTCCATATGGACAATAGAGATAATTCCCTACCTTGGTGCGTTTTAAAATTGCCAAAAATTGGTAGTTCTTCCCTGTTACGAAAAAGCTCGTTTCGCCGAGGGCTTCTTGCAATTTTTGCCAATTTTCACTTTGCGTGATCGGTACTTTCATATCTTCAATTATACCATGTAAAAAATCTGTTTCACGTGGGTTTTTGTTTGACAGCTTATGCTTTTTAGTATATTTTGGTTATGCCAAAATCTACCCTTTTATAATTAGGGGGTTGCCAAACTTTACCTGATTGCTCCCGCCGCGGCGTGAGGGCCACGAGTGGA
>DGIF01000017.1:595-3767 GCA_002393165.1 Candidatus Saccharibacteria bacterium UBA3829
CCGGCGGTTGCTAGTTAGTCTCTTTGGCGCCTCGATTTCGCTTGTGGTTTTTGTGGATAAACTTGGTGGTTTGGTGTGGAAAAGGCGGCGGGGAAGGGGAAGGTTTGTTGGTAGGAAAAAGGGCCGCGTTTGCACGCGACCCTCAGCCGGTAGTGGATCAGAGAGCCTCGACGGGGGCGGGGGGATTGAACTCGTAGAGAACCTTGCCGGTATTTTGGTCAGAAATTTTGAAGGCGCCGAACACCTTGCTCGCCGCAAAGAACCGGTGGATACGGAGCTCAACCTCGGGATACCGATGGCCCAGCACGGTGAACCCATTGATGCGGAGTTCATCGCTGCCGACGGGATTGATTTCCCACTGGGCCTCTTTGTCCCGTAAGCGCAAGACCACCCCAAGCGGCGCGTCGATCTCGAGCACCATAGGCGCGTGGGGCCCAGAAGTGTGCTCGTCGAGAGCGGCCACAATCGGGTTGAGGTGCTCGTCGACCGCCTCCTGGGAGACCTGAGTTGTGACGACGGCTAGGCTGTGCTAGAATGAGGATATGGCTTATATTCGCAAATACAAGACAACTTCGGGGGCGACCGGTGTGCAGGTATGCCATAAGGAAGGGAACCGGGTAGTTAAGACCGTGCAGGTGGGGTCGGCCTCTTCAGAGGTGGCGCTTGAGAAACTCCTCAAAAAGGCGCGGGGAATTATTGACAGTGAAAAGGGAACGCCGATGTTTAACCTGGACAGATATAGCAAGAAGTAGTTAGTTGAAAAGTTTGCGATCAAGGGAGAGTTGGTCGACAAAATCGGTGACAACCTTGATGTCGGCGTTGATTTTGGACATTTCGGCTTGCTCGTCGATGGGCTTGCTGGCCTTGGGTGGCTCAAAGGAGTCTTTGCCGTCGTTTAAGGCAATGATGAGCCGGTTGTCCAGGAAACCAAAAAGTAGGTTGTAGCGATAGCGCTCGGCGATAGTTTGCATTTTGGCCATGAAGGCTGGCTCTAAGATATAGAAGGCTTCGAGTCCATCTTCGCCATAAATATGAAAGCTGTCGTTGAACTCAACGGATTCGGTGGAGATTTTGGCCATTTTGCGGCCGTCGGCGGATTTTTTAGTCAAGCGGTAGGCGAAAAACTTCTTGCCAATAATTTCAAGGCGGAAATTGAATTTCTTGGGAAATTCGTAGATCATAATGCGGCCTCTGAAGATAGTGGAATAGGTAGTGTCGCCATCGGAATCTCTGTGCTCAACCTCAATGTGGGAGTCAGCCTGGAGGAATTTGACGCTCTTGTAACTAGCGATCACAAGGTCATTAGAGGAGTAGCGATCGCCAGTATTAATCATGCCGGTGGCACGGATGAGCTCCCGGTCAAGGCCCCGCTCGTGATTGTAGGTGAGGTTATTGAAAGTGTTTTTGAGGTTTTGCTCGACGAAATAGGCCTTGTAGGCCTTGCGGTAGGCAATGGCGTCCTTCCTGGTGATAAGTGAGATAGCAATAAGGCTGATAACTAGCACAAAAAAGGCGGGGAAGAAGGAAAGCAGGATTGACAGCACGGATGAACGGGGCGGCCGCAAGATAATAGAGATTAACAAAATGACCAGAATGACCGTACCGGCAATTTGCCAAGATCTTTTAGTTTTTTGATGATAGCGTTGCCTGGCGGCTTCAACGTCTTGAAAACTCATACCGATATTATAGCATATTGGGCGAGGGCGGGCTATCGGTAAAAACTTGTGGTTTGTCTATACAAAAGATGTTATAATGGGGGTGCGGAACTACAGTTGTTTGTTCTCTTATGGAGAATGAAGCGTGGCTGTTTACGCTAGGTGTTCTCCATGGAGAATAGCTGTAGCTTCGCGACTAAGTAATAGTCGCATTTTTGCTTACGGTGCGGCAGAAGGAGGAAAATGAGCGAGACACTGAAAGGTGGCGACAGTAAATCCGGGAATACGCCTTGGGATGAACTTAGCAGACTAAACCAGAAATATCCAGACCCCGAGCGGAACCAAGGTTCCGATCTCGAGAAAAAATTTGGGAGAAATTATGGCTTCGAGAAGCAGGCAGGCAAGTATCGTCAGTTGGGCGACGAAATGGTTCCTTACCTAAATCAAGCGGCAAAAAAGGCAACTGGGATAAGGGATGGTCAGGATTTAGGGGAATATCTTCATGAGAAGGCAAGTTGGCAGGAGCAGATTGAAAGGGGAGTTTCAGATTTAGAATGGGGGGTCAACGAGCGTGATAAGTGGATAAGAGATAACCTCCGCGATAAGTTTGGGGAACGATTTGATGGGAATTTTGTGGCAAAGCCTAGGTCCGATAAGGAAAAGATGGACGACGAGTGGAGTTTGAATCATTTGGGAGATGGTGCCATAGATTATCCGTTTGCAGACGAGTCATTAGTGCCGGCTTTGGCATATTTAGCAAAAGGTGTAGAAATTAGCTCGCCTAATCCGGATAGGCGTGATAGGGAGGCTCTAAATTTGGCGGTAGCTAAATCCTGGATGGAAGCGGTACGGGGAAATAATGAGCTACTAGAACAAAAAAAGAAAAGTCCGACCTATAAGCTGGTAGAACGTGCCGTTAAAGCACGTGAAGCTGTTAATAATGGCACATACGAAGTGTTAGTGGAAGAGGCGCCTTTTGGGTTTGGGGCCGAAAACAGTACATATAAAAGCGTGTCGATGGAAGAAGCTGATGCCTTGAAGAGAGATCAGGCTATTGATGGTTCATACATAACGGACATTCGCGACACAAGGCTTTATAAGATGGTAGATAAAGCCTTGAACGCACACGATGAATAAATGAATTCTTCTGGTTCTAATACTTAGGGACTAGATGAGGGTAAGTTGGGTTTTGAGGCGAGCGATGAGAGATTCTTTTTCCTCGATGGCATCGCGAGTTTCTTTGACAAGGGCGGCGGGAGCTCTTTCGACGTAGCTCGGGTTCATCATGCGAGCATTAAGGGCATCGAGTTCGCGGCCGACGGCGAGGATTTTCTCAGTGAGGGCGGCTTTGTAATCTTTGACGACCTTTTCGGGAACGTCTAAATAGAGCTCGTGATTGGCCAAAGCGATCCTGAGGCCTCTTGGCGCGCCGTCTAAGGCGTTAATGGCCGGGACCTTGGTGAGAGACTGGATCAATAGCAAGTTATCCTCTACGAGGCTGTCATTGTCATACATTA
>DGIF01000012.1 GCA_002393165.1 Candidatus Saccharibacteria bacterium UBA3829
CCCGGGACCGGTAAAACGATGCTTGCCAAGGCAGTCGCCGGCGAGGCGAACGTGCCCTTCTTTTCCATCAGCGGTTCCGATTTTGTGGAAATGTTTGTTGGTGTGGGAGCTTCGAGAGTAAGAGATTTGTTTAGCAAGGCAAAGAAGAATGCGCCGTCGATTATCTTTATTGACGAGATTGACGCCGTAGCTCATAAGCGCGACGCGAGGGGTGGTGCTGGACGTGAGGACGAGCAGACCTTGAACCAGATTTTGGTGGAAATGGATGGATTTGATAACGATTCCGGAGTAATTGTGATGGCGGCAACAAACCGAGTTGATATGTTGGATAAAGCGCTTTTGCGTCCTGGGCGGTTTGATCGACACATAAATGTAACGTTGCCTGAGCGGAAGGATCGGCTTGAGATATTGAAGGTTCATTTCAAAGGCAAGCCGGTGGAAGCGGATGTAGATTTAGAAGCGTTGGCTAAGAAAACGACCGGTTCGTCTGGTGCTGATCTTGCAAATATTGCGAACGAGGCGGCGATTACGGCGGCGCGGTTTGGGCACAAGGCCATATCGAATGCGGATCTCACGGAGGCTTTTGAACGAGTGGCGATTGGCCCGGAACGAAAGTCGAAAGTAATGAACGAAAAAGAGCGGAAGATTACGGCATATCACGAGGCGGGGCACGCGGTCGTGGGGCATGTATTGCCGGATTCGGATCCAGTACATAAAGTGACGATCATTCCGCGAGGCTTGACGGGTGGCGTGACGTGGTTTTTGCCGCCGGAGGATAGAAGTTACAAGAGCGTATACGAGCTAAAGGATATTTTGGCGCGCGCGATGGGCGGTAGGGTTGCGGAAAAGCTGATTTTTGGAAAAGATGCGATTACCACTGGAGCGTCATCGGACCTTAAGAACGTGGCGGAGCTTGCTAAATCGATGATTATTGAGGAGGGAATGGGAAATGGATTGCGCAATCAAGTGTTCCCAAGTGAGGCAACTGGGTATTATACGATTTCGACGTCGAAGCCATATTCTGAGAAGACGGCGGAAGTAATTGACGCGGAAATTAAGATGCTTGCAGATGAAGCGGCGAAGCGGGCGGAAGAGGTGTTGAAGACCAATAAGAGAGTATTGGACAAATTAGCTGAGGAATTATTGGCGCATGAAACGCTGGAAGAAAAGGAACTCGAGCCAATTTTGAAGGACGCCAAGTTGCCAGTTGCGGCAAAGTTGCATCAATAGTCGTTGGCGGCCTATTCGCTTTGGATTTTTCATGAAAGGAGTTTATGGAGAGACTATTAAAATATTTTAAGCCAGAGAAATATACACTAGATATCAATATTGATAAGCACGCCAAAACGATTGGCGGAAAAGTAGTGATATCTGGCGAGGCGAAAGACGAGATAATTAAACTTCATGCTGAGGGCCTCGAAATAGACGACGTGCGTGTAGGTGTAGAAAAAGCGAATTTTGAAACAGCGAATGGCATTTTGACGCTCGAGAAGGTGCCCAGGGGCGCTTTGGATATTGAAGTGGTGTACCATGGCTCTTTGAATGAGAATATGGAGGGAGCTTATCTGTCAACATATGAGTATAGTGGTCGTGAGGAAAGAATTGTGGCAACGCAGTTTGAAAGTCACTATGCGAGGGAAGCGTTTCCGTGTATTGACGAACCGGCGGCGAAAGCGATATTTGAGCTAACTATTACGGTGCCAGATGAAGATGATTTAGTGATATCTAATATGCCAGCATTGAAGTCCGTATTGGCGCCAAATTGTATGGTGACAACATTTGAACCGACGCCGCGGATGAGTACATATTTGCTTGCGTGGGTAATTGGAAAATTCCATGGTAAAACAGTAACAAATAAGCATGGCGTGGAGATTACAACATATTGCGCGTTGAATCAGGATACAAACACTGTGGATTTTGCAAACGATGTGGCGGCACAATCATTGGTGTTTTATGACGATAATTTCGGGGTGCCATACCCATTGAAGAGATGTGTGCAAGTGGCGCTACCAGATTTTGAAGCTGGAGCGATGGAAAACTGGGGCCTGGTTACGTATCGGGAATCGATGTTGCTTGCGGGCGGATCAGCTACGTTAGAAACCAAAAAGAGCGTGGCGCTTACGGTGGCGCATGAATTGTCGCATCAGTGGTTTGGCGATTTGGTGACGATGGAATGGTGGGATGATTTGTGGCTAAATGAGTCATTTGCGAGCGTGATGGAGTATTTTGCGGTAGACGCGATTTATCCGGAATATAAGATTTGGGAAGGTTTTTTTACTGGAGATGCATTGGCGGCGCTTCGACGTGATTGCTTGACTGGAGTACAATCTGTGCATCAGGAAGTAAACGATCCGGCCGAAATTGCAACGTTGTTTGACCCGGCGATCGTGTATGCGAAGGGCGCAAGACTGATGCTGATGGTGATTCGCCTGATGGGGTGGAAGAACTTTTGTGCCGGAGCACAGGACTATTTCAAAGAATACCAGTATAAAAATACGTGTGGGGATGATTTGTGGGCGGCGCTTCGTCCGCATGCTAATTTTGATGTGGGGGAGATGATGCACGCGTTTATTGATCGCCCCGGCTATCCGGTAGTGAAGAATGAAGGGACAAATTTTGACAAAATTTCGCAACGGAGGTTCTTGCTGGATGGCGAGATGAAGAGGTCCGATTGGCCGTTGATGAACATAAGTGAAGACATGAGTGGGCACTATGTTCTGGAGTTGTCTAACGTGGAGTTTGATGAACGATTGACGAGATTTGAGTCGTTGGGGTTAGAAGAGAAGTTGAGGCTATTGATTGATCGGGATTTGCTGGCAAGGGCGGGATTGGTATCTAGCGCATCGTTGGTACCGTTGATTTGGCGGTTTCGTGAAGAGGCAAATGCGGCGGTGTGGAGTATTATTTTTACGATCGTGTCTGGGCTAAAGATATTCTTTGACCCTGAGTCCGAAGAGGAGAAGGAGTTTAAAGAATTTGTTGGGAAGTTAGTAGCCCCGAAGCTAATGGGGCTTGGGTTCGCAACGCGAGATGGAGACGATGAAAATACCTTGAGGCTTAGGTCAATGCTTCTAGCTATGGATTTTTATGCGGAAGATGCTAATGGGTTAAGAAATTTAGCCTCTGCATACGACGACGATTACTCGTTGATTGACGCAGAAATCCGCGATAGCGTGCTTTCGGCAAAGATCTATTTGCAACCAGAGATGTTGGATAAGTATCTGGAGGATTATAAAAAGACTGCGGATCCGGAGATTAAGTCTGAATTATTGGCTGCGGCTACGTCATCTAAGGACGTCAACGTGCTTGAACGGATGGTTGGGCTTCTGAATTGCCCGGACGTAGTGAAGCCACAAGATCAATTTTATTTGTTTATTTGGCTATATCGGAATCCGGTGGCGAAAGAGCGGGTGTTCTCATGGTTGACGGTCCACTGGGAATATGTAGAAAGTTTGGTTGGCGATAAATCGATTGACAACTATCCGCGATATACGGCGAATTTGGTGCGGACGGAGAAAGAGTTTGAGCTTTGGCGAGAATTTTTTGAGCCGATGAAAGATGATTCTGCGTTAGCGCGAGCGATTGAAGTTGGGGAGAATGAGATCAAGGCGAGGTTGGGGCTGATAGCAAAAGATAAATCAGTCGTGCAGGAGACTATTCCAAGGGTTGAATAAGCTAATTTGCGCTGCAGAGAGTATTAAATGCTATGCAAAATTAGATTTAATGATATAATAAAAGTACATTAACCATAAATGTGATAAAAGTGGTGAATAGGTTGGATGTAAAAGAGGCTGGTTTAAGAAGTGACCGCATTGGGCTTCGTAGTGTCATGCGCACTATTGGGGTTGGGTCTATTTTGGTGCTTGCTGTCATTCTTGCGATGATCGTAGCGCCAGTATGTGAGCATTTAGAGGTTGCTAAGGCCGACACCGTTGATTCGCCGGTCCTTACTTTCGTTTCGACTAATGCTACGGCCAGCGTCAGTTTGTCGGTGCGTGATGCTAGTGGAACTTTTGCTACCAGCGCGTCCAATCAGAAGGCCGCCTTCTCAATTTCTACAAACAATCCGATTGGCTACACTGTCAGTATTGCCGCAACTGGTTCTAGCACCAGTCTCGTGAATACTGATGATAGTAGCAAAACTTTGGCTACGTTGCCTGGTAATACTAATTCTGGTATAACTTCTGCAACATTCGATACGGCTGCATATAATAATATGTGGGGGTATTCACCGAGTAGCTATCGTCTTAATGACAATAATATAGATAATACTGATGTGGACACAGCACTTTATTTTCCGGCTCCGACCAGCTCTTCGGCTAGAATTTTGGCAAAAACTAATATTGCTAATTCGAGCGATGGCGTGAGTAACCCAGATAATTATACGATAGGCTTGGGTCTTCGAGCGGATTACAGCAGTCAATCTGGCATTTATACGAACGGTACTTTCCTGATTCGGTATGTGGCTAACATGATAGAATATTTGATCACATTTGAAGATGACGTTAATGATTATGTAAACCACCTTCCGACGGCGTTATCTGGTTATACTAACTCGGCAACGGTAGAGATTGTGAATGATAGCACGCCCGTGAGGGCGGGGTTTGACTTTAGTAAATGGTGTCTAGGCTCGACATCTGATAATGCGACTGCTTGCACTGGGATTGAGTACGAGGTGGGGGATTTCCTTAGTTTGGATCTAGATGCTGTGAATCATTATGTGTTGAACGCTGTGTGGATCGAAAACGACTCTGGGATAGTGCCGC
Source organism: Candidatus Saccharibacteria bacterium UBA3829 (assembly GCA_002393165.1). Lineage (GTDB taxonomy): Bacteria > Patescibacteriota > Saccharimonadia > Saccharimonadales > Saccharimonadaceae > Nanosyncoccus. Next base: position 4,767 of record DGIF01000012.1, read on the forward strand.
CGGTTAACCCATCCGAGCCGCTTGTCGTAAATGAGACTGATGACGTGATGGATGATGGAGATTCAAAGAAAGCCGATGACGAGAGTTAGATCTTGGTACCGAGGCGGGCCTTGTTGGCCCATGCGTCGGCGAGCTCGTTGAGGTTAGTGCCAATGTGCCCGCGAACCCAGACGAGCTTGACTGGGTGGTTTTGGTAGAGTTCGTAGAGCTCTTTGACGAGATCCAGGTTTTTAATCTCGCCGGTGGCCTTGCACCAGCCATGGGCTTGCCAATTGGGAGCCCATTTGGTCAGAACGTTGATCCAAAATTCGGAATCAGAGTGGATCTCGCAGCCTTCATTTCCGGCATATTTAATGGCGGCAATCATGGCGGATCCCTCCATACGAATATTGGTGGTATTTTGGTTGCCGCCTAGGGCGACCGGTTTACCGGAGCCGTCCGCAAGCTGTTCTATTACAGCAAATCCGCCAGGTCCGGGGTTGGGGTTTGCGCTACCATCTGTCCAAAGAATTTTCATAGCTCTATTATCCGATAACGATGGGTAAAAATCAAGCGGTGATGATAGTGCCAGCGTGACCAGCGAGAGCTTCTTTGAGATTATCAATGTCGGTGATGATGCCAGTGTGGCCTTTTCGGGCGAAAGCGGTGGCAGCTTCGACTTTAGGTAGCATAGATCCGGCTTTGAAATAGCCGTATTTTATGAGGTTTGTGATCTCTTTTGCTGCAATTTTATGTAGAGCTTCTTGATGCGGGAGGCCGTAGTTTATGTAGACATTGGGGACGGCTGTGACTGAGACGAAGATGTCCGCATGGATAAGTTCAGCGAGCTTCTCAGCGGCAAAGTCTTTATCAATAACAGCGTCGATGCCTTTAAGATGTTTTAGAACTTTGGTGCGATAAACTGGGATGCCACCTCCGCCAGCCGTGATGACGATGATGCCGTCAGCTATCATTTCAGTAATGGCGTCTTTCTCTACGATATCAATTGGCTTTGGGCTGGCCACTACACGGCGCCAACCACGGCCGGCGTCTTCTTTGACCGTCCAGCCTTTTTCGTGAGCGAGTTTTTTGGCTTCGGTTTCGGTGTAGAATTGCCCAATGGGCTTAGTGGGATTTCTAAATGCTGGGTCGTCGCGGTCGACTACCACTTGCGAAACCACGGTCGCAACTTTTGCGGTTTGATGAAGCTCTAGAAAAGCATTATTGATTGCTTGAGTAAGCCAATAGCCAATCTGGCCTTGGCTCATGGCCACGGCGGTTTCGAGCGGCATGGCAGGGGCTTTATCGGTTGCAGCGGCCTCTTCGTGGATTAAGATGTTACCAACCTGCGGACCATTGCCGTGAGCGACGGCAATTTCGTATTTTGGTGCGAGCTCGGCGATGAGTTTGCCGACGCTAGCGGCAACTTTCTTTTGTGCTTCAGCGGTAGCTTCACCGTTTTTTTGTAGAGCGTTACCGCCGAGAGCTAGTACGATACGTTTTTTCATTATACCTCCATTAATTTTTTAAGTTCTGATTTGTATGCTTCTACACCTGGCTGGTCAAATGGGTTAACGCCAAATAGCTTTGCACTAATAGCGCAAGCCATTTCGAAGAAATAGATAAGTTCACCAAAGCCGCGCTCGTCATAGGATGGAACTTCGAGTGATAGCACTGGAATGCCACCGACGGAATGAGCTTTTTTGACGGCAGTGACAACCTTGGCGTTTAGCTCGTCGGTTGGAAAATCGATAATAGTTTCCCACAGGTTGCGGCGGCCGTCTTGCATGAACTGGCCGAGCGAATGGAGATCGGTGGAGTAAATGACGCTAGCTGGCCAAATGCCTTGTTTGTTTTTGCCTTCGCTTTCGCCGAAAAGCTGCTTGAGCCATTCATTAAAGTACATTGTAGCCGGTTCAAAGCTGGCAAAAACTTCTGTGTCGTAGCCACGTTCGCCGAGATCATGACGCATGAAGGCGTATTGCATAATTGGAGTCTTCGATAGCTCGTTGCCTGTTCTTTGCAAGGTTTCGGCAATTTCTTTGGCGCCAGCTAGAAGGGCGTCAACATCTACGCCTGCGGCTGCAAGTGGGAGCAATCCTACGGCGGAAAGTACCGAGTAGCGCCCGCCGATGTTGTCCGGCACGACGAATCTTTCGTATCCTTTTGCCACGGCTTCGTCATGCAGGGCGCCACGAGCGGCGTCTGTGGTGGCGTAGATTCGTTGATAAGCTTCTTGCTCGCCATATTTTTCGATTAATTTATCTTTGAAGGCTTTGAACGCGATTGATGGTTCCAAAGTGGTGCCGGATTTTGAGATGACGTTGACGGAAAAGTCTTTGCCTTCGACTTCGGCGAGAGCACGGTCTAACTCGCGACGACTGAGCGAGTTGCCGGCATAGATAATTTTGATGCCGCGTGGCTGCAGGGCTTCAATGATCGCGCGGTGCCCAAGATATGAACCGCCGATGCCGATGCAAACTAAGACTTCGGATTCGGAATTGATTTTCCTGGCAGCTTTCTTAATGCTGGCAAGTTCTTTTTTGTTGAAATTGAAAGGTAAATCGGCCCAGCCGCCCATAGGGTCGGCTTTGATCTGGCCGAGAAGTTCTTCGGCCCGGGCCTCGTTTATACGCGTTTCGAAATTGACGTTTATCATATTGCCTCCGTTTAGTGTTATTATATCAAATCGTAAAAGTATTTCCCACAATATTTTAGGTTACCTCGACACTCTTTGCTCTAAGGTGTTTTTGTGCTATAATTATATTATGCCCGCTTGGCGGAACTGGTAGACGCGCTAGCTTCAGGTGCTAGTGGCCGCAAGGCTGTAAGAGTTCAAATCTCTTAGTGGGCACCACAAGGGGGCCTTTTTTGTGCCGTGAATTCTTGAAAAAAGCTTAAACGTGATATATAATCGAAGAAAGAAAGCAATGGTGAGGCTTTGTAAAAGAGTTCATCAAATTAACAAAAGGAAGGTGTTAAATGGATTTTAAAGGGCGAGATTTTCTTAGAATTTTGGACTTTAGCGAGGAAGAGCTACGCTGTATGTTGGATACGGCGAAGAAGTTCAAAGATATGAAGCATAATAAGCAAAACCATAAGTATTTTCCGGAAAAAAACATTGCTATTGTGTTTGAAAAGACTTCGACTAGGACGCGGTGCGCGTTTGAGGTGGCAGGATATGATCTTGGCATGGGCGTGACTTATCTCGATCCGTCTGGCTCGCAGATGGGACATAAGGAATCGATTGCGGATACGGCGCGTGTCTTGGCGCGATTTTATGATGGCATTGAGTTTCGGGGGTTTAAGCAGGAGGCAGTGGACACGTTGGCGCAGTACTCGGATGTGCCGGTATGGAATGGGCTTACGGACTCATGCCACCCGACGCAGGCTTTGGCGGACTTCATGACAATGGAGGAAAGACTTGGGGAACTGAAGGGTAAAACTTTGGCGTTTGTTGGGGATACACACAACAATGTTTCTAATTCTTTGATGGCGATGAGCGCAAAGATGGGCGTAAACTACATCGCGTGTGGTCCGGCGGCGCTTAAGCCATCCGATGAGATAGTGGCAGCATGCGCACCGATTGCAGAGAAGAACGGATGCACGATAACAGTTACTGATGACATTCATGCGCTGGATGGCGTAGCGGATGCGATTTATGCAGATGTATGGCTGTCACTTGGTGAAGACAAAGAGAAGTGGGGTGAGAGAATCGAGCAACTCAAACCGTATCAAGTAAATATGGAAATGATGCGACGAGCGCGTCCGGGGGCGATATTCCTACATTGTTTGCCATCGTTCCACGATACCAATACGACGATTGGGCAGGATATTTTTGAGAGATTTGGTCTTTCAGAGATGGAAGTGACGAATGAGGTGTTCGAGTCTGAGCAGTCCGTGGTGTTTGATGAGGCCGAGAATCGAATGCATACAATCAAAGCAGTGAT
>DGIF01000022.1 GCA_002393165.1 Candidatus Saccharibacteria bacterium UBA3829
TCACATATGCTTAAAAAAGTCAAGATATACATAGGCGAGGGCTATTTTTGTGGTTTTTAGTCATTTTTTTCGTAAAAGTATGATATAATTGAGGGAGAACGGGCCGTGCGCTTGCAGTTGTTTGCGCTGAGCGGCGACGTTATCGTTCTAGTTGGGCCGGAATCGTCTAGCGGCAATGACAAGAGACTGTAAATCTCTCGCCTTCGGGCTTCGTAGGTTCGAGTCCTACTTCCGGCACCATTGTGAAAAAACGGTCCTTAAAGGGTCGTTTTTTCTCTGTTGAGAGCCGGTTCGAGCCTCGCTGAGCGGGCGTGAGGTTTCTGGCTGGCTCTTAGGGATGCTTCTGGCGCCGGATGGAGACTATTGGGAGTTGAATTGTATTTTTCGGTGATTATGTTATAATTGAATTGACATTGGATTCAAGCCAAAGCCCTTTAGCAATTTGCAGGTGTTGTTTTAAACGGTTTTGCTTGTTTCCGGACTGAGGTGATTGCCAATGAAAGAAACATTGGCGGCGATCTTGATGACGGCCCTAATTTTTGTTATCGTGGGCCGTCGAGCATACATTGTGGGGCATTACTATTGGAACCCAATTACGAGGCGTTATTTTCTCTGCGAGTTTGAGCACCGCGGCTTTTTCCACTTCCGCCGGGGCGGGAAGGGCTCTTTTCGCTGGGACGAGGAGGGCCAGGACAATCTGGGCGATGAGGCAAAGTACGTCGTCGTCGATGGTGAGGGATGGTATGTTGTGTGTGAGGTACACGTCCTGCCGATTAATGGGAGTACACACGTCAACTATTATCATGACGATATGGCGTATAAGGCAGCCGAGCGGGCGAAGACTGAGGCCGTCGAGAAATTGCGCAATTGGGTTCAGAGTGGTGCGCAGACAGGAATCCTTGAGCATGAGTTGCGCAACGTCATGTTGTCTGTGGGGGATTTCTGCCGCGAGAACGGCTTTAACCTTCGATTGAAGATGTCCTGCACAAGACAGCCGGAAGGGACTACAGTGGCATCCGTGAAACGCGAGTACCAGGGCACCTGATTCCCGTCTGAAATTTAACCTGCACACAGCCCCGCCAAAGAAACTGGCGGGGCTATGTTTATTTGGGGCTGGTTGCTGGTTTTGTGTTGGTTTTATGCTCTGAGCTTGGTGACTCTGTTGATTTGTTTGGTGGCTTGGTATGAGAAACGCCCCTTCTGGGAAGGGGCGTTTGCAGTGTTTGGTGAAAGGAGGTGTCAACCGGGGATGGTGACAGCCGGCTAGGCGTCGGCGGTCTGCTGGGTGTCGATGATTCGCATGGCTTCCGCAGGGCCGAGGAGTATAGCCGCGAGGCGGACCACGGCTTCGGCGTCGTTGGCACCAACGATGTCTTTGGAGTTGGCCGGGCGTGTGCCGACCAGCGTCAAGGTCTCCTCGGTGAGTATAGCCGCGAGGCGGTCCACGGTTTCGGCGTCGTTGGTGCCAACGATGTCTTTGGAGTTGATCGGGCGTGTGCCGACCAGCATCGAGGACGCCTCGGTGATGATTGCTGCGGCTCTTGCCCTTCCGACCTTTTTCGCGGCGGTTTTGAGGGTCTGCGTAACATACTCGCGCACGTGGCGTAGGGGATCTACGGGCTGACGCAGGCTGGCCTGCATGAACTGATAGATCACAGGGTCGCTTAATTTGATGTTGCACCCGCGCGCCACGACGAATACGTATCGCTCCGCGACTTTGGCGGGAAGCTCGGTGGCGGTGCCATTGATGACATTTTTAATGGCGCTGCATGTTTCGGCGTCGATGAGGTTCAAACCACTTTGCCAGTCAGCAAAGTTGGCCACCTGCGTACGCACGAAGTCGTTGGAACAACCATAGCGTTTGACAGCTTCCTCGATCATGAGGTCTAGGAATGGCCTCGGCTCGATCATGGTGCCGATATATTTGCAGACCATGTCTTCTGCAGTGGTTTCGTGCTCTGGGTTGTTTGCCGCTTGTAGAAGGGCAAAGGTTAGCATCATAGACAATAAATCGCGCTGTTCCGAGTTGGCTGGGGCCAGGACGCAAACGCTTTCGACGTTACAGCCCAGCGTTTGTAGGGTTTCTGGCAGCTGATCGGGTTTGTTGAATGCGTTGACGAGGCTGGGCATTTTAAGTTGGTCCATATTTGGGACCTCCTTTCCAAAAAATAAAGATACTAGTTGCCGGTGCGAATTTTCACCGGATCCTCTTACTATTATATCATACTTGTGGCTATTTGTCAATGCTTGCTAGTTGTGCTGGCGCACATTTGCAGATTAGCAACGTTGGTCTGGGATGGAAAATCCCCCGTCCAGTATATTTTGGTTGGTGGACGGGGGTGCGTGGCGTTAGGAATCGTCGATGCCGGTTAGGGCGTTCGCGATGACCTCGAGAATTTCGCCGTCGTCGAGCCCCTTTTCGGTGCTGTCGGTGAGGATATCTTCGAGGTTTGGCACGAACGGCCTGATGGCTTCCACGGCTTGGTCGTAGAATTTATTTGGAAAGACATCAAGCTCTTCCGCAATAGCACGCAGGAGCTGTGCTCTCCTTGCGTTATCGGTGAGCCCCCTTGTTAATTTTTTGAGCTCTTCCGATTCAGCGGGGCTCTTGAGTGCTTCTATGACGACCGTCGGTTGGCCGCGGTGTTTCTTGACGAATTCCTGGATGGGGGTTCTGGAAAAATCGTTTAACGGTTCTGGCATGGTTTTCACCTCCTCAATGCCTAGTTGGTGCACGAGTATTCCGTGTCTTTTGTATACCACGCATAGTCCCGGCGGTCAAGAGGGTTGATGAAAAAAGTCTATTTTTAGCCGATAAGTCATCAACTGACTAGAGTGTTTTGCCGCAGTGATCGTGGTCGGGATTTTGCTCGAGAGGGTGGTGGTGATGGCGCGACAAATGAGGAAAGATGAACTCCAGGCCGACTTTGATGACGAGCGCTGCAACAACGAGGCCGATATAGGCTTCGATGTCGAGATGCCAAATGAGGTAAATAAGGACAGAGGCTAAGACGGCGACGGAAATCCAAGTGTCGTTCAAGGTTTCGGCGCCAGAGGCAGTGAGCACGGAAGATTTATGAATGTGACCTTGTTTTTTGAGATAAACCGCCAGGGTTAGTTTAAGGGCGATACTGATGGTGAGTACGATGAGCGTGTGTGTGTCGTACTCGATCCAGGTGGGGTCGGCGATTTTTTCGATCGATTCGATGATAATCTGGATGCCGGTAATGATAATGATTAGGGCTATAATGATGGTGGTGATGCGTTCGATTTTTTTACGATAGTCGGATTTATGGATTGCTAGGCGTTCGCTAACGATAATGATAAGCCCTGAAATTGCGTCGATGAAACTATGTGCAGCATCGGAAACGATGGCAATAGAGTTTGAAAATATCCCAATGGCGATATTGATGATACCAAGTAGGAAGTTTGTGGCTATAAAGAGTGCACCAGCCCGGATGATGGTTTTTGAACGTACATTTTTCTTGGTAGCTTTCATGTACTATATTTTAGCATAATTTGGTATAATGAAATTAAGAAAGGAGAGAAATGTTTGATCTTAAAGGTAAAGTTGCAGTAGTAACTGGTGCGTCTTCTGGCCTTGGAGTGCAGCTCGCGACGGCGTTTGCGAGGCAAGGGGCGGATTTAGTGCTTCTAGCGCGGCGGGTGGAACGATTAGAGGAGCTGGCTGACAAATTGCGCGATGAGTATGGCGTAAAAGTGCTGCCGGTGCGCTGCGATGTGACATCGACTGAGGATATTAATGCGGCAGCGAAGAGCTGCGAGGAAAAATTCGGCCGGTGCGATATTTTGCTGAACTGTGCGGGCTCATCGAAGGATAAAGGTGTGCTCGAAATGAACGATGAGGAGTGGGATTTCACAATCGCGACGGACGAAACTAGCGTATTTAAAATGACGCGGGCGTTTGCGGCGTTGATGAAGAAATATAAATACGGGCGGATTATTAATATTGCGTCGATGTATGGGCTAGTTGGTAATACCGAAATTCATACGGTGGCATATCATGCGTCCAAAGGCGCGGTGGTGAATTTCACGCGGGCTGTGGCGGCGGAACTTGCGACTGATGGGATTACTTGCAACGCGATTTGTCCGGGGTATTTTGAGACGGAGCTTACGAAAGCCGTGCTCGATACGCCGAGATTTCAAGAGTTTGCTAAGACCCACGTACCGATGCAGCGCTACGGCCAGCTGGGCGAGCTGGATGCGGCGGCGGTGTTTTTGGCCTCCAAGGAGGCTTCGTATGTCACGGGCGCGATTTTGCCAGTAGATGGCGGATATACTTGTGTTTAATAATATAGAAAGGACGATATGAAAACTAAATATGATGGCACTAA
>DGIF01000044.1 GCA_002393165.1 Candidatus Saccharibacteria bacterium UBA3829
ACAACCCCAACATGGAAGGCAACCCGCAAGTGACCGCCGACGACGATGGAAATATTATTTCCTTTGAATATAGAAATATCAGCACTAATGGTATTACCTTTAGTACCGGCCACAGCCTCAACACTGGCATTATCGCGTTCGACGATGAAGGATTCACCATTCATCTCGTGGTTAAAATGAACCCAAGAAACAACGCTGGCAAGAGGCTCGTTTCAGCATTCCAACAGAACAGCGGCAACTCAACCTACGCCGGGTTCACCTTCTACTGTTACAGCAATCAGTACTTCTACATTGACGCGTCCACGTCAGCCACCATTAATCAAACGAGTTTCGGGACCCATATCAATAGCAACGGCTGGCGAGTCTCAAACCAGGAACAAACTTTCACCCTAGACATCACTTATACCCCAGCGCCAAACAAGAGCATTTCCGTGGACTTTACGCCAGTTCGCTCTGGTTCGAGCAGCTTCAGCAGCAACAACTCCAACCAGATGAGCTATATTCCAGACAGTTTGGCAAACGCCACTATCATTCTGAGCGGCAACGGTATTCCAAATGACACTTCTAAAGACCTGTCAAGCGCCACAATCTACGAGTTTAGCGTAACGAAACCTTAACAATGTTTTAGTTTAGTATTTAAGACCTCTCCCCACGCGTCACTATAATAATCGTCAAAATACTCATCGGCCTTATCAATATCCACCCATTCAACTTTTTCGACTTCCGTTTCCTGCCTTTTTAACTCGCCACCTAGCGGCTCAGCAATAAACAAGAAATTTCTTTGTAAACGGTTCCGCCATGCACAAAATGCCCAGTTTTGATTGGCTCCTCATCGACAATCTTGACATCCAAGCCCACTTCCTCTTTTGTCTCCCGAAGCGCGGTTTCGATATTCGTCTCGCCCTCTTCTTAATGCCCCTTCGGAAACGACCAAAATAGCTTTCAGCTACTGTCCATAGCGCCAATCAATAGCACCTTATCGTCATTCAAGACAATGCAACCGCAACTTTTTTCATGCTTCATTTTATATTAGTATTATATACCATAAATCGTCTGTCCAACTTCCTATTAAGATCAGCTCAACAAAACTAGGCGCAAAGAACGCCTAAGCCTAGGAAGCCAAATAGTTCGTATCCGGATTTCTGTCTATCAAATCAAAAGCCGTTTTCATTTCTTCTGGCGTATTGATATATATTATTTTGAACTTACCAGAAGTCGTGCCGTTCACGTAGTCGTGTTCAACCTCAGTAATGTGTATCTGCCCCCAATACAACCACTTACCGTCAATATTCTCTACCAAAAAATTTCTAACTGGCGGGCGGTGAAAAATCCTAATGCCAGGCTTATTCTTAAACTCGAATACGACATCCTTAAAATACTCAGCTTTGAACGGCTTTTTGACGTGCTCTTCGTATTTTAGCTGTTCAGGGAAGCCCTGCCCCCGCGTGATTTGTAACGTATCGTTTACTTCAATATAAGAGCCCATTAATCCTCCTTTTATAAATTACGTATATCATATTCAGACTACCCCTCGTTGTTCGTATCTTTATTATAACACAAGATATACTGTAATTATATCTATAATAACAAATATCACAGGTTGGTTTTAAACCTAGGAACCAGGGTCTTAAACTTTTAAACCGACCTATTTTTTCATCTAATTTTTATTTGCCTCAACATGGGCACCTCATTCCTGTGCTGTTCCTGCAACCCCAATTCTAGATCCATCGTCAATATCCCCTCTTCGCGCCCCAATGATTTTATGACTTCACCAGCATAAGAAATCACCTTCGTATCAGCACACAAATTCTCCCCTGTTTGGTTCACAGCGCAAAAATACACCTGGTTCTCAATCGCCCTTGCCCTTGTTAGTATCTCCCACGCAATACTTCCAGTACCCTTATTAAAATGCGAGGGAAGAAATATTATCTGCGCCCCTCTCTCCGCCAATTCTCTAAAATACTCCGGAAATCTCAAATCAAAGCATATTCCAATACCAATCTTCACGCCATCAATTTCAAAAATCCCCAGCTTTTCTCCAGCAATTGTATCGTCGCTTTCGTCAAATCTAAAACCAGGCTTATTCACCTTATACATATGGATCTTATCGTATCTACCAATAACATCGCCCTTCCGACTTATCACGAAACACGTATTAGTCACCTTGCCAGGAATATCACTTTCTAACGCAACGCTACCCAAAATCAAATTTACATTGTTCTTCTCTGCGAAATCTTGATATTTTACAATCTCATCTTGTTTAACTTTTCCGCCAGCAAAATTAACGCCCCATGACAAAAAGAGCTCCGACAGACATATCACATCCGGATTACCTAAAACGGCTTCATTTAGCTGTTCAAAGACCTTCTTTTCATTCTCGGCTTTAGTGCCATTTGACTCCGTCTGGACTAAGCTAACCCTCATCTTGACCTCTCCTTCGCCAATCATCATATCGCGTTCTGTATATTTCATAATCACAATTTGCTAAGTTCCCATCATCATAGATTTCTTTTTCTTCATTGCATTTGTTATTACTGATATCAATACTATTATCATTGGCGCGCTCATAAAAGCGATCATACTTAATACACCTTCTATAAAAGACGTGTCCTTGCAAACATCCGTACATGTCTGGAAATCGCCACCACCAGTCTTCAAAAGCAAAAGCAATGCATCCACAATAATAAAAATTACATAAGAAGCTAAAAAGGACATAATCGCTGAAAAAACAGAGCTACACAATTTAGCAATTACTATGCCAAAACAATACTCAAAAATTATAGCAACCACCCAAAGAAAAGTCCAAGCATAAATAACAATAAACCAACCATTAGCTATAGTAAAAAAGTATGCCAAAACAGGAATTTTTACCAAGCTGATGATCGCAAAAGCGATTTCATACCCATAAATTCTATTATCATATGGTTCTTTTCGTTTTATTCGTCTCATAAATGAGTTCGTTAATCGTTGAGCTTATTATAGCACAGCACTCCCTACCATATCAAATACCAAGGCCCCCGCAACGCACGGTACGCTAGACGCGAAAACTTCTTTGCTATACATAAAATATGCTATAATTATACCTACAATAACAGATATCGCAGGTTGGTTATGAATTTAAAGATCGGAATCTTGAATTTTTAAACCAACCACCTTCGCTAATAAGCTATATATGGATAGTTTGCAGCTTCCGCCTTCTTACACAAATCTGCCTCTTCGGGCGACAATATCGGCTGACAGTCAATCCATCCTTCATATTCAAAAGTATTTTGATTCCTTATCAATAAAAAGGTAATGACAACAATAATTGCAATTAAGAACACTGCCAATAAAATTATAATGAGTTGTTTTTTATCCTTATTTTTCTTTCTACTCATGCTTAATATTATATCATAAAATATGTTATAATAATACCCATAATAACAAATATCACAGGTTGGTTATGAATTTAAAGATCGGAATCTTGTAATTCTAAACCAACCTGTTTCTTTTATCCCATTTTCAATCAAAATCCGACTACCAAAACCAAAATAAAAAAATGGCTTTATGACATAATATAATCATTGAAGTTCTTGCAGGGCGCAGTATGTGCTTAGCGTGAAAGCTTCTTTTTGCGTAGTAAATTAAACAATCGCACTTTCGCCAGGCATTAGTTCCTTGTATTCTGCGCCCACTCCATCACAAGCCTTCTTCATCCAATTACTACTAATCGACTTGCCAAGCTCAGACAAAAGTGCATCATGCACGGGAATTACCATATTAGGCCGAACGCTCTCAACATATTTCATCGACTCTACAATCTTCAACCATGGGGCCGAAATAGCCACAAATAAAACTTCAGCTTCTTTATTTGGTAAATCAAAAGAGTCACCAGGGTTTACAATTTCATCATCAACCACTACGCCGATATTTTCGCATGGTATTTGTTTAGGGACAATGGCAGCATGATCTTTTCCGAAGAAATCTAGTTTAAATCCTTCGATTTCAAAACTATCTCCGCCTTTTACAAAAACAGTATCACCAATAAGTGAACCAGCATCACTGGTAGTAAAAATCTTTACAGAGGGATTGTCGTTTCGTATCTTTGCAATTACTTCTGGTTGCAAATGATCGCCATGTTTGTGTGTGATGATAATGGCGACAACATTTTCCAACCTCTGTATTTTATCTTCGAATTCCACCGGATCAAAAACAATTTGTTTTTTATCTTTTTCAATTATTATTCCAGAATGCTCTAATTTTGTAATCTTCATACCTAACATTATACATCAAAAATATGTTATAATAATACCAATATTAACAGATACACAGGTTGGTTATGAATTTAAAGATCGGAATCGTCGGGCTCCCGAACGTCGGAAAGTCCACGCTGTTTAACGCTCTCACTAACGCTGGCGCCCTCGCTGCGAATTATCCTTTTGCTACCATCGAACCAAACGTTGGTATCGTGCCAGTGCCAGATGAACGTCTTGATGTCCTTGCTAAAATGTACAACACGGACAAAATCGTCCCCGCCACCGTCGAATTTGTTGACATCGCCGGCCTAGTCCAGGGCGCAAGCAAGGGCGAAGGCCTCGGCAATAAATTCCTCGCCCACATCCGCGAATGTCAAGCCATTTGTCACGTTGTCCGCGCCTTCAAAAATGACGACATCCTCCGCGCCGACCAAAAACTCGTCACCGACATCGTAGTACAAGCCAAAGATGACATTGATATCATCAATCTAGAGTTGCAGCTCGCCGACGAAGAAACCCGCACTAAAATAGAAGCCAAGCGCAAAAAGGATCCAGCCGACGAAAACATCCCCTATCTCACCGATAAACCAGTCATCTATATGTTCAACGTAGACGAAAACGGCCTCACCGACCAAGACCTGCAGGGAAAGCTCCGCGAGCTAGTCAAGCCAGCTCAATCTATTTTTGTCAATGCCAAACTCGAAGAAGAAATGTCCGGCATGAGCCGCGAAGAACGCAAAGAATTCCTCGCAAGCTACGGCGTCAAGCACGACGCATTGGAAGAGCTCATCAAAGCCGCCTATGACACTTTGAATCTCCAATCTTTCCTCACCGCCGGCAAAAAGGAATGCCGCGCCTGGACTATCCATAAAGGCGCCACCGCTCCCGAGGCCGCCGGCACCATCCACACCGATTTTCAACGCGGTTTCATCGCGGCCTCCATTTGCAATTACGACGACTTAAAAGAATACGGCTCCGAGCAAGCCGTCAAAGCCGCCGGCAAGCTCCGCACTGAAGGTAAAACCTACGTCATGCAAGATGGCGATGTGGTCGAATTCAAGTTCAACGTCTAAGACACCTGAGCTCAAAAACTAGCGTTTCAAAGCACCAGCCAATCTTCCACCAAAAATTCATCACCAAACACTGATGCCGCCGCAAGCAGTACGTCTCTATTCCGAAACTCCGGATGGCATTTTAAAAACACCGCTGCCGCAAACTTCATTTTCTCCAACTTTTTAGCGTCAATCGCCGCAAAACCACCACCGCGAGACTCACTAGCTCGATACTTTACTTCCGTAAAATATATCTTTCCGCCAGACTCAGACACGATATCAATTTCGCAAAACTTCGTTTTGAAATTTCGCGCCATAATTCTATGTCCCAAACCCTCCAGATATTCGCACACCGCCGTCTCACCCCGCCCACCAATTTCTGTTGTATTTTTTACAACATGTTTCTCTAGTGGCTTTTCAAACCCCACCATACTTTTAATTGGCTCAAAGCTCTTGCGGTGCTCATAGCAAATCCCAAACTCGCGAATCGCTTTGAGATGCGCCGCCGTCCCGTAACCAACGTGTTTCTCAAACCCATACCCCGGGAACTTCGCCCCCGCCTCATACATATAATGGTCCCGCGCCACCTTTGCCACAATTGACGCTGCCGACACTTCCTTAATCAGATCATCCGCTTTCACTACCGTAGACACAAACCGCTCCAATGTGGTCCCGGACAAAAAGTTCACCTTCCCGTCTATCACAATTTGCGAAAAGCTCACCTTCCTTTCTCGCACTTTTTCAACCGCCCGCCTCGTCGCCAACCTAAGCGCCCCGGCAACGCCGAGCTCGTCAATCTCGTTCGGGCTCACCCACCCCAAACCTACCGCCGCCGCTTCCGCCAAAATCACCCCTGATAAAACTTCTCGCTTTTTCGCAGTCAACTTTTTTGAATCTTTCAATTCTTCGACCCAGGCCGGTTTTTCGTCTGGCAAAATCACCGCCCCCACAACAAGCGGACCCGCTAGGGGTCCGCGTCCAACTTCATCTATTCCGAGAATCGCCATTAAGCTTCGGTTTTCTCTTCAGCTTCTTTTGGCGCCTCAACTGTCTCAGTTGCTTCTGTAGCTTCATCAACTTCTGGAGTTTCTACTACTTCAACTTCCGCCTCTTCTACTACTTCTTCTGGCACCGTTACGTCATTTACCGCCGCGCGGTCAAAATCTTTACCACGAAGACGTGCCGACTTGCCAGAGCGTTGACGTAGATAAGAAAGGTTATTGCGACGCACTTTCGAACGCTTCGTAATCTCAATCTTCTCTACGAGTGGAGAATGAATCAAATAAGATTTCTCCACACCTACACCAGAAGTTACCTTACGCACTACGATCCGCGCAGTGTGAGATTCTTTGCGATCTACACGAATCACTACACCCTCAAACACCTGCAAACGAAACTTACTACCTTCCTTAATTTTTTGGGTCACTTTTACGGTATCACCAGACCGGACGTCTACCACCGCTTTCTTTTTTTGAGCGTCACCAATTTGCTTTAGAATAGAAAAACTCATATTTTACCTTTTATATTAGACAATTATCTGTTATTTTACCATACTTGTTTTAATTTTTCAAGGCCATTTTTACCCGTTCCTCTACCGGTAGTGTCGAATCTACTTTCTCTAACGCCGCAGTTGCCTCTTTAAGCGGGAACCCTAGTGCAATTAAGGCATCCAGCGCTTCGTCATTTTCTGGCATCACCGCTATAGATTTCACTTCTGTCGCTCCATACCGACTCGGTATTCCTACTTTATCACGAAGATCCACTATCACTCTCTCAGCTGACTTTTTCCCTACACCAGACGCTTTCGCGATAAACGCTGCATCTGCATTCGCAATCGCATTTCTCACCTCTTCCGCCTCGGCTAGCGACAGTATTGCAACCGCCGCTTTCGGCCCAATCCCCTGCACTGATATTAATAGCTCAAAAATCTTCTTTGCCGCTAGACTTGAAAACCCATACAATTCCTCCGTATTCTCCCGCACATTATGATAAGTATAAAACTTCCTTTCTTCACCCAAAGTCACATTTTCAAAGTCTGGCGTCGGTACAGCTATTTCGTATCCCACTCCATTTACGTCAATCGTCAAAAAACTCCCAAACTTTTCTTCAATCATACCTCTAAGATGTGCTATCATTTTATCTCCTTTCTTTTTCGCGAATTCGAAAACTTATCTACTTCTTGTACTTCATCCTCACGATATAGCAAACTACACGTCACCGCTGCCGCCAGCGCATCTGCAGCATCGTCTGGCTTTGGTTTCTCTTTAAGACTCAAGTGCACTCGCGCCATTTCTTCCATCTGAGTCTTAGTAGCGGACCCATACCCAGTTAAAGCCTTCTTGATCTCATTTGGTGTATATTCCCGGATCTTCGCCCCACTTTGTTTCGCAACAAGTAATATCACCCCCCGTGCCTCCGCCACCGCAATACCCGTCGTAATATTTTTCGAAAAAAACAGTTTTTCCACTGCTACCACATCTGGTTTCGTCTGTTCAAATACCAACTTCAAAGATTCATACAATTCTTTTAATCTTTCCGGCATCGGCGCATCCACCATCGTCGTCACCGCGCCATAATCTAACGCCTTCGCATCCGCTCGACTCGATGTCTCGATCAATCCAAACCCACAGATTCCAATACCCGGATCAATTCCTAAAATCCTCATTTTACATACCTAATTAATGTTTCTCTCAAATCCTTGGCTGGTATTACGAATGGATTTTTAACCGTCTTTGGCGCTATCGCGTGCTTAAAGCCTAGTTTTTTCGCTTCGGCAATTCTCTGATCCGCCCGAAACGCCGACCGTATCTCGCCACCTAATCCAACCTCGCCAAATACCACGTATTTTTCATCCAACTTTCGCCCGGCTACCGCCGAAGCAATCGCCATACACACCGCAAGATCCGCCGCCGAATCCGCAAGTTTCATTCCACCAACCACATTAATAAATATATCTTTGTCCGCCAGTTTTAATTTCGTCCGCCGCTCCAACACCGCGATCAAAAGATTCAGTCGGTTGAGATCAAAACCCGAAGCGGTCCGTTTTGGATAACCAAAATTAGTCGTCGTAGCGAGGGCCTGAATTTCCACTAAAATCGGTCGATTGCCTTCCAAAGTAGCAAGAATCACTGAACCATCTGTATTGGTCCGTTCTGCTAACAGCGCCGCCGATGGGTTTTGCACCTCATGAAGCCCCGTTCCCAACATCTCAAAAATCGCCACTTCATTCGTTGAGCCAAATCGATTTTTCACCGCCCGTACCGTCTTAAACCCACCATACCTATCGCCCTCAAACTGCAACACTACGTCCACTAGGTGTTCCAATACCTTCGGACCGGCCAGCGTGCCATCTTTCGTCACATGCCCCACAATCACCACCGCCGTATCGGTCGCTTTTGCCGCTCGGATAATCAAATTACCACAATTCGTCACCTGCGACACTGTCCCCGGCGCCGAAGCGATCTCGTCCATCGCCAAAGTCTGAATCGAATCTACAATCACAAGATCAAACTCGCCAGTTTCAATCGTCTTGGCTATGTCGTTACCAGAAGTCGAAGCCGCAAAGTTTAATCTCTCCGATTTCGCCCCAAGCCTTTCCGCTCTCAGCTTTACTTGTCCCGCCGACTCCTCCCCGGAAACGTAAAGTACATCCTTACCGTTCGCTACTTTTGCACAAATTTGCATCAAAAGCGTAGATTTTCCAATCCCCGGCTGGCCAGCCAATAAGCACACCGATCCCAACAAAATACCACCACCCAGCACCATATCCAAATCGTTAAAACCAGTCAAAAGTCTCGCCTTCGCATCGCTTGGCACCACTTGTGACAATTTCACGAAATCCAATTTCTTGCCGGAAACTCTCCCTTTTTCAATCG
>DGIF01000045.1 GCA_002393165.1 Candidatus Saccharibacteria bacterium UBA3829
GAGCCAGGATCAAACTCTCCATTATAGAAAATTTGAAAACTCAAATTAAATAAATAAACTGACGATGATTTTCGCTACAAAATAAATTTTACAGCGAATAAATTGCACAACTAAATTGTTAAATTATTTCTAAAGACTCTTAAAAATTCTCGCAGCTTTAGACTAATTAATAGTTTATCGCACTCGGCAAAAAATGTCAAGACCTTTTTAGACTTTTTTTGGTCTTTGATGACCCCATTTAGAACACGCTTCACTGTTTACGCTTTTTGCTAACTGGAACTATCCACCAAATTGCGTAGGTTAGACTGGCGACCGACAGGAAACTTGGCCACCAAAATGAACAAAATGAAGTTTCTCCGTGTTCCGAGCTGGTGCGCTCGCCGGTGTCTGGAGTTTTTGGAGTGTCAATTGCCGATGCTGACTGGCCTGGATCTGTCTTAGTTTCCTCAGGGGTCTTCACGCTCTCGGCTACAGCCCCATCCTGACTCGCGTCATCACCGGGGGCGTCTGTACTCGGCTCCGTGTCCTCTGGAGGAACGTCGCCCCCTTCATCGTCGCTCTCAATCTCTGGTTCTGCTAGCTGAGTGTCATCACCGCCATCTTGGCCTTCCTCGGTGGAGTCTGGTTGTAAAGTGGGCGTTATCGCGATGTAAGTAGGGTTAGACTGCGTATAAAATAACCTACATTCAGTTCCCTCTTGATAGTTGTCTAGACAAGAGCTCAAATAGTTAACGTCGTCTTGCCCACCCAGGCTATCGTCCAGAGCATAGTAAAAGATGTTATATATTTCTGGATCGAGCGAAATATCTTCTAGGTCGAACTCGTGTTCGACGCCAGGAGCCAAGGCTATACCATTATTGTTCGCTACTTCCCATCGGAATGCAATATGGATTTCGGGGGAAGTGGTGCCCTCACTAATGATCGTCCTCATCTCTTGCCAGGGGCTTCTGTCCGTCGAAGTATAGGTCGTCCTTCCGATATAAAGTGACTTCGGTTCAGCGGGGTCCTTTGGTGAATAAGAGTACTGCCACCGTCTGGCATGGTTATAATAGATTACTTTTATCTTACGAGTAGTAGGATTGACTGATGTAATGATCAGTTTTCTGGATTCGAAATTGCTCATCGCCCTGTAAAAACCGCCTCTTTTCTTGCGTTGCCTTAGATATTCGCTCCAGCAGTTGGGTTGATCGCTATCGGCGCAAAGTGCCGTTGCCTCTGCAAACGAAGCAGCGCTAGCTTCTTCCATGTCGGCAAGCGTCCAAAGTTCGGCTTCATAGTCAAGTGCAGATACTGGTCTAGACACAAAAAGACCGGCCAGAGATATTGTGATTGATATTATAAAAAGGCTTTTCCTCTTCATATACTCCTTTCGATTGTAATTTTGCAGGAGTATAGGCACAGGGTAAAATTAAAGTCAACCCCCCACCTTGATTTTTAAGAGCATAAGAGGCTTCACCTCTGGAAAAAATCGAAAGACGCTATTGCTTTAAGTTTAGGGCAAAAACTATTTTTCGGAATTTGCTGCTTCGGTCGAATCGGCCTCGTCCTCAGGAAGGACAATACCGATGGAGGCAACCGTGTCACCATCGCTCATCTTCATGATGCGGACGCCTTGAGTGGCGCGGCCGAGAGTTGGGATTTCTTTCATGGCAACGCGAATGGCTTGGCCTTTGGTGGACATCATGATGACTTCCTTGGCAAGCGGGTCTAAGGTATGAACGGCGACGATCGGGCCAGTTTTTTCGGTGACAGCGGCAACTTTGATGCCAACACCGCCACGTTTGTGAGGCGGGAAGTTGGACACAAGAGTAGCCTTGCCATAACCGTTCGCTGATACAGCGATAAGTTTCTGTTCTGGGTCGGTGATAACGTCCATGCCAACGATTTCGTCTTTCGGGCGAAGACGCATGCCCCTTACACCCATGGCGGCGCGCCCCATAGCGCGAACCTCTTTCTCGTTGAATCTAGTAGCCTGGCCAGCCGAGGTACTAATAACGATGTCGTTCTCACCGGTGGTCTCTTGGACCCATCTGAGCTCGTCACCCTGGTCTAGTTTAATAGCGATGAGGCCGTTACTGCGGATGTTGAAGAAATCTTTAATGGCGGACTTCTTAATGGTTCCCTTCTTGGTTGCCATGAAGAGGTAGCCATCGCCGCTAGTCTCACCTTGTTTGATGATGGCGGTAATTTTCTCCTCTGGGTGAAGGTTCAACATATTAACGGCTGCAGTGCCTTTGGCGGCAAGCGAGGCCTGTGGAACCTCGTAAGCCTTTAGACGGAAAAGACGGCCTTGGCTAGTAAAGAACAGGAGGTGGTCGTGCGAATTGGCGGTTAAAATCTGAGCAATGACATCCTCTTCTTTAGTAGTCATGCCACGCTTACCCTTACCACCACGATTTTGCTTCCTGAAATCAGCTTGCGGGACACGTTTCATATAGTTTTCTGAGGTGAGCAAGATCACACTCTCTTCTTCTGGAATGAGCTCCTCCTCTGAGAATTTACCAACTTCATGATTAATAATCTTACTGCGTCGTTCGTCACCATATTTTTCCTTCATGGCGATGAGCTCTTCTTTTACAACGCGGAGAATTTCTTGCTCGCTGGCCAGAATAGCTTCGAGCTTCCTGATAAGTTCGTGAAGCTCTTTTAGCTCGGCTTCGATCTTGTCGCGTTCGAGACCCTGGAGACGGCGAAGTTGCATCTGGAGGATGGCGTTGGCCTGAATCTCGGAGAGACCAAACCTGGTCATGAGTTGCTTGTCCGCATCGTCGTAAGAGGCGCGAATAACCTTAATAACCTCATCGATGTTGTCTAGGGCGATCTTCAAGCCTTCGAGAATGTGGGCGCGCTCTTTGGCTTTTTGAAGATCAAACTCCGTGCGGCGGCGAATAACCATCTGACGATGCTTAATAAATTCGCTAAGGATTTCCTTGAGGCCTAGCACGCGAGGCTGAATTCCGTCAACCAAGGCTAGAACGTTGTAGTGGAACGTGGTCTGCAAATCGGTAAGTTTATAGAGTTGGTTCAAGATTTTCTTCGGGAAAGCGTCTTTTTTTAGCTCAATTACCACGCGCGTCTTGCCGCGGGCAGATTCGTTTCTAGCGTCGGCGATATGGGTGAGTTTCTTCTCTTGGGCAAGATGGACGACCTTTTCGATGAGGCTTTCTTTGCTGACGCCATAGGGCATCTCAGTAATTACAATGTTGTAGCGGCCATTTTTGCGCTCTTCAATGTTGGCCACGCCACGAATCGTGACTGAGCCTTTCCCTGTCGCATAGGCTTGCTTCATCGGTGCGCCACCGTAAACTTCGGCACCAGTTGGGAAATCTGGGCCTTTGACATGTTTCATCAAGCCCTCGAGACTGATTTCTGGATCGTCAATCAAGGCAACCGTGGCATCTACTAGCTCTCCGAGGTTGTGTGGTGGTATATTGGTGGCCATACCGACGGCAATACCCATTTGTCCATTGAGAAGAATGTTTGGTAGAGCGGCCGGGAGAACAACCGGTTCCTTCTCGGTGCCATCAAAGTTGTCGCGAAAATCAACGGTATTCTTCTCGATGTCGGCAAGTAGCTCGGCGCCTACTTTATCCATACGAGCCTCGGTGTAACGAGAGGCAGCCGGTTCATCACCGTCAGCAGAACCAAAGTTACCCTGGCCTTCTACTAGGGTGTAGCGCATCTTCCACGGCTGAGCGAGGTTCACCATCGCGTCGTAAATAGAAGAATCGCCGTGCGGGTGATATTTACCCATCACTTCACCGACGATACGGGCGGATTTAACAGTAGGATGCGGAGCTTTCCAGCCGTTTTTGTTCATTGCATATAATATGCGGCGGTTGACTGGCTTCAAGCCGTCGCGGACATCTGGAAGGGCGCGATCGATAATTACAGACATGGAGTACTTCAGGAAGTAGTCTTCCATGGTGTGTTCGACTGGCTTGATCTCTAAACCATCTTGAATGCCATCAGAAACACCATCCTCGGGAACGCCACCCTCGCGCCCGTCGTTACGGGGCTCGGGCGCTCCGTTCGCTCCCGTCGTCGCGAATGCTCCCTCGGATGGGTTTTCTGATGGCTTATTGTTTATATTTTTGTCATCTTCCATCTTTCCTCCTTAAAAGTCCAAATCGTCAAGGTTAACTGATGCAGCGCCGGCCTGAATGAAGTTTTTGCGGAGTTCGACTTGGTCTCCCATTAGCTTCGTGAACACAGCGTCGGCCTTTTCGGCGTCTTCAACATGAACTTTGACCAGAATACGATTCTTGGGATCCATAGTGGTCTCCCAGAGTTGCTTCGCGTCCATTTCACCAAGACCCTTAAAGCGTTGCTGAGCAGTATAACCAGCCTGCTTAAAGCGTTCCTGAGTCTCGTCAATCTTGGTACCGGCTTTTTTACGTTCTTCAATCTTCTCATTGAGTTTCTTCTCTAGAGCAACCTCATCGTAAACATAGTCAATCTTGCGCGTGCTGCCTGTACCCTTAATAAGCCCAAAGAGTGGTGGCTTCGCCAAATAGACGTGGCCAGCCTCGATAACCTGTGGCATGTAGCGGAAGAAAAAGGTCATGAGGAGCGTAGCGATATGGAGACCATCGACGTCGGCATCGGTCATGAAGATGATTTTGTCATAACGGAGACCATCCAGGTTAAACTGATCGCCAATTCCGACGCCTAGACCCTTAATCAGGGAGACCAGCTCGGCATTAGCTAGCATCTTATCAAGACGAGCGCGCTCGGTGTTGAGAACTTTGCCACGAAGTGGCAAAATGGCTTGAATTTGGGGGTTGCGGCCCTCCTTGGCGGAACCAGCCGCGGAGTTGCCCTCTACGATAAAGAGTTCGCACTCACTGCGGTCACGAGAGGAACAGTCGGCGAGTTTACTCGGGAGATTGAGGCCTTCAAACGCGCCTTTTCGGATGACGTTGTCGCGAGCAGCGCGGGCAGCCTTGCGGGCACGAGCAGCAAGAGTAGCTTTCCCGACAATCCTTTTAGCAATCTGGGGGTTCTCTTCAAGATAATAGCCAAAGTATTCGGTCATGACCTTATCGACGATGCCGCGAGCCTCAGGGTTGCCGAGCTTATTCTTGGTCTGCCCCTCGAATTCAGGGTTGGGCAATTTGACCAAGATAACAGCAGTGAGGCCCTCTTTGATATCGTCACCGGTAAGGTTGTCTTCTTTCTCTTTGAGCAGTCCACTCTTGCGAGCATAGTCGTTGATCGTGCGGTTAAGCGCGGTACGGAAGCCTACAACGTGAGTGCCGCCATCTGGAGTCAGAACATTATTGGCAAAGGGCTTGAGGGTTTCGGCGTAGGAGTCATTGTATTGAATGGCAATTTCGACACCACAGTCATCAATGGTTTTGTCAACATAGAAAATGTCATCGGAGAGAGCCTCCTTGCCTTGATTGAGCCGCTTAACATAACTTTTGATGCCGCCCTCAAAGTAGAATGATTCGTGCTTGCCGGTGCGGGCATCGGTAGCGGTAATGAGGAGACCCTTGTTGAGGTAGGCTTGATGCCTAGCGTAATTTAGGACCCAGTTAAAGTCAATATCTATGCCGCCCTTGAAAATGGCTATGTCGGGGTAAAAAGTAATGGCGGTACCGCGTTTGGTCGTCGTGCCGGTAATCTGGAGATCTGAGGTCGGCTTACCGGTATCAAACTCGATGTGGTGGATTTTGCCTTCCCGGTAAACTTCGGCGATCATACGCGTAGAGAGGGCATTTACCACGGACGAGCCAACGCCGTGAAGGCCAGAAGCAGTCTTGTAACCCCCGTCACCGAATTTACCGCCAGCATGTAAAACGGTCAGAACGGTCTCTAGCGTGCTGCGGCCAGTCTTGGGATGGATGTCGACCGGAATCCCGCGGCCGTTGTCTTCAACACGGACGCCGCCGTCTTGCTGAACAGTAATATCAATCTTATTGCAATAACCAGCAATTGCCTCGTCGATAGAGTTGTCGGCGATCTCCTTGATTAGGTGATGCAAGCCATCATACCCGGTGGAGCCAATATACATACCTGGGCGCACACGAACGGCTTCTAGGCCCTCCAAGACGCGAATCTCAGACGAATCATAGGCTTCTTTTGCCATCTTAATACCTCTTCTTAAACATACCTATATATTATATGTCTAGAAGCTAGAAAAATCAAGGCTTTTTCGCGAGCCAACCATCCAAAAAGCCTTTTTCTGGCGTTTCTGCGGTTTCGGCGGCAGCTAGGGGCTTCTCAGCGGGTTTTTCGGCGGCCGACCAACGTTCGTTAATTTCCCTTTCTACCTCAGAACGCGTCTTGGCGTATTTGGTGGCGGAGTAGACCTTGAGTGAATTCATCAGCTCCTCGTTCGGCTTGCCCATTGGAGCTGGAAGACTCATAGTGAACGGGGCCGATGGCATATCAAACATCATAACTTTCGCTACGGCGGCAAAGTTCGGCGTCTTGGTGAGGTCTTCGGCGGTGAAGGTGGGGGCGAACGCCTTAACCATGAGGTCGGCGTCGGTGACACCAATACGGCCACAGACGATGGTGCCAACGTTGCCAAGGAGCGCCTCGCGAATTTTCTCAGTAAGCTGGGTCATAAATTGGTTAGCGACGATAAGATTTAAGCGGTACTTGCGGGCCTCGGAAAGGATAGACTCAAAAGAGTCGGTCGCGAAGTTCTGAAACTCGTCAACATAGAGGCAGAAGTCTTGTCGCTGATCTTCCGGAACGTCTTGCCTCGACATTGCCGCCTGCTGGAACTTCATGACAAAAATCATACCGAGAAGATTGGCGTTAATGTCGCCAAGTCGCCCCTTACTGAGGTTGACTAGGAAAATCTTCTTGTTGTCCATGATATCGCGAATATTGAATCCTGATTTAATCTGCCCCAAGGTGTTTCGCATAATAGTATTAGAGAGGAAGGGGCCCCATTTGGAAGCGAACCAGGTGATCACCTCGCCGGCGTCGTTTGACTTCTGAGAGGCCGGGAACTCTTTAGTCCAGTAGTCATAAACCGCCTTATCGGTAACATATTTTAGTTTAGACTTTACAAATTCTGGGTCGGTAAAGCACTGAGGGATGTCGATAAAAGTAGCTCCCGCCGGATCAGACATCAGCAAAAGCGCGGCATTTCGGAACATGTGCTGGCCACGCGGGCCAAAGAAGCCTTGGTTGGATGGGTCAAAGAGCGACTGCAGCATACTGATTCCCTCTTGGACAATGAAGTCTTTCTGGTCCGGACTAGTGAATTCAAACATGTTCATGCCAACTGGGTGCTCAATGTCGGCTGGATCAAAGTAGATAACATCGTCAATGCGCTCCTCTGGCACCCGCTTTAAAAGCGCCTCGACCGCGTCGCCGTGAGGGTCAATAAACGCAAACCCACGACCATCGCACATATCTTGAAAAGCAATATTCTCGAGGAAAACCGACTTACCCATACCGGTTTGTCCAATGACATACATGTGACGGCGACGATCTTTCTCGCCTAGGTAAATTGGTTTCTTAACACCTCTAAATTCGTTAGTGCCTAGGAAAATTCCCTCTTGCATCAGTTTTGCTGGGCCGTCCACCTGTTTGGTGAGCTGACGTTCAACCTGAGAGTTTGGAATGGCGTTCTGGTCTGGAAGATGATAGATGCTGGCAAGCTCGACACTGTTTAGGATATTAGAGCTCGTCTTTAGCGGGAAGAACCGGAAAGTGTAATCAATGGCAAGCTTCTTAGTGTCTTTCAGCATGTTAACCTTGAAGCCGTTGAGCTCTGGAGCCTCGAACTGCGAAAAGGCGCTGACAATGCCGCCGACAATGGCGTCGGAACGAGGTTTATTCTCGGAACAAGCCACAATCCGGATGAGGGTTTCGAAGCCCGGATAGCGCATCTTATTGGAAATTGCGGTAATTTCTTCTTGCTTAACGCTGGTAATCTGGGTGATTTCTTCGTGTTTTTCGTGCTCGCTGGGGACTTCCCACGGAGCACGAATAACGTCCATAGCGAGTTGCCCGAGGCCGGCGCCAATAGTTTTAGTTTTCTTGCCTTTGGTGATGGTCTCGATGCGTTCTTTGGATGGCGCGGACCAATTTTTTTGTGCGGGGCGGAATAAAATTTGTACAGCAGCACCTTCGCCCTCACCAACGCTCGATAGCGCGTTGAGTATGCCCATAGAAGCATCCCGCTTACTATCCTCATAGGTGGCAATCGGGATATAGAAGTCTTTGTTCAGGGTAAGTTCGGCGCCAGAGACGTTTTCGATGCGTCCATCGGGCCCAAAGATATTCTCTTCCATTCTTTCTTCGATGCGAGCGGTTGGATAAGCAGACTGGATGGCCTGCTTGACGATCTCCGTGAGAACGGCGGGGACGATGGCGTAATATCTAATGAATCCATCTTTGGCGATAATTTCAAATGAGAAATGCCGTTGACCGTAGAGCCGGGTTTTGAAACCTTTCGTAAGCGTAGAAGATAGGATGGAGTAAGTGATCTGGGCTTTAGAAATAACCTCGCCGGCGACATCGCGTTTATCACGCCCGCCGCCGTCGATATCATCGGTGGTTGGCGGCAGATGGATAAGAAGTGGAACCATCTTGAGACCACGCTCATATTTTTTGGCCTTGCGCAGTTTGCCGATGCGCGAGGTCGAGATGATGGCAGCAACAACAAGGGCCGACAGAGCAATGATAAGTGCGACCACCCAAGGTTCCATTAAGCCGCCTTCCTCATGTCTGAATTGTCAAACATAGCTGCCGCGCCTAGATTCCTCTTGTTCTTGAACGAGTTGTTCATATAGAGTTCGCCCATCCCGCGGAGCACTGGATATGCCTCGCCTATGTTGCCAGTCTGGTCAAACTTGTTAAGTTGACGACTGATCGCTTTTATGGTGGACTTCGCAATACGTTTGTTGTCGGCGTGGACGTCGTCGGGGTTAAAATTGATCTCTGGCCTCACGGGCGATTGCCCTGCGCCGGCTGGTCTGAATGGGATGACCTTGCCCATGGCCTTGTTATCTGAATTAGCGTCTTGCGGAATGGCCTCAGCAAAATCTGCGGTGGAGTTCATGGCTTGATGACCGAGAGCTTGCTGGTCGTGCTCAGCGCCGTTCCAGGGCGTCTGGTTTATATTCAGACTCGGAATAGCCCCCTCGCCAGCGGTTAGATCAGGGGTGGGCTCGGTGGCGGAACTAAGCTCCGGCGGCTGATTGCCGACACCAGCCGTAAAGCCGCCCTCCTTAAATTGCATACTTTGACCATTATCCATATGCTTATTTTAGCATATTTTAAATTCTTTTGTAGATAAAAAACTCCGCTAAAAACAAGAACATCGCGATGAGACAAATAGTCCACGGCGTAATAGCACTGAAAGAGCGCGCCATGAGAATCATGATGGGGCCAAATGACAGCACGGCGGTATAGAGGAAATCTTTATTCTTGAAGGTGGTTTTCTTGTAGGCGAGATAAAAAAATGCTCGCAAAGCGAGCGCAATAATACCAAAAACAGATACATATAATGTTGTGAAAAATACTAAAACACCTAATGGGCCGATTTCTACTGGTGAGGTGAGGTTAGCGATTAGCGTTAAGGCTGCGAGTCCTGCTACGCTCATGGCGATAAAGATACGGTTTAGTTTCATAACCATTATTATATCACGCTTCTGGTAAACCCCCAAGAAATTTATTGGGGGAAGCGGGAGGTTATCTGGCCCTAAAATCTTAACTATTAGCCACAACCTTGGTCCCGCGTTCCCTTTTTGACCGCTTCGCGCTAGGCGAAGCATGAGTCCTTGTCGTTTGTTTCTTCCACTCTTGTTTATGTTTTTCTAAGGTGCTAATGGAAGATTTAACGGCGCGCTCGACGCTTTTGGCGGAGCCCTAGGTAATTCCTAATTCTGTAATTTATGGCTAGAAATTACCTTTTCGCCCGCCAAGGTTTACGGTTTGTTTCTGGCTTTCCGGTTTAGTCGCTGCATGGTCATCCTTTTTGTTTAATGTTTTTGTTTTAGTCATCTCGACTGTTTTGATGATAGCACAAGTTTACGAAAAAAGCAATAGAATTATTCAATTTTATTGATGTATTTTTTACAATTTCTTTCCCTTTTGGCCCCTGTTCTAACTTTTTGTTCAAATTGTTGTGTTTTTTACATCGTTTTGCAATGTTTGCGGGCGGGGTTATAGGATTTGACTAACAAAAATAGGCCGCCTAAGGCCTATTTTTTCATTCGCGTTTTGGAACATTTTTCATGGTGGAGCTGGGGGATACTGCCTCCCCGTCCGAGTCGTCACGCGGGCATGATTCTACATACATAGTTTCTTGTTTCGTTTTGGCGAACGTCCTAAGCTGCAAAAAACAAAACTTAGAACCGCCGTGGCTGATTGTCGAATCGCGCGCTGCCGCCCGCGCGACCGTATTTCCGTCGTATAATAATCCACGTCCTACGGAACCTCGAACGCAGACCAGCTTAAATTAATTAAGCATATGCAGGCATGTATGCAACATGCGCTACTTTAGTGTTTTTAGCACTTATTTAATACTTACGGTATTCAATCGGTACGCCTCATGCCTGTTAACGATCCGTCTAAGCTTTGTCAGCCCCAACTGTATTTAATTATACAATATATATGCAGTTAACACAAGAAGAAAGCCGGTAACTGCGAGGAAAACCGGCTTTCTTAAGTAGAGTGTGGAGTTATTTTGGCTA
>DGIF01000018.1:0-7434 GCA_002393165.1 Candidatus Saccharibacteria bacterium UBA3829
GTTGCCGCTGTTCTGTTGGAATGCTGAAACGAGCCTCTTGCCAGCGTTGTTTCTTGGGTTCATTTTAACCACGAGATGAATGGTGAATCCTTCATCGTCGAACGCGATAATGCCAGTGTTGAGGCTGTGGCCGGTACTAAAGGTAATACCATTAGTGCTGATATTTCTATATTCAAAGGAAATAATATTTCCATCGTCGTCGGCGGTCACTTGCGGGTTGCCTTCCATGTTGGGGTTGTCAAACTGCACCGTGTAACCGGCGGGCACGAGAGATGGATCATAGACGGTGGCATTGGTGTTGACGATAATCCTGTTTCCCCAGATTGCATATAATGCAATTGCATTGGCCTGAGTTGGTTCCAGAGTAATGGTGTCTCCGGGGCTGTAGGTTGCAGTCGTGGCGGAAGAGTCTTCGTCCCAACCGAGGAAGCTGTAGCCTGAGCGGCTCGGGGTATTATTGGATATTGTGGCGGTGCCAGTAGCTGATGGTGTGACTGAAATATCGCTTGGTATATCAGTAACTGTGTCGGCACCAGCGTTGGCGTTATATGTAATTGAATATTGCGGGTTATTGGTCACAACTGCGACGACGAAATCTTTTGTATAAGTGCCATTGCTGGTACTGGTGTTTGGTAAAGCGCCGAAGTGTAAGCTATGGGCGCCTGTCCCGGCATTGCTTCTGTTTCCGAGGGCGATATTGGACGCGGAAGTCGGGGCCGGAACATAGTTCGTCCCGTTTGTGCTGAAGCCGTAACCGTTGGTAAATTGATTTTGGGTGATAGAGCTGGAGCCTTGCGGAAGAGTGATGGTTGGAATTGTTTTCGTGCTGTCGCCTACGTTGACTAGGTCGGTCGAGCTGGTTGGGTTGGTTAAGACTACGGTGTATCCGGTGTAGTTATCCGTTGTGACGTTGACGGTTTGCGAGGTTGAGCCAAAGACGCCGGGGCTTAAGCTAAGAGACAAAGAAGAGCTGAGCGAAACCGAAATTGTTGCGTTTGTGACACCAAAAACTGGCGTTCCAAAAATTAATTGCCCGCCTAACAGAGTCATGAAAACCAGCATTAATCTCGTAACTGTTTTTCTTAGCCTCCCCACTTTGACTCCACTTATGTTTCGCGCATTCCTCCAAAATGCATGGAAATGCAAGCTGGGCGCAATGCGCTTATTATTATTGTATCACGAAATTATTTTTGGTGAAGCCATTGGCGGATTTTGGTGGCGAAATGGTTTATTTCTGCTTCTGGTCGGTCGCGGTAAGTGCCGATGACGAACATGGGATGAATGGCTCTTCTGACCGCGACTTTTTCGCGTAGGGAATCGTCTGCGCCGTAAGAGTCTAGGATTTCGGCACATAAGCCGTCGTCCTCGATGTCCATAAAATCTGCAGCTTCATCTAAATAGACGGATTCGCTGAAGTCGATAACGCCAATTTTGCCATCGTCGCTAGCGAGGATATTGCCGAGGCCCAAATCTCCGTGCGAGAAGACCATTTTTTCGCCTAGAGTCGGTAGCTTAGCTGGCACGAATGAATAGACAAAGTCGTTCATTTTCTCGATTTCTTCTGCGCTAAAATAACGAGAGAGGACGTCTTTTGATTTTTCAAACCTGGTTTGCCAAGCGCTGATTTCGTCGGCGACGCTGAGGGTTTCGGCTGCTTCACAAGTAGTTGAGTGGAGCTTTTTTAGAAAGGCGGCAATTTGTTGGCCATAATCTTTGCGTTGGTCGTTCGTTAAATCGACGGATTTCAAAGATTTTCCGATAACTCCATAAATACCAAGATAACTGTCGTCGTTTGAAATCCAGCCAACCTTTTGTAGGTTGACATCCAGGTTCAACGAGTTTACGAAGTTTAGCATTTTGATTTCGTTTTTGTAGCTGACCTCGGGCCATTTTTTAAACTTAAAAACAATCCGGCCGTTGTCTATGATATAACCGCGACTCAAAAATCCGTTATCGCTGAACTTGATGTTGTCTCGGTCAATGCCGGTTAGGGCAGAAATTATTTGTAGTTCTTCGTCAAGCATGGTTTGATTATAACACGGAGGCGATGAGGGCGACGACAAAAGGAGCGACCAGATTTATTATCGAGATGATAAGTGCATATTTTGCTAATTGGTTGCCGATTTTGCATCGATACTTTGCCAAGCCGATGTCTGGGTGGCTGGCGGTCGTCGTGTTGAGCTGGTCGATGGTAGCGTCTATGGAACGCGTGAGCCGGTTGTTAATTGAGGCGATGATTAGTGCTGGCAAAATGTATAGCGGTATAATGTAAATAAAAATCATTCCGGACACAAAAAAAGCGATCGGGATGAAAGATTGTCATGAGTATGTCGAATGCCGTCAAAGCGTTGTACGCAAGACTGATTAGTCCCAAGATCAGAACCGAGGTTGATTTGGCGCGGATCTTTTTGATTGGTGCCGCCAATGTTTTGTCGTTGCTCATGGTTATATTTTAGCATGTTTTAATCATCGCGCGCTATTATCATAGCGCGCCAGGTGGTGTGATATAATAGAATTGACTAATAATCGAGAAAGGGTTAAATGTTTTTATTTAATGAAAAGCGCATGGACAAGATGATGGACCAAACGATAAAGAATGCAAAGAAGATGCAGAGGAAAATGCTCGATATGCAGGAAGAAGTTTACAATGAAAATGGTGAGCAGATTGAGCGCGTGAACAAACGGGCGGCGGAGCTTGGCGCATCCGGCACTAAGATTAAGTATGAAGCGGCGGCTAAAGGCATAAAGGAGGGGATGAAAGATGAGCCAAAGAAGTTTTGTTGTGAATGTGGAGAGGAACTTAGTGCGAGCGCGAAGTTTTGTAGTGAATGCGGGACAAAGCAGAAATAGTATTGTCAATATGGATAGCAAGAAATTAGAGAACGAAATTAGGAACATTAAAATTCGTAATGCGCGGGTGGAGCTTGACAAGAAGTGGGAAACATCGTGGACGCGTAGATTGTGCATTTGCGTTCTGACTTATATTGTAGTTGTGGCCTACTGTTTTACGATTCAGACGGTGTCTAATGTTTTCTTGTCTTCGATTGTGCCGGTGATTGGTTTTACGCTATCGACGCTATCGCTCGGGTTTGTGCGGAAGATCTGGGAGGGGAAAATTAAAAAGTGAGCATGGCGACGCCACTTGTTTTGGCTGCTTTTATGTAAAGGAGGTACTTTGGAGGAAGCATTTAATCAGTTTCTGGTAGAGGGACGGTTGGTCAGTGGTAAGCCGTGTGGTCATGGACATATCAACCGAACTTTTTTGGTGGAAACGGATGCGGGTAAAAAATACATCATGCAGCAAATTAACACGCATGTGTTCAAAAACCCGAAGGAGTTGATGGAGAATGTGATTGCGGTGACGGAGCATATTCGGAAAAAGGTTGATCCAGCTGAGCAGACGTTGCATTTTTTTAAAACTAAGGACGGGAATTATTATTGTGGCGACCAGGACGGGCAGTGCTGGCGGTGCTGTGAATTTGTGGAGGGCTTCTGCCTGGATTTGCCGGAGACCGACAGGGATTTTTATGAGAGCGCGCTGGCGTTTGGCCGGTTCCAGCAGCAGCTGGCGGATTTTCCGGCGGATACGCTGCACGAGACGTTGCCAAACTTTCACAACACACCGGATCGTTATCGATTGCTGAAAGAAGCCGTTCGAAGTGACGTCTGTGGCCTCGCGAAGACCGTGCAAGGGGAACTAGATTTTATAATGGCGCGTGAAGAAGAGGCTGGCACAATTCAAAAGTTGCTGGATGATGGCAGGTTACCGCTCAGAGTGACACATAATGATACGAAGTTGAATAATGTGTTACTAGATGCTAAGACTAGAAAAGCGATTTGCGTGTTGGATTTAGACACTGTGATGCCGGGCACCAGTCTGATGGACTTTGGCGATTCGATTCGGTTTGGCGCGGCGACGGCGGAAGAAGACGCCAGGGATCTCGACAAAATGGCAATCGATCTACATTTATTTGAAGTTTATACTAAAGGATATCTGGAGGCCTGCAGCTCGATGACCGAGGACGAGATTTCCCTGCTGCCGCTCGGTGCGAAGATTATTACGCTCGAGCTCGCGATACGGTTTTTGACGGACCACTTGGAGGGCGACCATTATTTCAAGGTGAGTTATCCGGGGCATAATCTGGTGCGGGCGAAGGCACAACTGAAGTTGGTAAAAGACATGGAAGCTAAGTGGGCGGATATGCAAAAAATCGTAGAGCGATGTCACAAAAAGTAAGTGTGATATAATGAAAGTATGAAGAATAGTTTATTTAGCACAGAAACTTTACAAAAAATTCAAAAAGTACGAAAGATTTTCTTAAAGGTAGCGGTTTGGGTGTTAATTGGGGAATTGGCGCTCGGGGCAATCTTGATTTTGTTCGGGGTTTGGAATGTCGAGATCGGCAAAGTCCAGGGAACGTTCTTGATTATTGCTACGATACTATTCATGAGTGTGAATAATTTTATTCGTATCGAGAAGGGCAACAAGCCGGTGCAAATTTTTGCTTTGATTGGTTTTATTAGCAACTTGATTTGGGGGCTGTTTGCTTTGCTGTTGATGTGGGAAGTAGCGCCGGTTGTGTGGACGGAGCAATTGATGGAACGTTCCACCTATCTCTCGTACACGCATACGGTATATCATCTGACATTTTATTCAATAGCGATGTTGATTGCGGCTTATACCGCGGCGGGTGGTTTTTGGACTTCGAATGTGCTATCGATTAAGGAAACTACTAAGACAGTGAAGCCACTCAAGATAACGGCGGTAGTCTGTTGGACTTATATCTGGATTTTCTTGACGATTATGACGCCGCTTGACTTTAGAGTTGAAGGTATTGAGCGGTGGTTGGCCTTGTCTGGGCTTGCGGTGCTCGCATTTTGGGCCACAGCGATTGCTGCATGGATAATCTCAAGGACTAGCGGCGATAAACCAACGGAAGAGGCTGCGTCAAAGAAGGCTGCGGCGTCGGCGCCGCAGGCGAGCGCGCCAATAGCGGCAGGCGATTTAACGCCGGCGTCACAAGCGTCAAAGACGGACGCGGAGCTCAGAGCGGAGATTGAGGAAAAGGTGCGCCGCGAAATGATTGAGAAAGAAGTACGGGCGAGGATTGAAGCAGAGCAGAAGGGCGCTGCGAAAGCGAAGGACGGCGAATAGCGAAGCTTAGACTCTAGTTGACAGTGCGTGGGGGGCGGTGCTATGATTGGCTTATGATGTTAGATCCAGAGGTGGTGAGGAGCAAGGTGGAGGAGATTTTTGGTGATCCCTACGACCAGCCTACGGACATTGTCGGGTTTCGGGATGCCGGAAAGAGCATTGCAGAGGTTTTGTTGCCAATAATTGGCGAGAAGGAGATTTGTTTCTTTGATGAAGAGGTGAAGTCGGACCCGGTGTTTCACTTTCTGGAGTTTGCCGACATGTTGCAAAAAACTGCAATAATGATTTTTACAGTAGAATTGCCCGAAAAATATAGTAAAGATTTAGAGAAGCTTAACAAAAAAGCAAAGATTTTTATTCCAAAGGAACTTCAGAAAACAATCGCGCGGTTGAAGGAAGTTGGGCTCGAGAAAAATTTGATCCTATTTTAGCTGGGGCTTAACTTTTTGCTCGAGTTTGCTATATAATAATACGTATAGAAGGAGAATTATGCGATTATATTTGGCAAGTAATGATTTGGGGAGCTTTGCGGACAAGCTGCGTGAGTTAGTGGGCGATAATAAAAAAGCGCTGGTCATATCGAATGCGCGAGACCATCGCTCGAAAGAGGACAGAGCGGAAATCGTTAAGGGCGATATCGAAATGCTTAACGCGGCTGGGTTATCGGCGACGGAACTAGATTTAAGGCCATACTTTGGTAAAGCAGATGAGCTAAGAAAATATATAGATGCTGCGCAGCCGGGCCTAGTGTTTTCGATGGGCGGGAACTTTTGTTCCTTAGCGACGGCGATGCATCTTAGCGGGATGAGGGATATCTTGCGTAAGGACTTAGCTGATGATAAATACGTCTATGGTGGATATAGCGCTGGCGCAATGATCGCCGCGCCCGACACGTTAAACTATCTGGATTCGTATGGTAGGCGTACTGGCGATAGGTTGGAAGAGGCAAAGCAAATCTATGGCGAGGCTTATACGGAGGGGCTAGGCTTGATTAATGAATATATTTGTCCGCACGCTGACGAAGATAGGTTCATGGAGGTTTGCGAGAAGGCGCAGGTACTTTTGCCGGCTAAGGGTTTGATGCCAGTGGTGCTGAATAATTCTGACGTCATGGTGATAGATGGTGAGCAGAAGGTAATTCTCAAGAAATAGCATGAAGCCACAATCCAAGAGATTAGTTGCGGTGCTGTCGGCGCTTTTTGGTGTGGCGGTGTGGCTGCTGGTGAATCCGGCGAGCTACGAAACGGTGTTGACGCCGGCGGAAAACGACGAGGCAAGCGAAGGCAACGTGGCGGCGCTCGAGACGGGCGAAAACAGCACAGCGGTGCTTGTGTCAAGCGAGAGCGATGAAGCGGCGCCGCTGGCCAGCGACATCCTGGAGCGACTCGAGGTGAAGGGGCGGGCGCCAAAGACTGGCTACGCGAGGGAGGAATTTTATTCGGGTTGGCCGACGGTGGAGGGGTGTAACCTAAGGCAGCGGATTTTGAAGCGGGAGTTTGGGGAATCAGCGGTGCTGGACGGTTGCGATGTGGTGGCGGGGGAGTTTGTTGAGCCATATACCGGCCAGTCGATGAAGTTCACGACGAAGGCGGAAATCTCGAAGGCGCTACAAATCGACCACGTGGTGGCGCTGTCTGACGCGTGGCAGAAAGGTGCACAGTATATGGATAAGTTTGTGCGACGTGAGATTGCAACTGATCCGTTGAATTTATTAGCGGTGGATGGCCCGGCGAACGAGCAGAAATCTGACGGCGATGCGGCGACGTGGTTGCCGCCGAACAAAGCGTTTCGGTGCCAGTACGTGGCGAGACAAGTGTCTGTGAAATATAAATATAAATTGTGGGTGACAGCGGCTGAGAAAGAGGCGATTTCGAAGGTGCTAGAAAGCTGTCCAAACGAAAAGGCAGTGGGGGTTGTGGAAAACTCCGATTGACAAAAGTTCAAAATGCTTGACAAGCGCATAATGCTTGTGTAAAATAAAAGTGTTAAAGGTCATACTACCCGTTAACAAAAAAATAATTAATTTTCCATCTAGATGGAAGGAGAAAAAAATATGAAAAAATTAGCAATTGCAGGAGCGTCGGTAGCTCTCGCTGCGTTGCCGGTAGCTGGCGTGTTTGCGGCTACTAATCAGACGATCACCGATCAAGTCCAGATTACCGTCAATTCGGCTTGCTCGATGAGGACTGGCGGAACCGCGGAGAGCCCTACGGTTACTGGTGGGAACGTTTCTAAGTCGGTTTCTGGTGGTACGTTGGTGGGCGATACTGGTACGGCTT
>DGIF01000018.1:7483-10813 GCA_002393165.1 Candidatus Saccharibacteria bacterium UBA3829
ATGGTACGGCTTGGGATGGTGCTCCGTCAACCTTCACCGTGTCATGTAATGATACCGGTGGTTGGAAAATAACGGCGCAGGGAGTTGCTGGTACGGCTGCTGATGCAGCGGCGCAGACAGTTTTGAAAGCGTCAAATGCGTCGAGTACCGACATTGCTACTGGCACTGCTACTAGTGGCAATACTTCTAACTGGGCGTTTAAGGTAACTGGGGATACGGCTAGCGGGTATACTGCGTTTAGTGCTGTTCCAGCGACCGCTCAAACCGTCGCCACGAGCAGCGACCCAGTTTTCGAAACTACTGTGACTGCAGCTTATCGTGTATGGGTATCTACTACCCAAGAAGCTGACACGTATACCGGCTATGTCAAATACGTGTTGTCTGCTCCGCTTTGATGCATAATTAATAAGTAAAAGAATAAGAGTGTCGTTGGTGGTGTCACTAGCGGCATTCTTGTTTTAAGGAAAGAGATATCATTGTGAAGAAAAATATTGAAAGAATATTATCTTTTGTAGCTAGTGTTATTGTTCTATTAATAGTGGCGTTGGTGATAGTTTTTTTGTTTTATGGCAAAACGACTGAGGTTTTAGAACCGGTAAGGACAGATAGCAGTGTATATCTTTCCTGCCAAAATGGAGTAGCTGAAGAATATCCATTGTTGTCTGCCGAAGATTTGCGATCCGTAAAGTTTAGTTGTTTAATTAAATTCACCGATAATAGGTTAGAAAATGTTTTTTTCGAAATTAATGGTAAGTTTGTTGATTCTAATTCGGCAGAGAACCTTCTTAATACGCTTCATGCAAATTACGATATTTATACTGGGAACCACCAGGTGGACAGGAACAGTGTGGTGCCGACATATACTCATATTGATGATGTTAGCAAAATGACCGTTTTTACGGAGAGCGGCGCGATAGACGATAGGGTAGCGCCTATAATTATGATGGAATTGGATAAACTGGATGATGGCTCCATAGAGGCGATTACGGCAAACTATGAGAGTAAAGGCTTTATTTGTAAAACAAAATAGTATTATGGTATAATTAAATGTGAATTACAAGAGTTGGAGGTAAGTGATGAAAAGATTGATAGGATATATATCATTTGGCATTATGTTGAGCACCATGTTGCTATTTGGTATGTGGAATAACGTTATTGCTGAGAGTAACACTGGGGCCCATTATGTTCTTGGTCCAACGTCTCAGAGGTTGTCTTTGGTGCCTGGAGAGAGGTATAGATCGAGTGTGTATGTGTCAAATCCAAATAGTTCCAGTGGCGATATTAGCGTTGTGTTGTATGTATCGCCTTATGGCGTAACGAACGATGAATATGATCCGACCTTCGACCAAGAAACAAATTACACTGAGATTGCAAAATGGATTACGCTGGACGAGACTGAATTGACAATTTCTCCGAATCAGAAAGTAGACGTTGGTTTCACGATAGATGTTCCGGATGATGCTCCAGCTGGTGGACAGTATGCTGCCATCATCGTTCAGGGGGTAGTAGAAGATAGCCAACAGAGTGGCGGCGTGAATATCAAGGATGTGGCGGCGATAGGGTCAATTGTCGTGGCAGATATTGCTGGAGAGACCCGTGCGGATGGTATCGTAATTGACAATGCTATCCCTGCTTTTATTCTATCCAATCCGTTGAGGGCTAGTTCGACCGTGCGCAATGACGGCAACGTGCATACCGATGCGGAATACGTGTTACAAGTATGGCCACTGTTCTCAGGTGAGGAAGTTTGTACCAATGAAGAGAATCCGGAGACGAGCTTGATCATGCCGGAGACGGAGCGCTATCATGCGCAAACTTGTAATCTGCCGACGATTGGTATTTTCCGGGCGAAGCAAACGGTGAAAATTTTTGGTGAGACTTCGATTGTGGAGAAAATGGTCATTGTTTGTCCGTTGTGGCTGCTCTTCTTGATTATCTTCGCAATCGTAGCGTTAATTATCTGGCTAGTGACGAAATCAAAAGCTAGAAAACGGCAAACTGAGACGGAATAAGCTCATCAAAATACCGCCTTTCGAGGCGGTTTTTGTTTAGCCGAATTCGATGCAGGCAAGGCCGATTAAACAGAGCGCGGCGGCGAAGACGCGCTTTGCGATTTCTTTCTTGGTGGTGTTTTCCTTCTCTATCTTTGGTGAGAGTCTGGTGAGTAGGGCGCCAATAATCATGACGGCGAATGGTTGGATGCCTTGGGTGGTGAAGGAAACTAGTGAGACTGAGGTCATGGTACCGGCGAAAGTTTCGAGCACGGCATCGAAAGAGTTGAGGACTTCGTTGATTAGATTAAGGCCGATGACTTTAGCCCCATTGCTTCTTAGCATTTTATGAAAAGCCTGACGATACGATTTCATGCAAATATATATAATAATACCGACCAGACAGAGCGTAATGTTGGTCCAGAGAATGGTTTTGTTGAAGTCGTGGTCGAGATTGACACGTCGCTCCAGGATGTACCAGGTGGCGCACATGGCGGACGTCAGCGTCATGATAGCAAGCGTGACGAGCTTTTTGCGGTCGAACTTGCGTTTTGCCGGCTCGTAAGTGATCAAGATGGCGGCTGAAGTGATGATGAGGCCGCCGAGCAGCTGGACAATCGTGATGCTATCGGCGGGTAAGAGCAAGGGAGCGATAAATAGCATAAAGACCGGGATGAGTTGAAGCATGATAACTACGATAGTGACGTCGTCGCGGCTGATGGCTTTGAACCAAAAAATGAGTGCTATGGTGTAGATGGTGGAGTTGAGCAACAGGGCGGCGATACCCGCGAGATCGAATGAAAAGTCGAATTGGCAGACAAAGGCGTAAATTAGTGTCATAATTCCGCCAGCAATGATGGTGGAGACAATGATAAGCGAGCGATAATCGGCATTCTTGACGGTTTTGGAGATGAGATACTTGTCGATATGATTAGTCGATGCCGAAATGAAGGCCGCCGCGATACAGATAAGAATGGGGATAATCATGCCTTTAATTATACCATATATATAATATATATAGGGAGAGGTGCGTGGGCGGCGGAAAAAGGCCGAAAAAATGTCAAAAAAGTCCAAAAAAGTACTTGCAATATATTGGAAAGTGCGCTATAATTGGGAAAGTTCAGCAAGTCGCGTTTTGCGACCTCTACAAATAGTAATGAAAGCGAGGAAATTTGAGGTCGCTTTGGAAAAAGTGACTGCTAATATTCTTAGACGCTTCAGTTAACAATTTGGATTAACGATGAAAAGATTTTAATTGACGGCACTGACGATCGAACTTCGATTGTTGGTTGAGTCAATGCATAAAAAGGTAATTAAGGGCACTGATAGTGGATGCCTT
>DGIF01000002.1 GCA_002393165.1 Candidatus Saccharibacteria bacterium UBA3829
AGATCTGCCGTCATGACCACCACTTGCGAAGGCGATTTTGTCTGTGATATGCGAAGTACAGACGGTAGCAAGAAGGCCGAATGTCTGCTTAACCTTAAACGTGCCAAGATGAAGCCCCTAGACCAAAGGCTCTGGATTGAGGGCAACACTTCTATCGCCTATGGGCGCCTCGCTGGCGAGCCGGATGGCGACCTCTTCTCGCTGACTTTTATGCCAGAAGAGATGACTGAGGCCCTCGAAGTTCCACTAGCGGATGTCAAATTTGCTTCCGTCGCTACCGCTACCACAGGAAAATTTGGTGCCGTGCTGGAACGCGCCGTCTCCTTCCCTTATGCTCAGCATATGCTCTCTGACGCTCCTGGCACTCATACCCATTATGGCTCTGAAAAAGCTCTCAGAAAAGCCGCCGAATCAGTTAAATTTAGCCAGATTAAAACTTTCGGCAAAAAATAACGTGCTATAATAAAATCATGAGTTGGGACAAAGCTACTGATATTATCCTATATGCTGCCATCGCGGTGATGGTCGTTTTTGCCGGCATCGGCCTCTACCAATGGATCACTCGTAAATCGCTTAAGAAAGTTGACACTAATCTCCTAGCCATGTTTATACCACTGGCCCTCATGGCAGTAGTTTACATCGTTTTCGACAAATTTCTCCCATTAAATTATCGTCCAGATGGCTCAGGCGAGCCGAGCTTTCCTTCTACGCACGCCATGGTGGTTGCCACCATCTTTGCCGTCGTCGCTATCAATTTAAAGAAGTACGTTAAGAACAAATCGCTCCGCGTCGTGCTTTACATCTTAATGCTCGCCCTCACCGCTACAGTTTCCGCTGGGCGTGTTCTTGCCAACAAACACTGGATTTCCGATGTTGTCGCCGGCTTAATCTTTGCCGCCATTTTTGCTACGATTTACTATTTAATCATAAGGAGAACTAAAAATGCCCAGCATCTTCACGAAAATCATTAACGGCGAAATACCTTGTTACAAAATCTACGAAGACGACAAGACCTTCGCCTTTCTCGACATCCACCCAGAAACCAGAGGCCACACCTTAGTTGTCCCCAAAAAAGAAGTTGATAAACTTTACGATCTAGAAGACGAAGATTATTTTGCCGTCATGGACACGGCGAGGAAACTTTCTAGCCACATGGAAAAAGTCCTCGGCGCCCGCACTCTCTGGAAAGTTGTCGGCACAGACGTTCCGCACGCCCACATCCATCTCATGCCGCTCGACAGCACTTGGCAATACGGCCGCACTCTCGAGTTAAAACCCGAAGAGTTCGAAGAAATCCGCGCCAAACTAGCGCTTTAGTTATCTCGTCCGCCCATCTCTTCCCCATTTCCAGAAAAGGTAGTATAATGTTAGCATGAAATTTGCATCTAGCTACGAACCAAGCCAATTTGAACCCGATATTTATGCCGCCTGGGAGACTTCCGGCGCTTTCGCGCCCACGACCCCCACGGTTCCCGTAGACGACGATGCTAGCGGCCACGACGATCGATTCGAAGAGCAAGAAAAGTACTATTCCATCGTTATGCCGCCACCGAATGCTAACGGCAACCTCCATATCGGCCACGGCCTTGTCGTTGCCCTTGAGGACTCTCTCACTAGGTACTATCGCTTAAAAGGCAGCTCCACCTGGTACATCCCAGGCGCAGATCATGCTGGATTTGAAACTTGGGTAGTTTACGAAAAAACCCTTGAAGCTCAGGGCCACTCCCGCTTTGAGTATGATCGCGATGAACTTTATGCCCGCGTCTGGGACTTTGTGGCTATGCAGCGTGGCAACATGGAACTTCAGCTTCGCGCTCTGGGCGCTTCCTGCAGTTGGAAAGACCTCACCTTCACCTTAGATGAAAACGTTATTGATCGCGTTTACACCACTTTCGAAAAGATGTGGAACGATGGCCTCATCTATCGTGGCAAGAAACTAGTTAATTTCTGCCCTAAACACCAAACCGCCTTCGCCGACATTGAAGTTGACTGGAAAGAGGAAAAGACTCCACTGTACTATATCAAATACGGCCCCTTTGTTCTCGCTACGACCCGTCCAGAGACCAAATTTGGCGATACCGCTGTTGCCGTTAACCCTAATGACGAGCGCTACCAAGAATGGGTCGGCAAAACCATCACTGTAGAGGGCGTGAACGGCCCGTTCCAGGTAGAAGTTATCGCCGACGACATGGTGGACATGAATTTCGGCACCGGCGTGGTAAAAATCACCCCAGCCCACGACTTCAACGACTGGGAAGCCGGCCAACGCCACAATCTGCGCGTCGTCCAGGTTATTGACGAGACTGGCCACATGACCGAGGCCGCCGGCCGTTTTGCTGGTATGGAAGTTGCTGAAGCCCGCAAGGCCGTCGTGAAAGCCATGGACGAGATGGGCCTCATCGTCAAAGTCGACAAAGATTACGTCAACAAAGTTCCTCACTGCTACAAATGCGGCGCCGTCATCGAGCCGATGCTAAAGGAGCAGTGGTTCGTCGATGTCAAAAAGCTCGCCGCCACCGCTATCGAGCATCTGAATCGCAATGAAATTAAGTTTTATCCCGAAAACAAGCAAAAAATTCTTGTCAATTATCTAGAAAATCTCAAGGATTGGAACATTTCGCGTCAAATCCCTTGGGGTATCGCTATCCCGATGTTTAGAAAAGCTGATCCCTCTGCCACCGATGAGCCAGATTGGATTTTTGACCGCCGCACCCATCTGAAAGAAATCGAAAAATCCGGCGTCAAGTATGTCCGCGACGAGGACACCTTTGACACTTGGTTCTCCTCTAGCCACTGGCCGATTGTCTGCACCGACTGGTCCGAAGACAACCCGACCCCGTATTATCCGCTCAACGTCATGGAAACTGCTGGCGACATTCTCTTTGCTTGGGTCGCCCGCATGATCATGATGGGCCTCTATGTCACGGGTGAGGTTCCGTTTAAGGAAGTTTACCTTCACGGTCTTGTCCTAGACGCCCACGGCAAAAAGATGAGCAAGAGCAAAGGCAATGTTATCAACCCGATGGATCTCGTCGCCAAATACGGCTCCGACGCCTTCCGCCTCGGTATTCTGCGCGGTCG
Source organism: Candidatus Saccharibacteria bacterium UBA3829 (assembly GCA_002393165.1). Taxonomy (GTDB): domain Bacteria; phylum Patescibacteriota; class Saccharimonadia; order Saccharimonadales; family Saccharimonadaceae; genus Nanosyncoccus. The sequence goes on from DGIF01000002.1 coordinate 3,082, forward strand.
TTCCGCCGGCATGAACCAAGCCTTCTCTGAAAACTCCGTCATTTCCGGCCGCAACCTCTGCAACAAACTCTGGAACATCTCCCGCCTCATCCAGTCCATCGTCGATGAGGACGAGGACAATGGTGAAGCGGCGGACGCTACGATTCCTGCGGAACATGAAAACTTGGCCAGAGCGGCCCGGAGCGTGTCCGAAGGACACGCAGCGTCCACCGCTTCACATTACACTACCCTCAACCAAGGCGAAGACTGGATCTGCCGCGAGCTCGACAACTGCCTTGAGCAGATTGAGCAAGACATGAAATCCTACCGCTTCGCTGAAGCCGTCGAGACCCTGTATAGCACCATCTGGGACAGGTATGCCGACTGGTTCCTCGAATCGCAAAAGATTTATCGCAATGTCCCACTCCTAAAGAAAACTCTCGAGACCATCTTAATTACCCTTCACCCGTTTGCCCCGTTTGTTACTGAGGCCATTTGGCAGAACCTAAGCTGGACTACGGGCTTAATTATCAATCAGCAATGGCCCGGGAAGCTCAAATTTGATCCCATTAGCGCCGAGCAATTCGAAAACATAAGAATTATCGTGTCCGAAGTCAGAGGCACCTTACAGGCCCTTCCAGGCACCAATAACGCTAAAAAATACGGCCTACTATACGACAAAGACAGCCTTGTAGAGGACAATAAGTTCCTCGTCCGCGCTCTCACTAAGGTACCCACCATCAATAGCTTAGATGGCGCCCCACGAGGCTTAAGGCTAGCTCTAGCCAATCACGAGCTTTATCTGGATGTCCCAGAGAAAATTGTCACAGCATACAAGGATGCCCTTACCGAGCGCATTCTTGCCGTCGGTCGTGAGTTAGATGCTCTCAATATGCGCATGATGAACCCAAATTACGTCGACCGCGCCCCGGCACACCTAGTCAAAGAAACCAGGGACCAGATCAAAGAAAAACAGCAGCTCATCTCCCGCCTCAAAGTCCAGCTTAAAATAATATAGCCTAGCTATGAAAAAAACGCCCATCTTTAAGGGCATTTTTATATCTATTATTCGCCAAAAGGCTTTACCGTCTCTGGTCCAGATAATATTTTATCAACATCTTTGTAGATGCGCGTCTCTCTAAAATCAGAAGATTTATCAGCGGGCTCGTAGGTGCCATCTTTATTCGCCTTCCAGACCTCCGTTGCTTGCTGGATCATCCTATAGACTGACTCATTCTGTAATTTTCTAAAAGCCTCCTCGTCGCTTAAAACTCTATTTATGTATCGTGCCATAGCAGCATTTTTCAAATCTTCCGGATTACGCCCGTTTGGATTCGTCTTTGGCGCATCTTGACCAGCAGCCAGATACACCAACGCCTCCAAAGTAACGACTTCTGGCGGCATCATATTTGGATTTGGAAGCAAACTCATGCTTTTTAGCTCGTCATTTAGTAGACGCTCTTTTCTCTCTTCCATCGAGAGCTTTCTTTCTTCAAGATTACGACGATAAGTCTCTTCGCCATATTCTGAGCCATTATATCCAAATTTCTTAGTTGTCGTTCGGCAACTTGTTGTGTTGCCTCTTCAAAAGCTAAGATAAATTTACCAATATCTTCCGCTGTTTGTTCTATTTGTCTA
>DGIF01000043.1 GCA_002393165.1 Candidatus Saccharibacteria bacterium UBA3829
GTACTAATAGGTCCATCGCCTTTTTATGTTCTATGTTTTCGGTAAGACTTAGGTCGCGGCGAGAACATAGAAGACTTAACCGACAATCGGTGTTTGAACACCGTAGACGTCATTAAAATCTTTGGAAACCTTATGGACATCAATAGTAATAATACATGACGTGTTGTTACGATTTGGTGCCCATAGCGCTGGGGTAATACCTGTTCTCATTCCGAACACAGAAGTCAAGCCCAGTAGCGCCGATTATACTGCTTTGCGGGAAACTAGGAAGGTGCCAAATTGTGAAAAATCCACCCGAAAGGGTGGATTTTTTGTGCGTGTGTGGGCTTATTTTGAGTTATGGTGTTGACAGGATGCTTATGTTTAATTATAATATTTAGTATCAAAGGTCACACACAAAAACACAGAAAGGTTAATTATTAATATGAACGAAGCGACGACAACAGTCAAGCTGCTGCTGGAATCGGTAGCTCCGGAAGAGCCAACTCCAGAAGAACCAGTAGAACCAACTCCGGAAGAGCCAACTCCGGAAGAACCAACTCCAGAGGAGCCGGCCGCTAAAGACGAAACCACTATTTTGGTTCCGGACACAGGCGAATTTAGCAAAGTTAAGAGTGATTTTGTGCCAGGCTTTGGGATTAACCTGTTTTTGTTTGTGATTTGCGCAATTATGATAGTTGGCCAAATTGCGCGTCTTATTTATAGAAAAAAGAACAAAGCTTTTTCAATTAGCGACGATAAAGCAATAAAAAAGACTGCAATATCTTGTTCTGTGATTATAGTATGTTGTGCGCTCTGTGGCCTTTCCGCGAGAAACTTCAATGAGTTGGCCAATGCAGCTAATGGTGAACAAGCCATCGCATTGACGTCTAGTGGCAGTGTGAATATTAATGCTAAGGCTGGTGATTTTGCCTACGCTTGCGATGCGCTAAATATTGCCGCGAAGACTCCGGCTGGATATAAAGTTTATGCGCGTGTGCTATCGAATGACTCGCCTAACTTTTTCGATGGCCAAGGTGGCGTATTTTCGTGGACGAGTAACGGCAAATTGGCAGAAAATAATGTAGGCTATGTCTTGAAGAATAATAACATATCTGCTGATGCCGATGATTGGGGGAGTTTATCTGGGACTTGGAAAGTAGTAAAAGAATATACTGGCGCGACTGATACGAACGATTTCAAGACGGAAATTTGCTATGGCGTTAACTCAGATGAGGATAATGACGCTGGTGAATATTCAATGAAGGTGCATTATTATGCGGCTGCGAAAAACGTAGACTATGTGCTAGAGTACGACGCGAACGGCGGTTCATCGGCTCCGTCTCAGCAGAAATACGAGAATACCATCGCGCTTAACCATACGTTTACTGTCACCAGTGATGTCCCAGTGAGAGACGATTATATTTTCTTGGGCTGGTCCACTACGCCAAACGGGGATGTGCAGTATAAAGGAGGAGACAGTTTAAATACAGACAAGCTTCTGAATAAATTGTATGCCGTTTGGACTGAGGATTCGCCAGTCATTGAATATTCATTCCCGAATGACGGTAGATATATATTTGTAAATAACAATGAATCGCTGGAAGATTATATGTATTTTGCCGATAGCGATAAGGGTAATAGTTTGCTTTATGCATCCGTAAAAGTCAAAGACGAAAATATGAACATCGGGAACGAGGATGAAAGGCGGGCGGATGCTTACTCCGGAGCTATCGAGGCGGGTGTCCCGACTGAAATTTATTGGGATCATGTTATGTCGTTAGCAGTAAGGACATCCAGTTACGATCATGAAGAGAAAAGGTACACAAATGACGACGACAACAAACTGCATTACGCAATTAGGCTATACAATCCTTCTGATAGTGAAGCAATAGTCACGTTCGGTAATTGTGGGAGTACGGTCTTGCATTATGATGAACCGACTGATCCGAAGCGAACCTTTGAGCAATATTATACTAGCGGATGTAAATTGAAAGGTACGGAAGTTAGGATTGGGCCAAGGCAGAGCGGGATCATTAAGCCGACATGGAACGATGATAATGAGGCGGATAGTATGGGAAGAAAGTGGGATCTAGAGTTCTTCTTGGAGCCTGATGCGGCAACTATCACTGCGCAGACGTCAATGGATGACCATTTTGATGGCATAGTGAGTCTAGAGTCTAACAAGTTCCTGTTTGTATCGGCACTTGCTTTTACCGATTACAGCAAAACGCTTGATGCTACTTATGGGGGGAACTTCACCAACGGTCATAAACAGTATTCTGGGTATTTCGATAAGGCCCCAGTGACCAAGCAAAGTGCCACGTATTATATTACTGATGATACGCCAAGTGGAGCGCTAAAGACGAGATACCTCGGAGTGGATGGGGAAATCCACTCTAATGACGATGAAGCTTGGTACACCAATAATAAATTGCCGAAAGAAGGAGATCTTCTAGGTAGTGACTATGCTGCATTGAAAGTCCCGGTAGACTTAGGCGATGAGCGTGGAATGTTTTACATGACCATGGGGGCGTATTACAACGGGTTTGTGGACGAACGTTATCCGGGCACGGCGTTTAACTGGGGGAACTGGGGGGTGCATTATGAAGACGAGATTACAATTAAGAACCTTTCTTCTGAGAATAAGACTGTGGCGTTTGTCATATCTGCCGCTAAAGACACTAAGATGGTGACCTATTTTGACGGCAATACCCGCTCGCTTGAATATGGCGAAGGCTGGAGCGATTATGTAGATAATGAAGTATGGGAAGTTGAGGTTCCGGCTGGGGAGGAACGTACTGTGACGGCAGGCTCTACGTTGTGCGGAATGAGCAACTCGCTCGTTAAGAGGAAGGTTGTATTAAAATAGTTATATCTGTTTTCGTTTCGGATATCTGTGTATAAAAAAGAAACCTCTGGGTGGGGTTTCTTTTTTGTATGATTTACTCTTCAGAGCTTGCTTCGTCCGACTCCTCCGATGACTCTTCGAGTGCCGAGAGCAATGAGTCTTCGACGTTTTTCTTCTTTTTCTTGGCAGCGGCTTTGACGAGCTCGATGTCGATATCGTAGCCGGTGAGCTTAGAGGCGAGGCGAACGTTTTGACCTTGTTTGCCGATAGCAATAGATTGCTGGTCTTCCGAGACCAACACCTTGGCCTTCTTACCATCGATCTCAACTTTGTTGATTTCGGCTGGGGAAAGCGCTTCGCGGATGTATTCGGACGGATTGTCGCTCCAGGTGACAATGTCGATCTTTTCTTTCTCACCGATTTCATTCATCACGGCTTGGACGCGAACACCACGGCCACCAACAAAGGTGCCCACTGGATCAACGCCAGGTACAGAAGAGACGACGGCAATCTTGGTGCGGCGTCCGGCTTCACGAGCGATGCCTTTGATTTCGACGGTGCCGTTTTCAATCTCTGGGACTTCCTGACGGAAGAGGCACTCGACGAATTCTGGGCAACCGCGCGACAAAATGAGCTGTGCTCCGCGCTCACCGCGTTCGATTTTCTTGATATAAACCTTAATACGTGAGCCGACGGTGTAAAATTCGCCGTCGATTTGCTCGGAACGTGGCATGATGCCGTTGGTGCGGCCAAGATCGATACGAACAAGTCGTGGTTCAACTCTAGAGACTGTGCCGGTCACGATGCTGCTGAGCTTGTCTTCGTATTCGTTAAGCACGGCCTCGCTTTCGGCCTCGCGGAGACGCTGGATGACTACTTGCTTAGCGGTTTGAGCGGCGACGCGGCCAAAGCTGACAACTTGATGTGATTCTTCAATAATGTCGCCGAGCTTGGCCTTTTTGTTGGTTTTGGTAGCTTCCGACAAAGGGATCTCGACCGATGGATTGTAGGCCAAGCCGTCTTCGACGACTTCGCGGGCAATATAAACATCGGCAGCCCCGGTGTTGGTATTAAGGGTGGCGCGAACGTTCATGTCGCGATCACCGTTATCCTTGCGCCAAGCGGCAGCGATAGCTTGCTCAACTACGCCAAGTACAGTTTCTTTCGGTAAACCTTTTTCTTCGGCAATAATGTCAATCATTGCGGACATTTGTTTGAGGTCTAGATTTTCCATTTAATCCTTTCTATTAAAATAACCGTCTCTTTTTAGGAGCCGGTCAATTAAGTATATCTTAATTATAGCAAACGTCTTGCAAAAAAGCAAGAAGCTTGGTATAATAAAGGTACTGTATATACTTGTAATAAAAAGGAATTTATGAACATAAAAGAGGAAGAGCGTCGTGCCCGGCTCTTAAAATCGCGGGCCGAAAGATTGCCTGATATTAAGAAACAGTTTGAAGCAGCTCAGAAACGGAACTTTAATTCAAACTTCGCGCCCGGCGGTAAAGATGCTAATCTAGTGGGTGCTAAAAGTGAAGCCAAAAGCGCTCCGAAGAAGGCAACAGCTAAAGCTGGCAAGGCAGTAAAAGCCACGAAGGCAACAAAAGCCAAAAGTGCTCCCAAAACTGAAGCCGAGAAACGGAAGGTTACGCTGTCAGTCTCTACGCGTAAAGGTGATATGGTGCACCATCAGAGGATGCTGTCGCAAGACGTGAATGCGCAAGCTACGCAGCATATTATTGGTGTGCCGGTAAATAAATCCAGCTATAACGGTTATGGTGGCGAGCAGATTACCAGCGCTAAACTGAAAAGTATGCGCCCGGATGCTGATGCGGTGAAAATTATTCCGATTGGCGGCGCGGGTGAGTTTGGGATTGGTAAGAACATGACCATCGTGGAATACAAAGGCGAGATGATAGTGATCGATATGGGCGTGCTGTTCGCTGGAGATGATTATCCGGGGGTAAACTACCTAATTCCGGATATCAAATACCTCGAGGATAATCGCGACAAAGTGAAGGCGATTTGTTTTACGCATGCGCACCTTGATCATATTGGTGCGTGCCGACATCTTTTGCCGAAGTTTTCGAATTTGACGCCAATTTATGCGACGGATTTTACGATTGGGATGATTAAAAAACAGCTTTCTGAACTCGATACGCCACCGGAGATGAATTATATCTCAGTGGATCCGTTCAAGCACGAACAGATCAAAGTGGGGCAATATATGACGGTGGAGTTTATCCACACGTTGCACTCAATTCCGGGTAATACGGCAATCGTGGTGCGGACGCCAAACGGCTTGATTTATTTCTCGGGCGACTGGCGCTATGAGGCGCACCCAATGGGGACGCAGACTGACTTCGAGCGAATCGATGAGATTGTGGCGAAGGAAGGCGTGGATTTCTTAATTAACGAATCGACCAACATTGATTCTCCGGGCAAACATCCGCATTCGGAATATGACGTGGGCGAAAACTTGGGTAAGGTAATGGATCATTACGCAAACGGACGAGTGATTATCTCATGTTTCTCGTCGCAGATTATGAGAATCGAGTTGATTTTGAAAGAAGCGGCAGCGCGTGGTCGGAAAGTGGCGTTTTCGGGCTTTTCGATGATTAACAACGTCGAAGTGGCGCTCAGGGCGAAGTCAATTAAGGTGCCGAAAGATACCATCATGAAGATGGAGGACATCATTAAGTTGCCGGACGAGAAAATTTGTATTGTCTGTACTGGTTCGCAAGGTGAGTTGAACGCGGTGCTTAACCGCATGGTGACTGGCGCGCACAAATACATCAAGATTAAGCCGACAGACACGATTGTGTTTAGCTCGAACCCGATTCCGGGCAATGAGCCGCATGTGGTTTCGACGGTGGATGGGTTGCTACGTGAGGGTGCACAAGTGATTCAGAATGGGAAAACGCACCTGACCAATATTGGGCCGTTGCATTTGTCCGGTCACGCGTATTATGAAGACCATGTTGAGTTCGTGACGCGGCTTCAGCCGAAGAACTATATGCCGTATCATGGTGAGTTCTATATGTTGGAGCACAGCGCGGAGATGGCTGAGAACGTGATTGGCTTGGCGCACGACCGGATTTTGATTGCGGATGACGGCGACATTGTGGAGTTGATGCCGGATAAGACGATCAGGAAGTGTGGGCGGATTCATGTGGGGAACAAACTCTATGATGATGCCGACCAGCTGGTGCACGAAGCCGTGGTGAAGGATCGAATCCATATTTCGCGCGAAGGAATTTTCATCGTGGTACTGACTTTGAACAAGAAAACTGGCCATTTGATGAAAACGCCAGACATTGTGTCGCGAGCTTTCGTGTATTTGGACAATTCGGAAGAGCTGATTGGTAAAATTCGACATTATCTCAGGATTAAGACTGACAAGTCTGTTTCGACGGACCCCGAGATGAAGGTTTTGAAAGAAGAAATCAAAGAAGACATTACGCATCTTTTGTTTGACGCGACGGGGCACACGCCAATTGTGATTCCGGTGATTAATAAAGTGTAAAATAGTTTGAAGATATTTTTAGGTTGCATGGTATAATTTAATTATGTTTGACATAATTATTATCGGGGCGGGGATCGCTGGGATGACGGCGGGGATTTATGTGGCGAGAGCCGGAAAAACGGTGTTGATTTTGGAGTCAAAAACGCACGGTGGGCAAATCGTGAATACACTTGGAATTCAGAATTGGCCGGGCGAAACGGAAATTTCCGGAGTAGATTTGGCTCAGAAGATATATCGTCAGGCAAATAATTTAGGTGCGAAGATTTTGTACGAAGAAGTGATGAGCGTAGACGTGCGGGGCGATGGCGGGTTTTTGGTGAAGACGGACGAAAATGAATATTCGTGCCGTGCGATGATCATTGCGACCGGGACGGTGCCGAGAAAACTCAGCGAGAAACAAGCAGCCGACGCTGGTGAACGGCCGATTTCATATTGCGCGACTTGTGACGGCGCGCTTTATCGTGGCAAGACAGTGGTAGTAGTGGGAAGTGGCAATACGGCGAAACATGAAACTAAGTATCTCGAAAATATCGCGTCGAAAGTTTATCACATTCATCATGACGATCCAATCCCGGCGGATGCTGAAGCGATATTTGTGGCGATTGGACGAGTACCGAACACGACAGTGTTTGATGGACTGGTGGAACTTGATGCGGACGGATATGTGGTGGCCGGTGAGGATTGCAAAACTTCACATCCTGGCGTGTTTGTGGCGGGTGATTGCCGGACTAAGCAAGTACGACAGCTGGTAACGGCGGCGGGGGATGCCGCGGCGGCCGCGGCGGCAGCTTTGGCGTTTTTGAGAGAGGGTTAAATGGTAGACAAAGAGACTGAAGCTGAGTGGGCGCGAATGCGACAGGTTGAAGCGGAGCGACAGAAAGCCGCAAAGGCAGTACGGGAAGAAGATGCGAAGCAGGGAAAAGTGAATCTGGCTTTTCTTGCGCCGACTGGCACAAAAACTAAGGGCTGGTCTAGCAATCCGGACGTGGTGTTAGCTGATGCGGAAAAGATGGCGAACCGAAGTTTGATATTGGCGCTTTGCGGGATTTTGTTAATCGTAATTGGCGACATGGGCAACATGGTGTCTCAGGCGTTTGAGCTTGGTCTCGCGGGGTTAGTTCTGGCGATTCCGGGAACAGTAGGAGCGTTATGCGCCGGGGCGGCTACGTTGATAGCCGTTATAGTGATGGGTTATGAACTTTACGCGAAGCTTAAACGCGGGCGGTCGATCGACCACGCGTTTTTCACGGCGTTAGGCGCGGTCCTTGCGCTCGTCATCTATATTTGTCTGAAAAAGATGATATTATGATATAATTAAGCTGCGCCCAGATGGCGGAATTGGTATACGCGTTCGACTTAAAATCGAATGAGGAAACTCATATGGGTTCAAGTCCCATCTCGGGCACCATTATTCAAGTTAAAAGCCGCCATCTTGGCCTTTTTTCTTGCTCGCTCGATCAATAATCGCATTTCGCAAGAAGAAAGGACTAATCTGACGGCTTTTAATCTTGA
>DGIF01000016.1 GCA_002393165.1 Candidatus Saccharibacteria bacterium UBA3829
ACCTAACGTCAAACGATAATCCTTTGCCGAGCCGCCGTCGAAAACCTCGCCGCCCTTCTTGCCGACAAAATCAATGATCACTTCGTCGCCGAGTTTCGCGGCGCGCTTAGTGACTTTCTTTTCTGCAAACGAAGTTGCAAGATTGTCGAGTACACCATCAATGTCCTTTGCGGTAACTTTTGCCGGCTCGTATTTCACGCCGAGCTTCTTATAGTCGCCAAGCTTCACTTCTGGCAAAACCTCCGCCGTGGCGGTGTACTCCAAAATGTCGTGCGGCACATATTTCGTCACATTAGCACCTGGTAAAGCGAGCGGCTGACGAGAGTTCTCCATGAAAGCCGTGATGACAGTTTCGCGGATCGCAATGTCCGCCGTGGTGGCGTTCAAATCATTTTCTGGAATAAACTTTTTCGCCACATCGGTTGGCACCTTGCCTTTACGGAAGCCAGTAACGCTAACTTCTTTGGCAAGTCGCTCCAGGGCCTTTTCCTCAAAGCCGCTTAAGTCCTTCCCGTCTAATGTGACAGTGATTTCGATCTGCGAATCGGACAATCTCTTTACTTTCGTTTTCATAAAAAACTCCTCTAATTTGTTAAATTATATCATAGTACTACTAAAATCCCAATAAATTAAGCGCCGTTCTTGCGGAAGTGTCGCACCGTGAAAGTGGCATCCGCGCCTAGCTTAATGTCCGGATTGAGAATTCCGTACTTATCGAACGCGTTCTTGATTTCGGCGTAAAGCAACATTTCGTCTGGCGTCATCTCATCATTGGTCGCCAGCGCTTTAATGCGTCCTTCTGGTGTCCCGCCGGCCAGTCTGCCGCCTTGTCGCCGAATTATATAGCTACCAGCCCGGACGAAGGCCACGCTTTTCTTATTAAAATCTTTGTCCGCCACGTTAAACTTCGGTCGCAAGCTATAACATCCAGTTGCATATGAACCGTACAGCGCGAGCTCAGCGTCAATGCTAGTCTCCAGAACTTTGAGATCCTCTATGAATTTTCCGAGGTTTTCGGCTGGAACGGTGAAATCCGTCATCAGCGGCGGCCGGTCATCGCTTTGCAATTGCCCCGCAAAATTTGCCAAGACATTGTCGAACTCGTCCAGCTCGGGCTTATTCTTGCTGGATTCGACTAACAGCCGCGTGGTCTTTGGCAAAACGTTTCGCACGCTCTCGATCTTGCGCAGCGTCGCGCCGGCCCGACGGCTGATTTCGGCGTACACCACGAATCCGGTCTCCAGCTTGCTGATGATCTTGCCGAGCTTTTTGCCGGTTTCTTCAGTGATCTTAATGGCACGCACATCGTAAACATTTAACCTTTGAGGCTTCATCTGGTTCACCATTTCTAAGAATTTTTGCGCCATTTCAAACTCGTCAAATGTAGCCAGGATGCGCCTAGTCGATTTTTCAATCGGCACAGCTCGGAGAATCACTTCGGTGATGATGCCTAGTGTGCCCTGGGCGCCGAAGAACAGCGGCATAAGATTTACCGAACCTTTTTGCAACGCCTTCGCGATAGTGGGGTAACCCGCTCGTCCACAGGGCGATTTGTCAAGTTCTCTGATCGTGGCTGCCTGCTTATCGCCCAACTTAATAATCTTACTGTAAAGTTTGCCAACGGTATTTTTTTCAGCGGCTTTTTTCTTCGCCGCTCGGCCGCTCATCCGCATGGTCTGCAAAATAGATCCGTCCGCCAGCACCACTTCGATTCGTTCCACAAAATTCCCGATTCCGCCGTGCAATTTAGCATAATCATCTAGTGGGCAGTTTGAAATCAAACCACCAATAGTTTCAGATTCGTGTCCGGCAATTGGAATGGTCAACCCATTCACGGACAATGCCGTGTTGAGTTCTCTTAGCGTAATCCCGGCCTGGACGCGCACCAACCGCTCGCGCTTATCGGCCTCCAGTAGGTTGTTGAGTTTCTCGGTCAAGATGACCATTCCACTCCCGAGATCGGCGCCAGTGGAATCAGAACCAGAACCACGCAGGGTAATTGGCACCTTAATATCCTTAGCGGCTAGTTGTCCGCAAAAACGCACGAGCTTTTGAATATCTTCAGTCGACTCTGGCACCGCTACTAATTTAGGCTTCACAAAAAGTACTGATTGGTCGGTAGCATACTTTTCCAACATTTCCAATGAATCAAAGGCGTTACCAACAATCAGCTGATTCAAATATCGCGCAATTTTTCCCATCCTGCTTATGATTATAACACACAAAATTACGATTTCGCAGTTTTTTCGCGATAATTCGTGATGGCTTCGCGTAGCGCATCGTGGCCCAGCACCGAGCAGTGGAACTTATGTTTTGGCAGATTACCAAGATAATCGTCGATCATCTTTGCATCAATCTTGAGGGCCTCGTCCAGAGTCTTACCTTTTGCGAGCTCGGACAAAGCCGAGGTTGAGGCGATCGCCGAAGCGCAGCCATAAGTTTTCCAACGAATGTCCGAGATTACGTCGTCGTCCACTTTGATATACATTTTCATTTGGTCGCCACAAACCGGATTCCCCACGATACCAACTGCGTCCGCTACGAAAGCAGCCTCATCACCCATCAAATAATTCCGCGGGTTCAAAAAATGGTCTTTAACTTTTTCCGTATAAACCCAATCTTGATTCTCCATGGCGCTCCTTACATTTTGATTGTACTAATTTTTTGTAAACGGTCAATAATGCCGGGCAAAACGGCCATTACTTTTTCGATGTCCGTCGCGCTATTTTCTGGACCGAACGAGAAACGAATCGACGAATGCGCCACTTCGGCGTCACCGGTTTTGGCCATCAAAACGTGTGATGGCTTAGTGTCGCCAGCCGCGCAAGCCGAGCCGGTAGATACCACGATGCCTTCCGCGTCGAGGTAAAGCTGAATAGACTCTCCTTCGGCTGCGCGAAATGACACATTCAAAATGTTCGGCAACGATTTGCCGCGCGTAAGGTCGGTGTTTAAACTACTTCCGGGGATTTCCCTCAAAATTCGATTTGCTAGATTGTCGCGAAGCTTGCGGACTTTCGTATCATAAATTTCCCAACTTTTCTCAGTCCACAGCTTAGATAACGCTGCGCCAAAACCGACAATGCCTACGGTATTATAGGTCCCGCCGCGCCGTTTATTTTCTTGGTTGCCGCCGATAATCAACGGCTTCAGCGGCACGCCTCGTCTTACATACAGTGCGCCAACTCCAATCGGGCCACCAATCTTGTGCGCTGAAAAAGTAGCGTAATCCAGGCCGAGTTTTTTGACGTCGACCGGGATCTTGCCGAGTGCTTGTGTAAGGTCAGAATGCAAATACGCGCCGCGTCGTTCAGTGACCAGAGGCTTTCCCCAGTCGTTTTTGGCGTCGAAAAGCTCCGACGATTCTGGCGCCTGGCTTTTTGCCGATTTTTTCTTGATCGCCTCGAGATCTAGAATCTCGCCGGTTTCATTATTGGCCAACATATAAGAGTAAAGCTTCGGCAGCTTATCGCCATGGCATACTTTCGCTGCTTCGATGATGGAGTGATGTTCCAGTGGCGACGTTTCGATCTGGTGCCCCTCAAAGGTCCGAATCACGGTATTGTTAGATTCGCTGGCGCCGGAGGTAAAAATAATCTCTTCCGGCTCAGCGTTGATCACTTGTGCCAGCAGCTCTCGCGCTTTTTCGACTTCATTCATCGCGAGATGACCTGGCGTGTGAAGCGCCGAAGCGTTGGCGTAGAACTTCTCCTCCGCCTCTCGCATTGCCCGCCTCGCATCGGCAATCAGCGGCGCCGTCGCCGCAAAATCCAAATACACCATAATATCTAAATTATACTCTACTATCGAAAGTAATGCTATAATGAAGCTATGAATATAGTTGATATTAACCACTTTAAAATGTCCTTTGGCGGCAAGACTGTGATCAAAGACTTATCGTTCACCGTTAAAAAAGGTGAAATCTTCGGGTTGCTCGGCGCTAATGGTTCCGGGAAAACCACTACGGTACGAGCCTTGCTCGGCCTTTACCAGCCGACCGCCGGCGAATTGCTTGTTGACGGCAAAAAGTATAATTCCGAAGATTCGTCCATAACGATCGGTTATCTACCGGAAGAGCGCGGGCTCTATCGTAAAGAAAATGTCATCGACACCATGATTTATTTCGGCGAGCTTAAAGGATTGAAGAACCCGCGTGCCTGGAGCGAAAAATATCTCAAGCGGGTCGGGCTTTTCGATAAAATCAACGAAAAAGTCGAAAAACTATCCGGCGGCCAGCAACAAAAAATCCAGCTCGGTATCACTATCATGAACGACCCAAAGCTTTTGATTCTAGACGAGCCCACTAAGGGTTTTGATCCGATGAATCGCCGGCTGCTCATGGAAATCATTGAAGAGCTTCACCAAAAAGGTGCCGCCATTATTATGATTACGCACTATATGGATGAAGTTGAGCGACTCTGCGACCGCGCTCTGCTGCTCAAAGACGGCACCGCTCGCGCTTACGGCACAATCGCTGAAATTAAAAAAGAATTTGGCGGCAAAAGCCTCGACCAAATTTTCGTAGATGTTTATGGGGAAAACTATGAATAAACACATTTTGCAAGTTGCTAAATTCGAAATCGTTCGCCAGCTCAAAAAGCCGGCCTTTTGGGCAGCGACGCTACTCATTCCTCTATTTATCGGCGTTGTCTACTTTGTCAGCTTTATTTCGGCCGCGAGTGTCGACACCGACGTGCACTTTGACGAAGAAACCAAAATCGCAATTACCGACGACGCCGGCATTTTGTCGCCCGGCGCGCCATACGTCATCAACGGCGACAAAGAATACGGCATCGAAATGGTTAAAAACGGTGAGGCGGATCTATACTTTTACATCCCCGCCGATTTTGCCGAAAACCGGAAAGCCGAATTTTATCATATTTCCGAGGGGTTAGAAATCTTCAATACTGACAGCGGTATCCTAAAACTCATCTTGTCGCAAGATGCTACGACAAGGGTGAGCGAACTTGACGCTATCGCCCTGACCGGTGAATACGAAGTGGTTGATAATAAACTCACCAAAGACGGCGCGGACTCCAATGCGCTCGGCAAAGCCGTCATTCCCTTCGCGATTGGGATAGTGTTCTTTATGTTTATTGCACTTTGCGGCAACCGGTTCTTGCTCACCGTGGTAGAAGAAAAAGAAAATCGCATCAGCGAGATGATTCTTACCTCAATCTCATCTAAACATTTGATTGTCGGCAAAATCATCGCTATGCTCACCCTCGGTGCCATCCAAATTGCGGCGCTTGTGATACCGGTGCTGCTCTTGGTCTTCGCTAAACGCGATGACGCTATGGTGGCGTCGATTCTCGCCATGGTCGAAATTGACCCGGTGTCGATTGCGCTGAGCGTTCTGCTTTTCATTGCCTCGGCGGTTCTATACGCCGGAGTTTGCACCTTTGTCGGGTCGCTAGTTTCTACCGCGCGCGACGCGTCCTCGTTTATCGGCCCAGCTATCATTATCATGGTCTTCCCACTTTATTTCATGCAGATGTTTATGACAGAGCCAAACCTCATCGTGCAACTTTTCACTTATTTCCCGCTCTCCGCCCCAGTGGCCTTGATGCTCCGAAATGGCTTTGGCACAATTAGCGTGCCGGAATTTTGCATCGGTATTGGCGTGGTCGTATTGTTTGCTGTTATCGCCATCCGCCTCGCCGTCAAAACCTTCCAAAAGAACGCCATCAACTTCAGCATCGTGAAGCCGAAGTTTTTAAGGAAGCGCTAGGCCACAATCACTAAAAAAATCGGCCAGGCCGATTTGATTTCGATTATGGTGCCCGCGACTGGACTTGAACCAGCACGCCTTGCGGCATATGCTCCTAAGGCATACGTGTATACCAATTTCACCAC
>DGIF01000019.1 GCA_002393165.1 Candidatus Saccharibacteria bacterium UBA3829
CCGCCACTTCAACTAACGGCACCCCCGCCACCACCCCAGCCAAAAACGTCACCCCCATCGCCAGCGACAATGTTGGTAAAATCAATAGATTTGCCACCACCGAAATCAGCGACACCTGCCCATAAAAATACAGTATTATTGGCAACGTCATCACCGTCGCACTTATCGTCGTCAGCACCATGCCGCCCACGAACCCCGGCTTCTTCTCACCGTAGAAAAACTCTGCCAATTTCGGCATCGCTATCGTAATTCCCGCATACGACGCAAACGACAATAGCCACCCTAGATTAATCACGAACATCGGATTCATCAGCAACGTCCCCGCCGCCACCATCAAGATCATCCGCCACGGCTTAATCTTTCGCCCCACATACCAGCCAATTAACGTCAAGAGTGCCATAATCCCCGCTCTCAAAATCGACGGCGTCCAGCCCACCAGCGCCATGAAAATCACAATGAACATCCCAGAAAACAGCAGCCCCGCAAATCGTGACAACCGCCCAAACACCTTCCGCGCTATTCCCACCAAAATCGCTAGGTGCGCGCCACTCGCCACCACGATATGAGTTAGCCCCACCGTCCTTAAACTCTCCTCCAACTCACTCGGCAATCCAGATTTCATCCCCATGAGATATGACAAGCCAAGCTTCGCCTCCGTTCCGCCAACCGTCCTCACGATTCTTTCTGCAAACCAATCTCGCACTGCCAAAATCCACGGCTGCGGGTCCGGTCGCGCCCACCACACGATCCGCGGCTTATACATATACCCAGCATAAGTGCCAAACCCTTCCGCCATCTTGCCCGCCAATGTCACTTTGTCACCTCGCCCTAACTGTTCATTTCTAGCCACCGTCACATACAGGCTGCCCTGCACCGCATGGCAAACCGCATCCGCTGAAGTTTCACCGCAACCCTCACCAAATTTCAGATCAGCAAGTTTCATTTTCGTCTCCGAGCCATCAGTTTCCGCATCGCCATCGACTTCTCCCGTCACTACCACGCTAGATCCGTATAATCGCCGAACGTAATCCTCGCCAGTAAGTTCTACCGCCACACGCGCAAAACTCAACCAAAAACCCGCTGATAATGCTAAAACGCCGCATATTAACAGGGGTCGCAACAGGCAAATCATAAACAAAAACCCGCTGAGCACAACAAACCATCCTGAAGCAAAAAATTTTACCCGAAATATGATGCCCACAATCGTTCCGGCCACCACTCCAACACACAGCCACACCACAAACCACGATTGATGAATTTCCCGCGTCCAAAAATCCCGTCGGCCAAGTCGCTTTAGCTTCGCAGTTACTGACTTCCACGCTTCTCGCATGCCGCCACCCTACCACACCAAAAAATTATTTTCAATCCCCCACCCGCCAACGCACCAAAAAAGGCCTACCAAGCCACCAGGCCTATGGTTTATTCTTTCCCCGCTTCATGGTATAATAAGCCCGCATGCACCCGTAGCTCAGCTGGATAGAGCGTCAGGTTCCGGACCTGAAGGTCGCACGTTCAAATCGTGTCGGGTGTGCCAAGTTAAACAACAAAGTCCACTCTCAACCTTTTGATTCTGCATACTGCCAATTCAGACCATTGCTAAACTAACCGCACTGCCTAGGCCCCCATAAAACCTCATATCTCATATTCCATTACCTCCCCGTTCTTCAGCCGCGGATTCAGAAAATCAGTATTTTCATCATAACCCACAATATTGAAATGGAGAGCTCTAAGCAACGCTCCGTGTGCTACTACCAGCACGCGCGCAGCATCAGGATTTTCCTTTTTTACCAACTCCAAAAACCTACGCGCACGCTTAAGCACCGCGCTCATTGACTCTACACTACGCCCGCCATAATCTAGCTTTAAATCAAATATATCTATTCCGCCAGTTATAGCGTCCCAAGTTTCCCCCACTAGCCCTTCAAAGTCTCCAAAACATCTTTCAACTAGCAACCTGTTGTATATAATCGGACACTTATCGCCCACTATAATTTCCGCTGTTTTCTTTGCCCGCCTTAAAGGCGAAGCGTAACAAATATCAAATTGCATCCCGGCCAGCTTATCACGCGCCTCTTCTGCCTGCAAAATACCAGTCGCATTCAGCGGAATATCCACCGACCCCTGCGCCCGGTGTTCCAGATTCCAATCCGTCTGCCCGTGTCTTACTACAAAAAGTTTCATCTTGCAGCCCTGCTTTTCTCGTTTACTAACTACAAATCACTGACGCGTAGCTTTGGCATCGATACGTTGTCAGTCGCGGCGCCATCAAACGCTTTTTTAGCATCACTTTTCTTCTGTGCAGACTTTACTATTTTTGCCACATCGCCCAAATATTGTTTGCCGGACGCACCTGGTTTAGTCAGAATAACCGTCTGGAAATAATACAAGTCGGCTTCAGATATTGCATACATCATGCCAGCCTCCTCCATATCCCCAAAATCAAAACACAAGAATTTCACTCCATCAACCGTTTCGACGCTCGAAGTCGCGGTGGCACCGTCATTTCCTTCGCTTAAGTAATCCGCCAAATCACTCATATTATCCTCCACTTGCGCGAAAGTCGCAGACTCGTCATAAAAAGTAACTGCCATATACTCATCCACGTTTGACGAAGTCGCTAGCGCTTCCTCGCCGCCATATGAGTCCGTAACTTCGTAGTCATATCCGTTTGGGACCACAAACTCATACCCAGCATACAAAACCTTAGTACTAGACGGCACTACGTCGATCGTACCGCTACTATTATTAGAATTGTTGGCCACAATTTGACTGTCATTCTGGCCTTTATTACCACCCGCTACAGCCAATGAGATTCCTATTATGCCAACCACAAAACCGATAACACCTACCGTCGCCATAATAATTATCTTACCATCCGTCTTTTTCTTGGGCTCTTCGGCCGACGCCATAACTGACGCTGAAGAACTAGCCGGCGGCGTCATAACTGGCATCGAGAGACCAGCCGGTAATTCCGTAGTCGACGCCGAAGAATTGACTGGCATACCGCAATTTGCGCAAAACGCTGCGCCCTCTACAATTTCTTGCCCACACTTTCCACATTGTTTCATTCTTTACTCCTTTCAAATTATTGTTCGACGTGAACCAAATTTAACCTATGCAAATCACCCTGCGTATCGTGCAAAATAAATCCAGCATAATAATCATCTGTGCTTTGAAACTCGCCATTATAGATATCCCCAAAGTCATAATCTAGCCCCACCAACCTTATCTTATACTTATCACCGTCCTCTATATTAGCTTCCGTACCGTACAATACACCATGACTTTCCAGATTGTAATCTAATTCGCCAGCTTCATTATATAATTTATATGTTCCGACCATAAAATCGATAAACTTAATTTTATCAGGCGCAAAACTCATTTTACTAGCCAAATCCGTATCTGAGCTCACCCTAATATCTTTTATCTGCGCTTCATCACTACCTTTTGGCACTCTTACATACATTTCGTAGCTCTTTGGTGAAAAGCCTAGCAAAGAATCATCATTGTAATACAACACCCCAAACGTTACGTAGTCCGCATACTCCTCTGTTCTTTCTTTCTCTATCATCGCCGACCAACCATATTCAGTCCCCTCTTCTCCAGTCACTTCAATCACAAATTGCAAATTATTAGATGTCGCTCTTAATTTATTTCCTGCTAGCTCAACTTCCGAACTTCTGTACACCGGCATAAATTTGTTGTCGCCTAGTTTTCTAAAAATAATGATTTCACCGCTTTGGTAGTTATCTCTCAACTCATCCGTCAATTCGATCTCAATTTTCCCATCTACCTTCTCCTCGTTCAAATCCTTGTAGACAGACCTCGACACCATTCGATCACCGGTTACAAAATTCTTATATTTTGTCAGAAATTCATAATAACCTTCCGAGAACGCCACGTCCTTATAACTAGCCAACATCCTTTCCGCTTCCACCTTGTTAAAATTCAAGAAATAAACCGACAGCCCATTGGTGTTATTCATATTGCTTTTGCTATATAGGACCATGTCGTTAAAATTATTTCTAATTTCATTAACTTTATCACCATATTTACCCTGCAAACTTCCGCAAAGATCCATTAGGTCTACTAGATCGTATGACTGACTGTCTCTGCCAGTATAGCCATAGACTCTGTCTCGCGTCATCAAACGCGAATATTGCGAAAAAGTCTGCGCGTTAATTTCTTCTTTAACATTTGAGAACAGCTCATCCACCGAGCCGACTAGTTTATCTACTCTTTTAAGGTCAATCAAAGACAAAGAGGTATCTACGTTGTAATCATAGTCCTCGTAGTAGGCAATATAGTTGTCGATAATACTTCGCCCCAACTCCTCGGTGCTTTTAGCTTTCCTTTCTTTTCCTAAATCATCCAGAAAACCGTAATCCCATCCGTCTCCCGGCTCCACTTCTTCTGAAGCAACCATGTAATCACTATACGGGCTGAGCGCTTTTGCGACCTCAACGCTCCCCATCAAACAAGCGTCAAATCCGATCATGTCAAACTTTTTTCCGGCAACTACCAATTTAGTTCCGGCTAAAGCCTTAGCTAATGTAGGCAACTTCATCGGTACGCCAGAAATTGAATTTTCGTCAACCCCATAACCAAAAATCGGTCCGCCACCATGATCCCAGAACACTAAATCATACAAATCCGCCGGATAGTTCTCATACGCATAATCTACAAAATCTATTATGTTTTGAGGATCTGTCATCAAGTGTTTGTCATAGGTTTGCACTTTGTGCAGATCGCCATCCACTATTTCAAAAATGGCATTTTCCTCCGCGCTAATTTCACTTAGCGCCCACCTTCTAGTCCCACCAGTATAAACTAGTACCCTAGTGTGCTCCGAATCGAAGTTTGCATCTCTCATCTCCATAATATCTAAGCTCGCCGCCGCTGCTTCCGACTCCAAGTTTGAGCCTATCATATAAACCATAATCGTACGGTCCTGGATCTTGCTGCTCAAAGTTACAGCGAGCACTACCGCAATTGCCGCCAGCACGCCAACCATTAGTCCCGATAAAATCCAAGCTCTTTTTTTAGAGTTCTTTGACCGCGCTGACAACGTAGCCGAAGGCTGCTCGGTCGGCTGTGCCACCGGTTGTCCTACTGGTCGCGCCACAGGCTGCGCTGCGGATTGCGCCGCAATCTTGGCCCCGCAATTTGTACAAAAACTCTGGCCAGGCTGCAAAGCTTTCCCACAATGTATGCAAAACTTAGGTTGACTATCCATCTACCTACATTATAGCACAGGCGAATTAACTATTTTACTTTTTAAGTTCTTAATCAAACGGCTCTACGACACCCGCCGGCTTTTTTATGTTTTTGAACAACGCCAACCACTTTTGCAATCACTGCCATCAACGTCACTACAACTAGAACCATAAACCAGATCGGACAAATAACCACCACCTTCTCCTCAGTAGAGATCGCGTAGTTATAATAAATCGACTGCGATATCTTCACAATCCCAAGCATCGGCAAACCATTAATCTCTCGTGTAACGAACTTCGTAGTCTCCGGCATGACGATCTCCGAATATTTGCCGTCGTCAAACTCCGTCGGCAAAACCGTTTCACCAGTCAACAAATTCGAAGCTGCAATCGTCACCTCCGCAACCTCGTGCGTGTTCCCAGTGTTCTCAATCATCGCCTCCACCTTCACCGGCACGGTCGCCGCAAACCCAGGTATATTATTCTCCAGCACTCTACCACCATGGACGGTTTCACCCTCCACATTCGCATAAATCACACTTGCAATCTCCTTTACATTCCGAATCGTCGTACCGCTCTGCGTCCTGCTTTTTTCATCGTCCACTCCCACTACAATCGCCGCGTATTGTCCGCCCGCCGCCACGTTCTCCGGCACTTGAATCTCAAGCTCAACCTCTGCCGTCTCATTCGGCGCAAGTGTGCCAGTAGGATTTAAAATCGTCACCCAATCCACTAATTGCGTCCGTCCGGTCATCGTCGTCACGTCTACGTCATACTCTCCAGACAGCACGTTATACGGCACCACATATGCCTTGTAACTAAACTCGCCCGCCGAATTAACCGAATTCACCACCGTAATCGAGGTCAAAAAAACTTCACCCGGCTGAAGCTTAATCATCTGGTTCATCGGCGTCACCGAAAAAGTATTATCACGCTCCATATCACTCCACTATTACACCAATCATTATATCACGCTCTTACGAGCCTGGCCAAAGACAACGCACCGACAGGCCATATGGCATAATTATGGAAGAATCATCAGCATTCTCTCCATCGAAATAGTATGCGGAAGCGCCAGACACCGCAGTCCGAGTCCAATAGGCGGCTCGAAAGGCAGAATAAAGCACCGCCCAAACAAACGAGCCTGTATAGACCCTAGTATACATGCCAGCTCTAACCAAATTGTAGGGGTAATCTGTCGCCGTTACGTTTGCCAAAATACCGTACTGCGCTTTAGATGGCAATCCCCAACCTTTCGGGCAAATGTCACCTGGCGCATTGTCACCGTGACTACTACCATACGTTCCCGTTCCAGCCGTCGCCGCATACCAGTTATAGTAATTACCATATCCATACCATTGCGCCCTTTCGCCGTATAAGATCAAAGTATCTGTTTGATCAGTCGACACTAAAGGCTTCCCCAGTTCATTAACCCCACCAACATTAGTATTATTGGTATTTATGAATGCCTGATTAACACAATCAGCATTCTGCGTATCGCACCACACATCTTTAGATAACCCCAAGCTCGAAATCGCCGGATTGTGCGTGTTACCAGAATTCAGAACCGCTGACCCGCCAAGTCGCAGGTTTTCTAGCATCCAACAGTTACCATCGCCCGCCCTACCAACCGCATAAGTGTTCCCGTCCCTTGCATCCGTCAAAGCTGTGATCCCACCAACAGTCAGGCTGGAACAAACAAAATCCTGCATACTACCAGTAGACTGCACCCACACCGCGTAGAGAGTCACGTTGCCATTGGCATCGTAAGAGAAGTCCGACTCATCCACTGTTTCATTTGGCCCATAAATCGTCGCGCCATTAGTTGGTGTAGCCGAGCTACTTGTCGACCACCCCACAAAACCGTATCCACTCTTATAGAAATTTGGTGCAATCAGATCCGCTGTACCACCACTACCAGACCTACCAAACCTACTTGCTACATGGCTCATATCCCCCGCCGTCGCACCGTTCCCGTCGTACACTACCGCATGTCCGTCGTAAGTGTAAACCGGTATCGTCATGCCAAGAAAGCTATCCGCCCCATTCATATTATTCAGCGTATAAATCCAATCATCCACGCCGTTCTGGTCTACGAAAACGTCGGGGTTACTTGGGTTAAGCGGTACCAACCACGCTCCCTTATAGCCAATCGGCTCCTTATATTCACCATCCGTCACCATCCAATGACAGCTTGCGTATTCTCCACCCCCCGCATCCGCCTCGCACACCTTACGAAACACCACTGTATTCGTAGTACTACCATCGGCAAAGGTTGCCCCACTCCCCGGATAAGCCTGATAAACCGCCGTAATGCCATTCGTAGACACATAATCTACACTTGCCGGATGCACTAGGAGATATTTCACTCGTCCCACATAAGTATCCGCCACTTGGTTCGTCGCTACAAAAGCTGCATAAGTCGTCTCGATATTAGAGCCTAGCACCTGGTCGGTCGCAGAGGACCCCGTCGCGGCATGATACGCAGCGACCTTTGTATAACTACTTGGCACTGCGTGGTAACTAGAAAAGCTATTTAGAATCGTCAAATTCTCCGGTTGATAAGTCACATCAGATGCACCACCGCCAGGATTATCCACTTTCGTCAACTTCATCGCCCAGTTACTTGTGTCTCCACTCGTGGCTGTGCCCGTCGCGATTACTTCGCTTGTGTTTACACCAACTAAATTAGTTCCACCCTCTACATCGCCAGTATAACCCACCGCATACAAAGCAAAACCTTCATAGTCATTGCACAACACTTTTAGGTTCGTCGTACCGATATCCTGCACATAAGCCCCCGGCATCGTCGTCGCAGTGTGTTCCTCTCCAACTTCAATCGAACCGGTCAGCGAGCACATGGGCGGAACAATCACCGACACCTGGTCTATCACCTGATCCGCCGTTACCTTAGTGGAAATTAGCAACCCACCAACAAATAGTGTCGCCACCAACAACAAACAAACCGCCACCCCACTAGCATCTAAACGCACATCTAACTTCTGACGTAACATCATTATAATTATACATTATTTTTAAGATTTTCATAACCTTTTTCAAACAAGATTCGTGCCAATCAACCCGGACGCCACGCTTACGGTCTTTATTTTTATTCGATTATGTGTTAAAATGTAACGGTAATTACCATGTGCCCATAGCTCAGTTGGATAGAGCGTTTGGCTTCGAACCAAAAGGCCGGGGGTTCGAATCCCTCTGGGCATACCAAAAAACATGTTATAATTACCCCGTGTGGTACCGTAGCTCAGATGGTTAGAGCGTGGGACTCATAAGCCCAAGGTCACTGGTTCGATCCCAGTCGGTACTACCAAGCCAAACTAGAAAAATCAGCCGTAAGGCCTTTTTTCATGCTATAATAACCATATGAAAACGAAATCTGGCTTTACTATTCTCGAATTAATCATCGTCGCACTCTTTGCATCGCTCCTCTTCATCCTGTTTTTCATTCAAAAATCCAACCTCGACGCTTTCGATCGCGACGAGCAACGCAAAACTGCCATTAACGCCATGTACTACGCTCTCGAAGAAAGTTTCTTCAAAAACCACGGCTATTATCCTAGTGAAATCAGCGAAGAAAATATCACGGTCATCGACCCAGCCCTTTGGACCGATCCTTCCGGCTTTAATCTAGGCGACCCCATGAGCTCTTATTCCTATGAGCCTGCCAATTGCGACACCAACAATCACTGCAAACAATACATCCTAAAAGCCACTCTCGAAAAAGAAGACGCCTACATCAAACAAAGTCGCAATAAAAACGATTAATCTTCCTTCTTTAGCTTCGATTCAGTAATTAATTTTGAGACCGCTTTAAGCTCAGACGGTGAAATGTCCGAATATGGGAAGGTGTATGTTGTCTCATCCCCTATCGTAGACAAACGAAACGTACCGTAGCGAAAAACTTTCTGCATCAATCCGCTTTGGTGGAAGCTGGCATCTTCAATCGATTGCAGGTCAATCATGTTTACCGAAGTTGCCAACGGTGATTTCATCACCATCTGAATGGCCCGCTTATTCGTTATAAATAGCCGATTTCCTCTATATACAATCAACGCCACTAGCCCCATTAACATTGCCGCTACAATTAAACAGGTCAGTATTACATACATAAAATTCCGGCCCATTTCGTCTAATGTTTTCTGTCCAAGCAACACCAATAGAAACGCCAATAAAATCACCACAAGACCAGTCGCTACCCCTCCAAAAATTGCCATCAAGCAAAGCCTGGAGCGCTTAAACGAAAACTCAACATATTCATCATCTTCCAGCTTCAAAAACGGAAAGTCTTTCCTACTTCTTGCGTGCCGAATTTTTGTTAGGCCCTCGTCCATATCAAACTCCTTTTTTTTAATTATACCTTATTTTTCTCATTTTGTAAACCCTGGGACCCTGAGTCATTCTCTTGTAAATGTTTCCGTCCTTTCTCCGTCACCACACGACCCTTTGGCGTTCTCGCAATTAGCCCAAGTTGCATCAAATATGGTTCATAAAAATCTTCTATCGTCGTGGCCTCATCACCGGTTAAAGCCGCGATCGTGCTAAGCCCCACCGGCCGCTCTCCGTAATTCTCCCACATCAACCGCAGCATGTTCCTGTCTGCCGGATCCAATCCAAGATAGTCAATTTCCATTAACGAAAGAGCGTCCTTCGCCACTCTCATATCAACGATCCCATCTCCATTCACATCTGCATAATCTCGCACCCGCTTAAAAATCCGGTTAGCAATCCTTGGTGTCAGCCGAGACCTCGTCGCAATCAGCCCGCAAGCGTCCGCACGAATCTCTGTCCCAAGAATCCCCGCTGTTCGTTTAATAATCTGCTCGATCTCCGGCTCTTTGTAATACTCCAATCGATGGATAATCCCAAATCTATCCCGAAGCGGTCCCGCTAGCGACCCAGTACGCGTCGTCGCGCCAATCACCGTGAAGTGCGGCAAATCTAGCCGCACCGACCTTGCCGCCGGCCCTTTGCCAATCACAATATCCAATTTATAGTCTTCCATTGCCGAATACAGCACCTCCTCCACCGCTCGCCGCAATCGATGAATCTCGTCTATAAACAACACGTCACCGTCTTTCAAATTCGTCAGAATAGACGCCAAATCACCCGC
>DGIF01000003.1 GCA_002393165.1 Candidatus Saccharibacteria bacterium UBA3829
ATAGAGTTTTATTGGGAGGTGTGTTTTAAGGAAAGTGCACACGATTTTTTTGACGCATCTCGCTTGAGAATTAATGCGCGCCAAAACTCCTAGTTGGTCGGCCTCAAACGTTTTTAATGTGCATGTTTATTTGTGGTTTTTGTCATTGTTTCCACTTGTTCTTAGTTTAGTATGTTTTTTTAGAAAATGCAAGGGCTTTTTTGGACTTTTTTGGCAATTTTGAAAACTGGGCGGTTTTCCACAAATGTGGACAAGTTCCCTGTTATTTTGCCGAACAACTACCTATTGCACTTTCCCGTGGTTGTGTTGTAATAACCGAACACTTCCCTGTTTTATTGGGATTGTGGTGGCCACCCTCTTGATTTTTCTTTACGTTTGTGGTATAATTAGGGGAGTAGGTGGGTTATTTTGTTCTTTAGTTTTTTGGAAATGGAGGTGAGTAAAGTGCCTTTTCCGATTCTTCGCCGGCCGTCTTTAGAAGGTAGCCGCCGCTGGAAGTTTCTGCCCCGCCCCGGATGGCTGAGCGCCGTCCTGGCCTGGATCGGACGAAAAAACAGCCGCAGTGGCGGCTCTTCCTGAGCCGAAACAACCAAATGTTTCTGAAAGGAGGTGATAATAATGACGAATGGTTATATTGCTGGAAGGGGCAAGAAGATTTTCACCCGGTCGTGGAAATTACCCGAAAAAGGGTTGTACGTGATGCTCGGACCAGATAAGATGTCGGTCCACTTCCGCCAGCTACCCACGTCGGAGGAATACATAGACCAAATGGTCTCCGCGGTTAATTGTATTTCCTCTGCCTACTCCGGCCTCTTCGTGGACAATGCCGATCGGCTGCGGAATTTGCTGCGCAATGGCGTAATCGAGGTCCACTTCAATTTGGCAGTCGTCACCAGCGAAGACCAGCGACTGGGCATGCTCGACGAATTAATCGACCTTGCGGAGAGAACGGGTCGATGTAGTTGACATGATACCGCACCGACGCTCCATTGAATTGCGCCCCCGAAAGGGGGCGCGTTTTCATGGTATAATGTAATTATGGAAAAGTATCCTAGCCATAACAAAGAAGTGGCCCCAGGTTGGGGCGAGCTCGGCAAAGGGCGTCAGGACTTCCCTCCTGTGGGCGAGGGCAATGCCTTGTGCCAGGCCATGCGCGATGGACGTCCTAAATTTGAGGATTTTAGGGGGCATCCTGATTATAAAGATGTCGTATTAGACTGGGACGAGCGGCGATGTAGGGGCGAAAAAGCTAGAGATGTGGCCGCCTCGAGCACCATAAAAACAGGAGAGAGGCCTAATTACTGGGTCAATAATTCCGAGCCGCTTGTAGCTTATTTACTCAACAGCACTGGGCTCTTGCCTGCCAGCCAGCGCTTTGCGTGCCTCGCGAGCCAATATGACGATATGTTTAATGGGACAGATGTTATTTTTGGGGTTGGAAATGGAAAAGAAAAGTCTGGCAGGACGAAATTCATGGCTTTTTCGGTAGATGTCACCGCCAGCATGTCCGAGGAGATTATTAAGAAAAAGTTCGACGTGAGCGAGCAATATAATTGGCTCGCCGAGATAAAATATTGTAAGCGCGAAGACAGGAGATGGAAGGAACTTGCGACACCACATTTTATATTAGGTTTGGCGCCACAAGAGCCTGGTCTTATCGGCGCAATTAGAAAGGTGCGGGTGGAGAGTGGGATACTCCTGGGGCGAGATCCTGACCCCAAGACGGATTTTAAGCTTCTTTCTGAAATTTATGAGCAGGCTGATCTGCAAATTGCCTCCCTAAAAATTGACCCAAAGAAAACAATATTAGGTGAAAAACTTTTGAAACTACAAACAGCCATGCTGTTTGGCCTGTGCGTGTCCACCGGAATGAACGTGAGGGAAACTTTGCCGTTTTCGGAAGAATCCCGCCAGGAGTTTGAAAAAAGATATCAAGAAAAGGAAGAGGCGGCGCGAGATGACGTAGTTTATAGACATATAATAGACGAGACCCGCGCACGCGCCGCGAAACCGGCTGAAACAGAAGCCTAGTGTGTGGTATAATTAGTTAAACTAAGTGGAGATAACATGGAAAATAACGATTTTGATGTGTTCCTTTGGGCGAATGAGGTGGACGAGGTCAAGAACAATGTGTCGGCCGAGTTGTTTTTATTCAACAAAAACTACACGCCGTATAAAATCAAATACTCGGACAAGCTGACCGGCGCAGTGAAGTCGATGTTCATGCAGGAAGCCGTGCACTTCATCATCGAAGAGGCGGATAAGGGCCTGGAGTGCCGCGAATACGAAAAGGCGGACGGCGAGGAAAAAGTAATCTACCGTACTTCCCTTTCAAAAGTTGGGCGGGCAGAGACTTTGATTCATTTGATTGAAAACGAATATAAAGACATCGACTATTTCTCGGAGAACGAATACGATTTTAAAAAGGTCAAAGGGATTATCGCGAAGTTTACCTATCCGGGCGGCGACGATGGCGTGAAGACGTTCTATATCGCGAAACTGCTCCCAGCGTCGTCGGCCTTAAAGGGCGCGACTTCGTGGGAAATTAACGGCGAGTCGTTTGAGCCGTTTTCGGCGGAAATTGCGCTCAAAATGCCAGATGACAATCAGGTGGCAATCGTAGACGGAAACATTGTTGTATTTAACCAGGCAAAGTTTGAAAATCTATTTCAGTATGACTTTAAGTCGCAGGTAATCGCAGAGGCGAAAGCTAAAGAGTTGACCGAAAAATATAAACTGTCGTTTGCAGAAGGTTTGACACTCGATGTCCTGCTGGCGAACAAAAAACCAATCCTCAAAAAAGTGCAGGCGATGGACATCGCGGAAGAAATGCCACAGAATAAGTTGCTCGAGTATGCTGACGAGATGCAGCTCGAGCTGATGACGGACGACGATGGGTCGATCATCATCATGGACGACAAGGATCTCACGATGTTTGTGAACTTATTAAACGAGGATTATTACATTTCGCCGGTAAACGGCAGGCGCTACGAGATTAAGTCTAAAAAACTGCTCGGCGAGCCGGATGGTGAACCGCCGAGAGGCTAGGACTTCTTGTTTTTAAGCCCGAGGTTCCATTTGACGGCGCCATAGGTATTGATGGCCAAGAAACTGACAGCAGAGACTAGTCGCATAGCGGCGCTGGGGCCACCCTCGAAGAATGCAATCACCCACATAATGACTGACAGAATGCTACTGATAACCCAAAGCCACCAGGACTCCATGTATCTGAGGTTCATCATCATTAACGCACAAATATCAATGCAACCAATGGTGGAGTCCAGAAAAGCCATCTGCTGATCAGGTATCTTGGTTAGTAAATAACCTAGCACGAGACTGCTAAGCACGCACGCGCTAGTTACGATGACCGACTTTTTACGATCGAGCCGGCGGATTTTGACGTTTTGGCCAGTGTCAAGGTGGCGGCTCCAAGTGATAAAGCCATAAATTTCAAGTGGCCCAAAGATAAAAGCGTTGATGATGAATGTGCCATAGAGGCCATTTTCGAAGCCGACATAGGCAATCAACAGGGCGTTGATCAGACCGAAAAAATAACCGGCTCTTTTTTGCAGTCCGGCGAGATAGCCGCCGAGCAATCCGGTTGCGAGCAATGCGCCGCCGACTAACAAATCGCCGCTCAAAAAGCCAATCGCTATTGGCGCAAAAATACAAGCCAGAATAATCAAAATTTCCCTGGTAGACAGCCGGCGTTGTTTGATTGATTTTTTGTTTTTTTGTTTTTTCATGCTGGCTTTTAAGTCTAGATTTCGAAGTAGGCACTGTTAATAAAGTTGTGCTCGTCGAGAGTTTCGAAAGTCTTGGTGAGATCAGAGCGAACCGCCTCCACCGAGTCCGTATCAGTGAGGTTGGTTTCGATCTTGGCGTAGGTTTCGTCGCGGCCATCAAGCTCATCTAGATGGATGATGGTTCCCTCGCCCATATCGAGATCTTGGCGACGGCGGGAAACTTCGCCGGCTTGGCGGAAACCAAGCTGGAGGATGATGTTTGCCATAGCAGCATAGTCGGAGACTGGAGTTTTTTCAATAATGTCAATGCCGGAGTCCTCAATGTGCCGGCGCAAAATAAGATAGTACTGCGGCTTGTCATCGATGGCTTTGAGCTCAGTGCGCATGACGAGGCGCGGGAAATTAGACTGCGGCTTGTAGCCTCGCGGAACGTAAACGCGGTCGTGTTGCCAATAGATGGCGCCGAAATCCATATCGATGTCACTGAGTTTGTTTTCGAAACGATCGCGATCCTCTAGTTTGCACTTTAGAATGACTCTTTTCATGGTTTAATTTTAGCATAATAAGGTCTGGTTGGCAATGTGGGGTGTTTTTCACAGGTGGGGGGGTTGATTTTTTATCTATGCGTATAAAAACCTAACTAGTCTTACGACTAGTTAGAAACCAACCAAGGAAGGTCCTCCCAGAAGGCTTTCCCTGCTATTAATTATAGCAAAATATTTCCTTGACAAGGTTTATGACGTGATGATGTCGACGAGGCGGGCTTCGATGGAGCGGGTGCCGCGCCATTCGTTTTCGACGGGCTTAATCAGATAGTCGCATTCCGCATCGTCTGGGAGATTTAGCCATTCTTCTGGCGCGAAGAAAGCGACCGCTTTGATGGTTTTACCGTCTTTCGTGCGGAGATCAAGGCGGAGATGCTGGTTTTTGTCTCCCATGCGGCGTTTTTCCAAAATCGTTGCGCCGGTCAGTCGAAAAATCGGTTCTTCATTCCCTGCACCGTAGGGCTCTAATAATTTCAGGTCTTCTAGAAAATCGAGCGTGACATCCTGGAGCGAATCGAGATCAAGGTCAGCGCGAGTCCTGAAATATTGCTCTTGGTTTTTGAGATGGAGACTATCGTGATAAGCGTTCATCTTTTCGCGAAAAGCATAGAGGTCTTTCTGACGAACGCGAACGCCGGCCGCGGCGGCGTGACCGCCGCCAGAGATAATGGCATCTCCGGCATATTTTAGTGCATCGGCGAGATTGAAATCGCCAAAACTGCGGCCGGAACCTTTGAAAATGCCGTTTTCGACCTCAGTGAGGACGAAGGCCGGCTTGTGATATTTTTCAACCAGGCGGCCGGCGACAATGCCGAGAATACCTTCGTGCCAGTTGCCGGTTTCGATGATAACTGAGGCTTCGCCGATATCACGCTTCTGAATCTCGTCGGTAGCGGCACGTTGTTCGGTGCGGCGTTTTTGGTTGAGCTCTTCTAGTTTGGCGGCAAGCGGGGCGGCCTCAGGGGCAGAGTGGGTGCGCAGAAGTTTTAGCGATAACTCAGCGGTTTCGAGGCGACCGGCAGCGTTGAGGCGCGGGCCGAGCTGGAAACCGATGGATTCTGAAGTAATGGAGTTCACGCCGGCGTTTTTCATGAGCTCTTTCAGCCCGGGGCGGCGAGTTTTGGCGAGAACTTTGATGCCGTAGAAGCCAAGGATACGGTTCTCGCCAGTTAGCGTCATCTGGTCGCAAATGGTACCGATGAGGACGAGGTCGAGCAGCCATTTTTCTTGGCCATTTTTGATTTGGCCGGACTGCACGAGCGCCTCGGCAAGTTTGAACGCGACGCCAACGCCGGCGAGGTTACTTAATTCTGCAACCGGCTGGTCTTTGCGATGCGGGTTAATGACGGCCTTCGCCTCTGGTAAATCGTCGGCGCACTCATGATGGTCGGTGATAATGGTGTCGATATTTAGTTCATTTAGCTCATTGACGATTTCGTGGTTACGCGAGCCGCAATCTACGGTGACGACAAGGGTGGCGCCGGTTTCCTTGGCGCGAGTGATGAGGCGCGGGCTCATGCCGTAGCCGTCGACAAAACGATCCGGGAGCATGATTTCGATATCTCTAATGCCGGCGAGTTTTAGGGTATCTTCCATGACGGTGCTGGCGGTTACGCCATCCACGTCATAGTCGCCGTAAACCAGTACTTTCTCACCATTGCGGATGGCGCTGAGCACACGCTCGACAGCCTTGTCCATGTCTTTCATCAAGAAAGGATCGTGCAGTTGCGATAGGGAAGGGCGGAAGAAAGTCTTTGCCTCTTCGTAGTTCGTAATTCCGCGTTGGACAAGCAAAGTGGCAAGGTTCTCATCGATATTGAGCACCTTGACAATTT
>DGIF01000028.1:0-4745 GCA_002393165.1 Candidatus Saccharibacteria bacterium UBA3829
ATTAGTGCCAGGATAACCT
Source organism: Candidatus Saccharibacteria bacterium UBA3829 (assembly GCA_002393165.1). GTDB lineage: Bacteria > Patescibacteriota > Saccharimonadia > Saccharimonadales > Saccharimonadaceae > Nanosyncoccus. The sequence goes on from DGIF01000028.1 coordinate 20, forward strand.
GCCACCGCCGTACCACTCGCAGTCGTAGTCGCATTGATAGTCTTGTCTGATCCGTAAGACAATCCCGAATACTGCGTAGACCCTATGATGTCAGGAGTAATACTAGTAGTATACCCCCACTGGTTGCCACCAAACTGCGTCAATATCAGGCTAGCGTCGCTCCCCAAGCTAGTGAAAGCCGCATTCGTGGCCGTATCAACCAAACTATTATTTGCCGCGGTCTGCCCAGCACCACCAACTCTCGCCGACAAAGTATATCCACTCACGTTGTTCGTCATCACGTCGACTGATATTGTGTTACTATGTGCTGAATTGCCAGGAGATAGTCCGTCAATCAGCAATATATCAGACGATAAGGTTAGCCCCAGTGACACGTCAAAAGAAAACTGCACATCTACCGAATCTTGAAAAGTGGTCGCCGATATCGGCGAACTAAGAATCAAAAGCGCCGCGCCACCAAGCACTACGCCAGCGCCAAACAGCAACTTCATTACCTTCATATCTTCAGTTTAACATAACGTCTTTCTTTTTACAATAACCATTTTATCTTGACATTACGTTGACAGCAAAACCCCAAACCAGGAAAAAGCCCCCGGATGCAAACCGGGAGCTTCTTTCGCATTAGCCGACGCCGCGCCGACCGCCACGCGACGGCTTCACCAGCACGACAGGGGGGCGGGGCCAGTCAGGCTGCTTCTCGTCGCGAGCCACCTTGCAGTTCGGGCGTGCGTCTTTCTCCGCTTGTTTTGCCCGGCGCAGAACGTACAGCTCATACACAGCGCCCAGCAAAGCAAACAACCTCGCAATCAAGGAGAATGCTATGCCGGCACCGAGCGTCATAAAGAACACGAAGGGGCCCGTCTCGGGACGAACGTCCCTGTTCATGGAGTCTTGAATGTTCAAACTCCACTGGGCCAAGCCATCATGGCTCTCTTTTATGACCATGATGGCAAAGATTGCCCCAAACAGGGCGGCCATGATCCAGCATGCGCCGTTGGACGGGCTGGACCGCCGCTTCATAATTCCAGGGATCCTCCCCGCCGACTGAGGCCCACGGTAATACCGCAGGCGGCCGACAATAAACGAAGCGGCGAGCATGGCAATTCCCCACACCCACCACCAGTTGAATGTCAGCCTTATTTCATAATGCCAAGGACCCATAAAATCTCCTCCTTTCGGGCCCAAGCGGGGCAAAGCTTACCTAATGTAAAGTTCGATTTGCCTCACCCCGCAAAAAATACTTTCTAGTACCATTATATCACACTTGTGCTAATTTGTCAACAATAAAGCTCCCGCTTTAAGCTTCCACCCCGGAATTACTGATTCATTTGCTCGTCGTAGTCAATGCCATAATACGCATACGCCAGCTTAAGCTGTGCAAGGTCCAATGCTTCCGCTGCGCTAGCCAGCTCCCCCTCTTTTGCCACCGCCATCACCAGAAAGCGCAATGGCTTGTTATATCCGCCGCAAATCTCCGTCGAATCGCCATAAGCCAGCTCTCCGGCCATCGTAATTTCACGCACACCGCCCAGCTTCATGCCGACCACCCCAGCATTCCACCCCTCAATCAGGCCCTGCGAGACGTCAAGCGCCGCTTTAAAAGACGTTGGGTTCTCAACGTCATCAAAAGATGAGTCAAAAACTGTCTCGTCCGCACACCAGCCAACATAATACGCAAGATAATCCGTGTCACCGTCCGCAAGCTCCCGCCCGGTGCCCACTAATAAATCTCTCGTCTGCAGCACTCCGTTGTTTGCCGCCGCCTCATTGTAGGCCTTGATTTCCGACCGATATCCCACAAATTTGTCGAAATCACCCTTAGACACCTCTTTGAACGCCGCTAATTTTTCGTTATACGCCGCCTCATAAGCCGCAATCTTATCATTGCCGATCCCCGCCGTGTCGTCCAGGCCAGATGTCTTACTGCCACCCAGTACAATCGCCACATAGCCCGCGATGATCGAACCTAGCATTACCACCGCAATCAATATTATCGCCACCCGTTGCCCCACGCTCGTTTTCAATTCCTTTTCTTCCATAATACCTAAAATTATATCACAAAAAATAACTCCCCGCGGGGAGTTATTTTTACTATTCGGCCTGTTTTTTGGGTTCCTTTAAGATTCCAACCTTCTTGAATGACCCACCAGCCTTCTTGATCGCCTCAACCGCCGTCTTCGACGCAAACTGAGTTTCAAGATCAATCTTGGCGGTCAATTCGCCGCGAGTGATGATTTTTACCTTCACGTACGGGCTCGAAATCAAGCTCTTATCTGCCAAAGTGATGTTATCCACCCTACCTTTTAGATCATTCAATCTATCAGTGTAGACCACTTCTGCCTTCTTGTGGAAAGACTTGAAACCTTTCAGCTTCGGCACTGCCTGCATAATCGCACGCTGGCCGCCCATGAAGCCGGCTGGCATCTTGTAGTGACCGGTTCGGGCTTTCTGACCCTTCGTACCACGACCTGCAGTTTTGCCCTGCCCGGCCGCAATGCCACGACCTTTGCGAGATGGACGAGTGTTTCTCTCGACAGTCAAATCATTGTACTTCATTACTTATTCTCCTTTTTCGCTGCCGGCTTTTTTGCCGCTGGCTTCTTAGCTGCCGGTTTCGCAGCTTTCGCCGCCGGCTTCTTGGCCTCAGCAGCCTTTGCGGTCTTGGCCGTCGCCTTCCCAGCAACCTTCTTTTCGATCTTCTCGACCGGTTTCTTGGCTACTTTTTCGGCCTTTACTGGCTTTTCAGTTTCTGCCGGTTTTTCAGTCTTTTCGGTCTTCATCACCGGAGTACGACCTTCATTGACAATCCAATCCTTGCGCGGCACCTGCGCTCGCAAACCTTCAATCACTGCATAGGCAATGTTGACCTTGTTGGTCGAACCCAGCGACTTCGAAATCAAGTTCTTCACACCGGTGAGACCCATAATTGATCGCACTGTACCGCCAGCAATAATACCAGTACCTGGCGCTGCTGGCTTCATCAATACGTCCGCACCGGTCACCTTGACACGGCACTCGTGGCAAATCGTCTCGCCGTCCATGTTGAACGTCACCATTGACTTCTTCGCTTTGCGGGTCGCCTTAGCAACTGCACTCGTTACATCGCCGCCCTTGGCTACACCAACACCGACTTTGTTCTTGTGGTTGCCCACTGCAACTACAGCTTTGAAGCGCATCCTACGACCACCAGCCACCGTGTGCGAAACTCGGTCCACTGCGATCGTGATATCGTCAAATTCCTTCGGCGCCACGTCAGCTTTTACGCGATCACGACGGTTCTTGCGATCCATCTTGCGACCAGCGATATCACGAACTTGCTTCGTCGCCGCCGTCTTGTCATCCATTTTGAGAGTGCCGGATTTGTTAATCACTCTCGGAGCTTTTTTGTCTGTTTCTGGCATAATTAAAACTCCAATCCTTCCTTGCGAGCAGCTTCTGCAAGCGCAGCCATTCTGCCAGCATATAATTTAGATCCTCGGTCAAATACTACTTTCTTTACCTTTGCAGTCTTGGCCTTCTTGGCAATCTCTTCGCCAATCTTCGCCGCTTTTTCGGTCTTAGTGCCAGTCATTTTGGCACCCACCGTCGTAGCGTAGGCAAGAGTCGCCTTCTTATCATCGTCAATAATCTGCGCAGTAATATTCAAGTTCGAAAAATGAACTGAAAGGCGCGGCCTCTCCGCAGTACCGTGAATTTTGGCCCGCGTCCGCTTTGCTCTAAATACGCTTTTCATTATTTCTTACCTGCCTTTCCAGCCTTGCGGATAATCACTTCGTCCGCATACTTGATGCCCTTACCCTTGTATGGCTCCGGCTTCTTGAGGCTGCGGATTTCGGCGGCAACTTGACCAACTTTTTGTTTGTCAATGCCACTCACTGTAATTTCCATTTTGTTGGTAGCGAGCTGGACGCCTTCTGGGGCCCTGTATTTCACAGGATGCGAAAACCCGAGCGCCATCTCGATCTCTTGACCACCGCCTGATAGACGGAAGCCTACACCGTTAATTTCTAGTTTTTTCTCGTAACCTTTGGTCACGCCCTGCACTGCATTGTTGAGCAACGCGCGCTGGAGGCCATGCCATGCCCGAGATTTTGGTTCGTCATCACTTCGCGTGACGACAATCTGAGTGCCTTCGACCTTCGTGGTCGTTTGAGGCTGAACCGGCACAATGAGTTGACCCTTCGGGCCTGCGACAGTAATCTCTTTGTCGCCGACCGTAATTGTCACTCCCGCCGGAATATCGATGGGTTGTTTTCCGATACGACTCATATCTTCCTTTACGTTAATATCCTTACCATTATAGCATACTTTGATTCTTTTTACAAGCTTACAAACTGGGAAATCTCACCTTCGGGCCATTAAACCTGCGCCTCCGCACGCCCGCGCCTCTGCGCCTCTGGGCTTCTGCACCGCCCCTACCTCTGCACCAAAAATCCCCCTCTCGGGGGATCTTCAGTGCCTCTCCTTTAATTATAGCACACTTTGACTTTTTTGTCAAGATAGAGCCTCAGCCTCGCTTTTTGAAAAGTAATACCGCTAGGCCCAGCATCGTTAGAGCTCCCGCCCCAATCAGGTAATTAATGTTACCAAGCTCTTCCTTTGCGCCGTTTTGGCCCGTCTTAGCGAAGCGACCAGTGTCTGGCGTTACCGGAATCACGATGTCGCCACCACAACCGCCCATTAGGCACGGATCAATCGGCTCTGGCTCTGGCTCTGGCTCCGGCTC
>DGIF01000028.1:4809-8359 GCA_002393165.1 Candidatus Saccharibacteria bacterium UBA3829
CTGGCTCTGGCTCCGGCTCTGGCTCCGGTTCTGGCTCTGGCTCCGGTTCGTAAATGTTAGTGAACACCATTCCATTCTCGCCGTCGAATTCTTCGCCATTTATCTTAACACTCTTAATCTCGAGTTTGCCCTCTGCCGGATTGTCCACCACCTCAATTTCGATCACATACTCAGTCTCGTCATAAGTCATTTCGCTGTTCTCACCAGCAGTTTCCTTGACCACGAACTGGTAAATGCCAGCCTCGTCAAAGATATAGGCGTCCTCAAACGCTGCCGAAGCCTCCGTTGCGGTCTCAATCATCACAGTCTTCGTTTCAAAATCATCCGATTCGATCGTAAATACGAATTCCTCGCCTTCAAAGCTGCCAGATTCATCTTCGACAATCTTCGTGATGTCAAATAGACCATCAGTTAGCTCGCTTTCGTCAGTCGACACGCTTTCTGGCGCGTAAATGTTCACGAAAGTATGCTCGTACTCGGAAACTTGCAAGCTAAGCGTGCCGTCTTCGTTGTCAATCACCACGACCGTGAATGAAATTCCGCTCACCTGCTCTGGGGTTACGCCCTTCATCACTTCAGCGTCAAAGGTTTCACGAATCACATAGTTGTAGGTCTTACCAGCATCCTCAGTGGTGTAGTGGATTGCCCCGAAATCAAAGCTCGTCTGGCCTTTCTTTACGGTCTTGGTCGTTTCGGCCGGCAACTTGCCATCGGCACTTTCAATTGTAAAGGTGTACTCATCGAAATCTTCCCAATCTCTACCCTCAAGGATCTTTTCAAACTCAAGCGCGCCCTCGGTCTCACCCTCACCATAAGTCCCCGTCGCTTCATAAATATTGAAAATCTTCTTCGAGTCCTTCGAGTAGGTCTTTGAAACTAGCTTCAAAGTGCCATCCCCGTTGTCCTCGGTCACAATCGTCACGATGATATCCTCGTCACCTTCAAGCCTTGAAACACCCGGGCGGAAGGCACTCGAACCGTCCTCGTTCACCGTTTTTTCGGTAATACGATATTCGAACGTCCCCTCATCCATAATATTTACTGTAAACTCGGCGGTATTGTTGAGTTTGGTCAAAGCTTCACTCTCCTTTACCTCGCCGTTGCCAGTCATCACGAAGACAAACTCATCACGATCCAACCAGAAGCTTTCATACCCGCTCACGAAGCTCTTGATGGCGATAATCTTAGCATCGTCATCAGACAAGGCCTCAGTGATAGCGTAATCGTTTTTAAACTTTACTTCATTCTTATCAGCAACTATCGTTCCAGTCTTTGTGGTCGCTTCGCCATTATTGAACCCAGGTTTCGCGGCCTCTACGATCTTATAATAGAAGCCGACCGGAATATTTTTAATCGTGTGCTGTTCGCCGTGAGCAAGCGCAAAGGTCTCAGTGCGCACCGGCGTCGTATCACCCTGGTTCTCGTAAAACTCAATCGTGAAATCAAACGACTTTTGCTGCGCCTTCTCTAGGTCGCCGCTCGTCGCTGTTACCTCTTTCGAGATTACAATGCTGCTGGACTCAAGATAGTTCGTCACCGTAGCGGTCGAGCTAGCGTTACCAAACACCTCCTGGACACCTGGCTCATTCTCAGTTCCGTCATATTTAACAAGCTCGTATGCAATCTCGTTTCGCGTATAGCCAGCCGGCAAAGTTTCAGTCACCTCAAAAGTCGTACCAGTCGGCACATCAGTCACTAAGATCTGCTGGTCAACCTTAATCTTTTCAACAATCTTTCCGCCAACGTAATTTTTCTTCTCACTCCGCGTGACGGTCCCATCTGCATTGTGAGTCAATATACGATATTGGCCAGTCTCCGCTGAAAGCGAAATCTTAATTTCGTATTCGTCGGTGATCGTCGTGTCGTTCTTGCCGTTATTCATCACAACTTTCGACACCAAGATGCCGCCATTCAAAGTGTTCTCAGCCGAAAGCTTCGTCATCTTCATCGAATTAATTGTCGCGGTGCCATCATCAGCAAACGTAACATCATGAATCTCGCCATCATCCACAATCATTGGGTGATATGCTCTCTTGGTCAATTCATAATGCGAAGAACCCGGCGTTTCAGCAAAAGTATAATCATGCCCCTCTTCAAGTACGGCATACTCAACGCCATCCACCGTCACGATTCTCTTTGCAATCGCTCTCAACTCCTCAGCTCCAGCCAATTTCTTCATCACACCCGGCGCCACGGCATAGGTGTAGCCGCCAGTCCATTCATTGCCTTCAGTCGTGCCAGTAAACTGGTATTCGCGCACCTCTTCGCCGTCAACGCTAAGCTTCAGCTTGACACCGTTGCCATACTCATCGACGCGTTGACTTAGCTGCATATCATCAGCCCAAATCTTGGTTACCGAAAGTTTGCTCTTCGGCAAAGTAGTGTCGTCACGCTCTTCCGGAATCACCTGGATTGCCGACGTCGCCGAGTTAGAAACCGTTCCGTCATCGCCCTCAGTTCGTGTACGATAGGTGAAGGTCGCCTCGGTATTAGTATTAAGCTTGTAGTTGTCGCCCGCCTTTACCAAACCATAGCTAGCCAGATCCTCTTTATCACAAGCTCCGCCATTTTCGATTGCTGCAATACAGTCCATCGCTTCTTGGCTTGGCCAAACAGTAAAGGTCACTGAGGCCGTCTCACCATTCGAAAGTGTTTTGTTCGCACCCGGATTCCAGTGTACAACACCATCAACAAACTCAGCCTTCGTATAGTCGTTGCCCCAAGTCTCTGGGACGTCATAGCGGAACGCTCCAGCGTTACCCTTTACGCTAGTTGATGTTGCCGCCGTAATGCCATCGCTAATTTGAAGATCAGTCACCGAAAGACCCATCTGGATCTTGTTCACGATATCGGCAAATGCTGCCTCTAGCGCATCTTGATCTGCCGCATCATAGTAAGTGCCACCAAGATTTTGCATGTTGGTAGCATTGCCAAATGTTCCTACCGTATAAAGCTCCTTGTTTGGGTTATTCACAATCGCATCGGCTACAGCCTTCGCCGCATTAAAGTTTCTATTATATGGATCATCGTGACCGTTACCCCAAAGCGTATTGTTAGCGCAACCGCCAAACATATTCTGGTTTAAGCAGTCATCTGCATTCGAAACATATCTACTGTCACGGATAGTCGGATCGCCATCGGAAACGAAAATAATGTAAGTCTTATCTGTGTCATTGTTACCAAAAGAAGCACTATTCGCTGCCATCAAAGCGGTTTCCCAGTTCGTTCCGGCATCCATGCCCTCGCTTACTCCGGCATTATCAACCCAGCCTTTAAACGTGTTATAGCTGACGGTCGGCCCAACATTCGTATTAACTCTCGTTGCGAAATCAATAAAGGTTATTTCCGCCACATCCTTGAAATCATCACTTTCCGGATCATTTTGCGAGAGAAGCTCTTCAGCTAAGCCTTTCACTGCAGCCCTAGCGACGTCGATGCGCGAAGAACCGCTACCGGAATATCGCGTACCACTATACCTATTATTGCACTGCCAATCAGAATACACTGTGCCAGAAGTTGAATCGTTGGTAACTGAGTTACAGCCACCATA
>DGIF01000048.1 GCA_002393165.1 Candidatus Saccharibacteria bacterium UBA3829
GCGCGCAGGCGGCGAAGGTGCCCCACGAGGAGCCGGTTGCCGTTGATAGTGCGCTCGTCGCCAATAGGGACACTACGGCGACGCTGCGCCCGGTAACCCCTGTGCTGATGGCGATTCTAATGACGGCGGCCCCGACGCCGGTGGCCATAAATGCCTCGGCCACCGCATAAGCCATCATTAGTATGAAGAGGATAGGGATAATCCCCTTCACGGCCTCGAGGCCGATGCCAAAGGCGTCTTCGAAGGACTTCTTTTCCGATATCCTGTAGACGACGATGGCGATGAAGGTTGCGATGGGCGCAGCCATCAGCATGTCCAGCTGAAAGGTTGTAACCAAGAAGATGAATAGGACGAGTGGTGTGAACTTGACGACGGGAACGATCGTTCCTTTTTTGCTGGGTTTGGGTTTGTTGGAATCCATATCCGGATCCTCCTTTTCTGATTTTTGGGCATTTTTGGGCATTTTTGGGTGTGTAACGAACGAAAATTAAGGGTAGCGAGTAGGCTACCGATTTTCTCCTAACTTATAGCACATTTTGCACGAAAAATCAAGGACATCGCCCTCGTCAGTCCCCTGGAGCTAGGGGAGTGCTTGGGGCGGCCGCGGAGCCTCGCTTAGTGGCGCTAAGCAACAGCACGTCACGATAATGCTTAGAGTCTTTGTCGCAGGTAGAAAGCATGATCAACTTCGTTTCGTGGCTGGGGTTGTCTCCTCTGGCTCGGGCATTCGCCAAGGCCTCTTCCAAAATTGCCGCATTGTGGTCATTCCGGTTGTCGTCTAGCCTGTACAAGGTAGTGGTGCCGATATTTAACACTGAGTACGCCAACACCCGCAAATCGTAGGTTCCCTCTTCCGTATATAGCACGCCAGCAACATGGTCGTCGAAGAAGGCTTTCTCGGAGAAATTGGCGATCTCGCCAAACATTTTTGAGCCGTCCATTCTGTGGCCGTAGATGATAGTGAAATCGTCTAACAGCTGGTCGTTGCGGCTGTCGACGAAAATCGCCCCGCTAGTGCTATATTCGCCACGATAATCCCGGACGAGATACTTCGAGTTGTTGCTGGTTTGAAGTACGGGATAGTTCAAGTTGGTGCCCTCTATTTCAAGCCAGGCAATAATCTCAGGGTTGATGGCCTTTAACTCACTGAAATCGAAGCTCGGACTTTCCTGTTGTTGTGAGGCAATGGACATCACCTCCTCGTCGACTGCGGCGCTATTATCGACCATGCCGGCATCAACCAGCGCGTAACCGCCGATGAGAAACAGAATGAGAAAAATGGCAACGGCGACGGAGTCTACCAATGATTCTATGCTTTCTCTGATTTTCATTTGCTTTACCATATTATATTGAGCGCGTGCGCAGTAGTCCGATTATTTTACCTTTTATGTCTTTGCTCGGGATGGCCCCGAAGCTACGGGAATCTTCTAGAGAGTCTAAGTTTTCGTTCAGCACATAGTAGCTGTTTGAGGGGACACGAAGAACCGTTGCAGGGCTAATCAGGTCTCTTTGCTCCGGGGTAAAAATAATGTCGTCTGAGATTTGCAATCCGTTGAGGCTTAAATGGCCATAGGAATCTATCTCTATAACGTCGTCGGCCACCGCAAGTATAGCGGAAATATATGTCTTGCCGTCATGGTCATAAATCACGACGTCGCCGCTTTTGTAATCGCCCGCGAGGCGAGTGTATAGAACCAGGTCGCCGTCTTCCAGGCGCTCGGACATGGCTGGGCCAGAAATCCTATGAAGACCAAAACAAACACCAAAAAGTAGCCACAACGCTGCTATGAGCGCGACTACTTTTACTCCTAACCTGAACTGGTCCTTATGACTGGTGAGCCAGCTTTTGAAACTTGTTGCAATGATGGTGCGACGGGACGCCTGCTCTGCCATCGACAATTACTTTCTGGAGCTATTTTTTCTACTAAAGTAAATTAGGCCAAGGGCACCGACGCCGAAGATTGCAATATATACTAACGTGTTGCTAAAGACACCCGTGAGGACGGCGATGTTTTTGGTGAGCTCAAATTCGGAGTTGTTGTCATTAAAGTCAGCATCATCTTGCGCGACAAGGCCGCTGACAGTTTGGGCGGTACCGGCCGTGGTGTCGGTGCCATTGATGGCAACTTCGTAGCCTTCGGCGTCAACGAGAGTAATGGTATATCCGGAGCCTATCGGTAGTTGGCCGAGGCTGTTATTTAGCAATCCGACCGTGACCACGTCGTCGCTTTTGAGCTTAATGGCCGTGTCTTGTCCGGCCGTTACTGTGGCCGGGTTTCCGTCACAGGTGGCGCCACCGATTGCAAAACTATCGCCGGCGGAAATACCATTTACTGCAGGGATATTGAGTGTATACGTGAAGCAGTGGTTGACGTCGGCGGAATTGCCGGTGGTCTTAGCAGAAAGTTCAAAATAGGTACGTGGCGAAGCTGAGCTCCATACCGCCGCTTCCTTGTCCCCACCGGTCTTTTGCATATTTTGAGCTAGCGTAACAACGAAGGTGTTTGGATCGGTGACACCGCCAACTACCGCATAGCGCACTGATACCTGCGCAGTGTAGGTGGCACTATCTACCGGATAAAGGCTGCTGTTCGTAGAACTGGTTTCGGTAATCGTGAAGTAATAATCACCGGTTCTATTAAAGGTGACACCCGAGAAGTCGATCACTCCACTTTCGGTCGCGGTATTGCTAACTGGCGCAGTGGCGTCAAAAACTACCGTGGTAGATCCGGCAGGGCCATTAGTCGCCACGTCTGGATTGTCGCTATCTGCCGTGATTGTGTAGGTAAATGTATTGGTTACTGGATTGGAGACACCGGTGACGTTGCGCGTGAATGGTATGCTATCGATATTTTGGTCAAACGTGGTCGTAGCGGCATAGGTCCTGTTCGGCAACACAATGCCACAAAACGCCGACAAGGTGAGCGTGGTTAGTATCGCGAGTTTGATTGTTTTTTTCATGGTGCTCCTATTTTGCTTTACATTATATATTATTTGTGCAAAAACGATCATGGCCCTTGTCTTCCCCTTTCGCGTCGTGAAATTAAGCTGACGAGAACTACAGCGAAGCCACCGACGAACAACACTGCGTAAAAACATCCATGATCAGCGTCGATGCCGGTCAAGACTGGGACGTCGTTCCAACTTTGGGTACTAAAGGCCGCTTCGGCCGTAGTGTCGTTGGGAAGGTAGTAGCCGGAGCTGATAACTGAGGCGTCAGTGATTTCGGCAACGTTAGCATGTTCGGCGGTAGCGTCCACCGTGACCGGATAGGTCGCGTAGAGCGAAAGCGTCTCGCCGGCGGCGATTTCACGCGTTACGGCGATCTGGTTGGATGTCAAAGTATAATCTCCGGCTGATGAGACGGTAAAGGTGGCACCATTCAATGTGTCCGTAATAGTAACGGAAATTGGGAAGTCTTCGTTATTAGTAACGTCAATCCTGAACTCCACGGTGTCGCCGATTCTATAGACGGTCTGCGGGTTTGTGATAGTTTTCGTGATGGCGAGCGAAAGTATACACACGGTTGGAGTTTCGCCGTAAGTTGCTTTCAATGCTGTTAGTTCGTTGTGCAGGTTAATTAACTCCGCATCAACCTGGTCCCAATATGATACCGGCGTGCTGGACGCGTCACTTTCTACTGGGATTTCGCTGTTTAGGGCGCGGCCTGCGTCCGCTATGGCAGTGGCTATCATGGCATAATCGTCCGGCGATAAGCAGCTTAGCTGAGAAATGTACGCTGAGGCTTCGTCGACTGCGGCTTCCAGGGCGGACTTATCGTAAACATACCAATGGCCGGAGCCCGTGTTGCCGGAAAATGTGTCAAGTTTGAAGGCGTAGCCGCTATCAATGAATCCTAAATCCACAGTTTGCTGAGTATTCGAGCTATTAGAAAATACTATGGAATCGTAACCGTGGCCACCGATGTTGCTATCAGCTGTGATTTCGAACTCCCAGATGTTGTTTCCTGCTGGCGTCATTTCTGGTTGACTACCCCATTCGAAAGGATGAGATTGGTCTGAGTTATTAAATAGATAGATCCTTACCGCGTCCCAGCCGGCGATGGAATTGTCGAAGTAGATGGTGTCGCCAGTCTCGATGGCGGTAATATGTTTGACAATTGCGGCGGAAGTGTCGTATAAATACCAAAAACCTGAACGCTTGGCGCCATCCCAGGAATCAACCTTGTAGGCATGGCCGTCGCCTACGAACCCCAAATCTATAGTTTGCTGGGCGTTCGAACCATTGGAGAATATTACGTAGTTATATCCGCGACCATCAAAATTGTCTTGAGCCGTGGCTTCAAACTTCCAAATGTTGTTCTCCACTGGTGTCATTTCTGGCTGTTCGCCCCATTCGAAAGGATGAGATTGATCCGAGTTATTGAATAGATAAATTCTCACCGCGTCCCAGTTGGCGATGGAATTGTCGAAGTAGATGGTGTCGCCAGTGCGTAACGGGCGAATGTAATAGTGCTGCGCCGCATGAGCTGGAATAGAAATAGCTGTACAAAATAATATGACAAAAGTTATAGCTAGATATTTTGTTTTCTTGAATATTGTGTTTGCCATGTGTATGATTACGCCTATGTTATATATTATATAACATAATTTCGAAAATAAACATTATAATTTTGCGGATACTTCATAACATTTACTAGCAGTCACCGCTATATGACCAAATTGCCTCTAGCGTGATGTCGAAGTCTTCTATATACACATAATCGCTTGGCTGATAGGTGGTGTCGTTATGGCGCCATCCTTCGAATTGAATGGTACAGCCCTCAACATCTGTCGTTACGATAGGTGTCATATCGCTAATTTCGCAATTGCTATATAGAGCGGTGCAGACGGTAGGAGACGGAATGTTATCGACACTAGTGATGACCGGCACGTCGAAGTCCCTGGCGTTGTAGTAAATATAAATCGGGTCTCCCCATTGGGCGGTCATGGTGATGGTGGAGCCCGGGTCTGGGTTGCCTGGATATATGGATTCACAGGGTTGAGAAATTACATGGCTGCCAGTGCCAGGATAATACCAGTCCCAGCCAAGAAAGACGTAGCCATTACGTGACGGGATGGTACAGCTTAGCTCATACTGATCATCTATCCAGTCATAAGGATGCTGCTCTGGACTCTGGGGCATGTTAGTGACAACATCATTGCCGGCACCGGCCTGATAATCTATGAAGAGCACTGCGTCTGACCAGTATGGTGCAAGCCCTATGATGCTGCCGCCGGGTAAATTGGCTTGGCCAAATGCCTGGCTGGCGGCCGCAATGAAGTCTGCTTCGTTATGGATTGGCTGTCCACTGCTACCAAGCCGGCCGATGTAATTAAATCCATCATTATCATCATATAGCATAGCCCCCCATGCAACGCTATATGCCGGCTGCCAGTAAACACCACCGACGTTTACAAGCGTGCTGCCGTTGTGCCGGTAGGCTACTGTATTAAATCCTGATCCCACAGAGAATATACCATAGATGGCGTCGCTGTTCCTATAGAAAACCTGCACTGTTCCACTACGGGAACTGCTACCCAGCATGGTGATGATCGAATCGCTGTCTACACTGCTGATTGGTAATTCGGTGATAGGTGCACTGTTATTAGTAGGTTCGAGGAAGAACCATTTACCGTTGCTAGGCGCACCGATTGGGGCTTTGTATTCGCCGGAGTCGAGGGCATAGCGGCAGGTGCTAGATTCGCAGATACGCCGGAAGACCATTGTGTTGACAGACTCGGTGCTATTTGCATCAAAGTAGAGGCCGCTACCATAGAACTCGACCCTGAGGACATCGTTGGCGGGTTCGGCGCCCGTGATCGCTGGGTGAACCATGGTGTATTTCACTAGGCCAGTATAAGAGCCGGCGACCTGAGTATCTGAGACATAAACAGCATAAGTAGAGGTGATTGATGAGCCGATCGTGCTATCCGTGGCAGAAGCGAAGGTGACGACCTTAGTATATGAGCTCGGTACGGCCGAGTAGCTACCAAAGCCATTCGTGATTGTCGGGGCGTAGGTGCCGGAGACCGGCGAAACTTTCATAGCCCAGTTGGATAAAGCTCCGGAAGTGCTGACGCCGGTGACAATGTTGTTGGCCGGGCTGGTGGAACCATTGACGCTAGCTATGAGGTCGGTAGTACCATCAACGCCGCCGGAGGTGCCGATTGCGTAAATGGAATAGCCAGAGCCGTCGTTGCAGAAAGTGCGCATGGTAGTGGCGCCGATATTCGCAAGATAAGTGCCATTTGCGATGGTGGCATTGTGGGTATTCATGCCCTGCCCGCTGAAGGTGCATGAGGCCGGGATGGAAACTGAGGCCTGATCAATCACTTCGTTGGAAGCCGTAACCGTATCATTAAAACGAAGTGAAAAAAGTGCCAGGCACCATAAAGAAGCCATGATTACAAAACCGTACTTGTATCGTTTTGACATGTCTACCAATATCCTTATGCTTCTATGATATAAATTTTTGGAGGCAAAGTCAAGATGCGTTTTGAGTGCCGGCCGAGGCGGCTTCAATCTGACAAAATTCCACGGTGGCGATTGAAATCGCGCTGAATCTCTCGGAAAGTAGCTGGGTCACGAGTGATTTCTTCGGTTTTTTGAAGGAAGTTTTCAAAATCCGAATCCTTGAAATACATCCGGCTGGCCGCATAGCCAGTTGGCGAATATTTGCTTCTTAAGATCACGCGACATTCTTCAATGACTTCGTCATCCGACATGTCCGGATAAAGCGCCCTCACGCAATCATAGCAGCGCTCTAGTATTTCATCGACGCTGATGTTGCGATCGGCAGAGGAAACGATTTTGCCATAAATACTGCGCGGGTCATGTTTAGATGACGCTCGGTGGTCTTCGACGGCCTCGGCCATGATTTTCAGCTCATCGGTCGTGAAATATTTTTTAAGTTCCTGATCTGCGAGGAGTAGTTTGGCGGACTCGGTCTCGTGATGCTCATCATTAATCTCACGCCCTAGGTCGTGATATGCTGCAATCACATAGACCATGTTTACATTCGCCTCGTCTAGACTATCTGCAAATGTGAGACTTCGATCAATAACTTGGTTGATGTGTTTCGTGGTGTGCCCGGAAATCTTACCGTAACGCGGCAAAATCTGAGTCTCGATATAATCTTTAATCGCCGCATCTACTTTTTTCCTGCCCTTCATATTTTTATGATAACACCGGTTAACAAATCGGGCAAGCAATTAATTATAGGTTGAACCAGTTGCCAAAAATGACTTTGAAAAGGCCAAGTGAAGCCGCAAGCATTATGACTCCGGCAACGAGCACGCCGGCAAGTACGGCAATGGTGGTCTTTTTGAACTCCAGATTCATAATACTTGCGGCAAGCGTGCCGGTCCAAGCGCCAGTGCCCGGGAGCGGAATAGCGACGAAGAGAAAGAGCGCAAAATAAACGCCAGATTTAGCCTTGCTGAGAAGTTTTTTGCCGGCTTTTTCGCCCTTTTTGAGGCAAAAGTTGCAGAAATTTTTGAAGGGTTGCCATTTGGCGGTGCTGCCCCAATTCAGAACTTTACGCGCAAATAGATAAATGATTGGCACTGGAAGCATGTTGCCGATAATGGCGACAACGAGGACGAGCCACTCCGGAAGGCCGAGTTCCATCCCGACGGCAATCGGGATAGCTCCGCGAAGCTCAATTAGCGGGATCATCGAGATAACGAGGACAAGAAGGACTTTCCAAAACATGAATCCATTGTATAATGAAAAAATGGATATTTCAATTGTCATTCCGATGTTTAATGCAGAGAAATACCTGGATAGGTGCAAAGCTGCGGTGTTCAAATCCCTTTCGCAGTACGATGGCAAAGCGGAAATCCTAATCGTCGATAATGGCTCGGCGGACCAGTCGCTGACGTTTGCAAAAAAAATTAGTGATTCGCGCGTGCGAGTGCTAGAGTGTCACACTCCTGGTGCGGCAGCAGCGCGGAATTACGGAATGAGCAAGGCGCGTGGCAGGTATGTGTGGTTTATTGATATCGATGATGAGGTTGCGCCAAAGAGCGTTGCGTTACTGATGGAGACGGCAGCCAAAACAAAGGCAAATCTCATCATGCTAGGCGCAGAACGCGTATTTGCTAATGGCAAAGTGGATTATTTGTCCGCTGTGAGGCCGGATGAACCAGATTATGAGAGCCGCTTCGTGAGGTACGGGATGGGGCCGTGGCAATGTTTGATTCGCCGTGAATGGTGGAATAAAAATAGGTTTGCATTTCATGAGGGCATCATTCATGAAGACATGGAGCTCATGTCGGCACTAATACTGAGCGTCGATGGAAAATATGCTGCGGTGAATGAACCGCTATATCGTTATTATCAAAACGATGGCTCAGTTTTGCATAAGAGCACTTTCAACAGCCATATCTTCGACATTTTCCCGGCGCTCGATGGTTTGTACGCAAGATTTGAGAAAGCCGGAAAGGCCGATGAATACCACGACGAGTTGGAGTGGTTTTTTATCTGGAATTTATTGATAGATTCAGCCAAAGATTTCGGAAAGTTCCCAGAAGGACGAGTCGGGTTTGCGCGAGCGCGGAAAATGCTGCGAGAACGATTCCCTGATTGGCGGAAAAATCGATTTTTGAAGCAAAAATCTTCTAGATTGAAAGCCCGGGTCAGATTAAATTATTACAAATAATTACTGCTCTTTTTCTTCGTTTTCGAGTTTTTTGAAAGCAACTTTGCCGACAAGAGTTTGAGGAAGTTTGTCGCGGAACTCATAGGCGGTGGGCAGAGCGTAGATTGGGATGTTGCGTTCGAGCAGCTCGCGTATTTCGCGCTCTATGCGTTTGCCCGGGCGATAACCAGGTTTCAAAACCACGAAGGCCTTGGGGACTTGACCTTTATATGGGTGATCGATTCCGATAACCGTGGAGGTGAGGACCGCCTCGTGCGAATTGATGACTGACTCGAGGTGAGTTGGGTAAATGTTGTAACCACTACTGATGATGATGCGTTTCAGGCGCTGTTCGAAGTAGACGAAGCCGTCGTCGTGCAAACTACCGAGGTCGCCGGTGTGCAGCCAGACTTTGCCGTCTGGATGGACGCGAATAGCCTGAGCCGTTTCGGCGTCATTGTCGAGATAACCCATCATCACGAGCGGGCCGCTAATACAGATTTCGCCTTCAGCTCCCAGCGGTTGTTCTTTGAAAGTATCGTTTTTGATGATTTTGAGATACATGTCTGGAAGCGGAGCGCCGACAATGCCATCCGCAAAAGCGTTCTCAGGTGACAAACAAACCGCGCCGGACCCCTCCGTGAGGCCGTAGCCGTTGCGAATCTTGGCGCTGGAGCCATGAGCCTCTAGATAAGCGTTGACTTTGTCACGAAGAGTTTTCGTGAGCGCATCGCCGCCGCAGATTACGGCAGTAACACATTTAAGTTCGTCGCGACGCAGATGAGAATTTACGAGTGCTTCGAAAAGCGTTGGGACACCGACAATGAAGTTTGGTTTATTTTGG
>DGIF01000006.1 GCA_002393165.1 Candidatus Saccharibacteria bacterium UBA3829
CGGTATTTAATCGGCACGCCTCACGACTGTTAATAATCCGTCTAAGCTTTGTCAGCCCCAACTATGTTAATTTTACCATTTTTTGATGTTTTCAGCAATAGAAGAAGACCGGTAACTGCGAGGAAAACCGGTCTTCATGTAGAGTGTGGAGTTATTTTGGCTAAGATTTTTGTTTTGACCTTCTGTATAATTTTTTTATTCAGAAGCTATCCCTATTATAGCGCCCGAAAGTGCTCGTGTCAATACATTTTATGAACAATTTTTGTTCATTTTGTGTGAGTTTTCCACAAGCATTTTGAGCTCCGGCGCAGACGGTTTGCGGGCCGTCCTGTGCCATTTTCGTCAATGATTCAGCAACACATTTCCCATTTAGGAAGTGGGGGGTTGAAAATTTTTGAGCCTCATGCTAGAGAAGTCGTATGATCAGCAAAATACATTCAGCAATACCATATGGCTTCAACGGGCGGTCGGTGGAGGTTGAGGGCGACATGAACCGCGGGCTACCGGCATTCAATATTGTCGGCATGGCTAATAAAACTATTAACGAGGCGAAAGAGCGGGTCAGAAGCGCGATCGTGAATTCCGGTTTTAGCTTCCCCAGCAAAAAAGTTACGATAAACTTAGCTCCGGCCGATTTGGAAAAAGACGGCTCATACCTAGACTTGCCGATAGCTTTGTCAGTATTGGTCTTATCCGGCCAGCTTTTGGCGTTAGACGTGAAAGATAAGCTATTTGTCGGCGAATTATCCTTAGATGGCAAATTGCGGCCCATCAAGGGCATCATCAATATCGTGGAAACAGCAAAAACGGCCGGCATAAGCGAGGTTTATGTGCCAATCCAAAACTTAGCGCAGGCGGCGATGATTGGCGGGATTGAGGTGTTCGGCGTAGACACTTTGAAAAACTTATTTTTGCAACTAAAAAGGCAGGGAGCGTTCTGTAAAACGCGGTCCGACGTCCGCGTAACGGCCTTAGAGCAGCACAAGGACGCCACTGGGCCGCTGCTCGATCACGTACGTGGACAAGAAATCGCAAAGCGCGCAATGGAAATTGCGGTCGCTGGGCACCACAACATCCTGATTTCGGGGCCGCCAGGTGCTGGTAAAACCCTGCTCGCGCGGGCGGCGGCGAATCTGCTGCCAGAACTAACGTTGGAGGAAAAAATCAGTATCACAAAAATCTACTCTATGGCCGGGATGACAACGGATGAGATCGTCGAAAGCCGGCCCTTCAGGAGCCCCCATCACACATCCAGTGCGACCTCGATAATTGGCGGCGGAGCAAATGCGGCGCCGGGGGAAATCTCGCTCGCAAATAGAGGCGTGCTATTTCTCGACGAGGTGCCAGAGTTCCCGCGCTCGGTGCTGGAGGCCTTGCGACAGCCGCTTGAGGATAAGACCATCACGATATCGAGGGCCAACCGCAAGACCACCTACCCAGCAGATTTCATGCTAATCGCGACAATGAATCCCTGCCCTTGCGGTTACTGCGGAGACCCAACGCACGAGTGTAAATGTTCGGAAACGCAAATTCAAAACTACCAGAAAAAGCTGTCTGGGCCGCTTTTTGATCGCATCGATATGTATGTGAGCGTGGAAAAGGTAAAAAATGACGATTTAAGGTTAGGTGTGCCGGATGAGACACGCGAACATAATGTTGTAAAAAATACTATAACAGGGGCCGTGGCGCGCCAAAAGGCCCGTTACGGAGCCGGAATTTATAATTCCTCCCTTTCGTCTTTTGAAGTGTCTCAATATTTAAAGTTGGAACCCGCGGCGGAAAAATTGCTCAATGCGGCGTCGGAGCGACTAAGCCTGTCGGCGCGAGCGTATTTTAAAGTCATTAAAGTGGCGCAGACGATTGCTGACCTGGACGGAGCGCCGTTGATCCTGGCAAAACACCTGGCAGAGGCGTTGACTTTTCGGAAAAGGTGATGTATAATTGTTAGCAGGTTAAATCGAGAGAAGAAAGGACTACTATCAAAACTTTAGCACGCACCCGAATTAATGGAGAAATTCGTTATCCAGAGGTACGCGTAATTGGTTCAAGTGGTGAGCAACTAGGTATTATGTCTAGTCGCGACGCTCAGCTTCTCGCGAGGAAACAGGGAGTGGACTTAGTGGAGATTGCCGCTAATGCCAATCCACCGGTCGTTAAAATTATTGACTGGGGTAAATTCCAGTATCAAAAGATGAAAGAAGATGCCAAAAATCGGAAGAAGTCTCGTGAAAAGCAATCCGAGCTCAAGCAGATGAAGATTGGCCTCAAGATTTCGGACAACGACCTTAACATTAAAGTTCGCAAGATGCGTAATTTCCTAGATGATGGCGACAGGGTGAAGATTATCATTGTCTTCCGTGGTCGCGAAATGGCTCACAAAGAGATCGGGCAAGAGTTGCTCGACAAGGTATTGGGGCTAATCGGTGACGATGTCGTGATCGAGGGCAAAGCGCAGCTCAGCGGGCGCAACCTATCGACACAGGTACGAAAAAAGTAATTTCCTACTTTCAAGGCCAGTCGATTGTACATCGGTCACTTGTTGATGTAAAAATTACAAAAACAGGTTACCATAAGCAATATTAACCAATAAATAATAAAGGAAAGTTATGCCGAAACTAAAGACGCATAAAGGCACCGCGAAGCGGATCAAGATCACTGGTAGTGGTAAGATCACGCGCGAGCGAGCCTTCGGGAATCATATTCTCGCAAAGAAATCTAAAGCCAGAAAGCGCAACATGAAAACCTCAGCTGCGATCAGTGGCAAAATCAAGAAAAACGTTAAGACTGCATTAGGGGTTTAATCATGAGAGTAAAACGTGGCGTGGCCGCAATGGCCAAACATAAGAAGACATTAAAGGCAGCGAAGGGGATGCAGCATGCACGCACCCGGAGCTACCGTTTAGGTAAACAGGGTGTGATTAAGGCGCTCCGATATGCTTATCGCGATCGTCGCAATCGAAAGCGAGACCTCAGAGCACTTTGGATCACCCGTATCAACAACGCTTCAAGGGAACTTGGTCTTTCCTACTCGCAGCTAATCGCGGGAATGAAGGCTAAGAATATTTCGCTCGATCGCAAGGTCCTAGCCGACATCGCCGTGAACAATCCTGAAGCATTCAAGGCAATTGTTAACGCAGTGAAGGAGAAATAAGATGGCAATTTGTGAAATTACTGGCAAAGGCAAGATGTATGGTCACAACGTGTCCTTCTCCCAGCGTCATACGCGCAAGGTTTTTAAGCCGAATGTAAGTAAGCGAACTTTGGTGATCAATGGCCAGAAGGTCAAGTGCAATGTTTCGACTTCGGCGCTTAGGACTTTGAAGAAAAAAGGCCTAATCGAATCGCCAAAGGCAACGAAAAAAGCTGCTTAATTGTATTTTATTTACAGCAAATTTCACCCGCAAGGGTGATTTTTGTTGTCGATATTACAATGTTGAAAAGTCATCGTTTTTTCATGCCTTATCTTATTCGTTGTAAAATTTACATCAAATCCAAACAAAAATCGGCGTCTATGCCGCCAATTTTTGAAATAAGTCGTACTATATACGCGTTTACTCTGAACCAGAAAAACAAGTTTTCTGGTTCTCTCGTAAATTTGAGCCATCGATAAGCCGGGTTCTGTGACTATATATAATATATAGCTGGCAATCATCTATCTAGACACGGTATTGCTGCAGTGTTCAAGCGGTGAGCGTGCGTCTTCGAGCAAAAGCGAATAGCACTCCTTGCAACAGGCAGGGTTTGCCGCCGCGCTATATCGCTATAACGCGCTGTGGGCTCTTGCCCCACTCTTTTCACCCTTACCCCGTATAGCCGGGGCGGTATTGTCTCTGTGGTACTTTCCCTATCCTTACGGACGGTCGCCGTTAGCGACTGCCTTGCTCTGTGTTGCCCGGACTTTCCTCTTGGGTGATCCCAAGCGATTGCCTTTCTGGCTCAGTGCATATTATATCATAAGAGTCGCCATAATGCTAGCTCTAAGCGCCGACGCGATCTTTGCCGTTGCGACGAGGAGCATTCTGCTCGATATACTCTATGATTTTGGTGGCGACATCTTTGCCGGTAACCTTTTCGATGCCAAACCCAGGTGAAGCGTTAACTTCAAGCACGAGAGGCCCGCGAGCGGAACGCATCAGATCAACACCGCAAACGTGAAGCCCCATAGCTCTGGCGGCTTTAAGGGCAATTCGTCTTTCTTCTAGGGTAAGTTTGACCGGCGTGCCTTGGCCGCCCTGATGGAGGTTGGAGCGGAAGTCGTCGTCTAACGAAGCGCGCTGCATTGAGGCGACAACTCGATTGCCCACCACAAAAGCTCGGATGTCGGTGCCGGCAGATTCCTTGATAAATTCCTGAAGTAAAATGTTGGTGCCATCCTCGTTATACAGATAAAAGGCCTGGAGGGCCGACTTGGCAGCTTTACGGGTATCGGCAAGAATCACGCCGTTACCATGGGTGCCGGTGGCTAGTTTGATAATAACCGGCAAGCCAATCTGCTCGAGCAGGTCGTCGATATCAGAGGTGTTGCGTGAAACGAGGGTTTTTGGAGTGTCAACATCGTATTTTGCAAGGATCTGGGCCGCACGCAATTTGTCGCGAGCGCGAGTGATAGCAACAGATGGAGCCGAAGTCCAAACTCCTTGCATTTCGAACTGGCGCACTACGGCACAACCATAGCGTGTCATGCCGTTCGAGATACGCGGTAAAATGGCGTCGAACTTCTCGAGCTTTTCCCCGTCATAATAAACGTCCGGATGTTTGTCGTCAAGTGCTAGGTAGCAATTTTTATACTTAATGACCCTAGCTTCGTGACCGCGCCTTTCGGCTTCCTCTAGGAGACGCTTGGTGGAATAATTCCCTGGTCCGTTTGATAAAATAGCTATTCTCATTTGTTCTCCTTTTTCTTAAAATAACGCTGATGGAAATCGTAGGGATTTTCCTTTAGCTCGGTATTAAGCTTAGCGAGCTTTTCTGGCTTCGCGCGGGGGGCAGACATCACGGACACGTCAACCAAATATTTTCCCTCAAGAGTATGTCGGCCAATCAGTACTGGAAAACGATTATTGGAGCGGTTAGCAAGGGTAAAGGTGGTTTCAAACGGCTCGCCACCGAGCACAACTGGTAGCTTGACGCAGTAGCGAATCTGACGATCGCCGTGCGATGAACGGACGTTTTTAATCCGATATTCGGTGGTGGCGATACGCTCGCCAGTATAGAGCGGAGACTCGGGAGCAAAAAGCGCAAACGATAAACGGCCGTTTTTGTCCATATTGATGTCGGAAGCCCAAATAGCAGAAGTGTCGGCCCCGGTGTCAATTTTAGCAGGAATGTTACAAACTCCGGCCACCTCGACAAATTCAGTTGAGCCGATGACGATGAGCGGAGATGTATTTTCTTGTGATTCCATATCCTATACATTATAACACTAAACTCATGATAAGTCAAGCCAATCGGCCAGCTATCTCCCCTGTATGATTCGGTCAATGGCGGCATTGGCCTCATAGTCTGCGACGGAATTCTTAGAGCGATCAACGTGAGTAAAGGACACTGCTTCAAAATTATTTAGTTTGCTCTCGATGTCTTTATAGATCGGTAAGATGTCTTGGTTTTTGACCGTAAATACGCCGTTCAACTGGTTTACTACCATGAGGCTATCGGAGACGAAGCGCACCGTTTTGAGCCCGAGCCTAATAGCGCGGTCGACACCGCTTCGCATGGCGTAGTATTCGGCAACGCGCGAGGTGGCAAAGCCGATAAACTCGCCACCCTGTTCGATAACGTGGCCGTCCACGTCGACCACTCGGTAACCGATACCGGATGGTCCGGGATTGCCCCTTGAGGCACCGTCAACGTAAATCGTAACCGACGAAGCCGTGTCACGAGGCGAGATATGCCCGGCGGTGACCTTGCCGTCAATGATTTCGACCACTGACAAGCTGGCTTCGTTCAGCTTAACATTTGCGGCGGCAAAATCTTTGACGAACTTGTAGGCGGTATATCGGTCTCTTGGTTCGGGCTTCTTGCCATCGGGCCTCAAAGTGATTTCGTAAATAATATAAAGGTTGCTAAGGCGGCTAGAGCCCTCAAGGGCGACAAAAGTGATGACGTCTTTGAGTTTAATGGAGCCTGCGGTGAGACTAGTGTACTCCGAGAGAGATCGCGCCATAGCTTCTTCTGGCTGTTCGCCGAATTTGATCTTGCCGGTTGGGAGTTCCCAAAAAACCGGGGTTTCGCTGCGACCACGGTTCCGTTTAAAAATTAATACCCCATCCTCGTTTCTAATAATGCCAACTACGCGAATTCTTTGTTTCATGCCACCCTTAAAACCCTGCTGGCCTGTTTTCCCCGTAATATATACAAGGTGGGTAAAATCTTATGCGATACATCCACGGACGTAAGCCACGAAATCCCTATAACATGATTATTCAGGAAAATCATGTTGCCAGCAGGGCTAATTTAATTATACATGGTGCGGTTCTCTTTGTAAAGAGAGTGGCAGGCCAGCCTCGTCTCATAATACGCAGCTACTTAGTTTACGCTCTACTGGACCCCAACCAGCGAATAAAAGAAATGGAGGATGCCATTGATGCCGTTTGCCATAAAGCCAGAAAAGATGTCGCTAAAAAGAAAGATCAGCATATAGATGATAATTATGCCATACCGCTCCATCTGTGCCATAATATCGCGGACAGAATCTGGGGCAATTGCGTATAACGCGCGCGAGCCATCGAGTGGCGGGATAGGAATGAGGTTAAACAGCATAAAACCAAGGTTGACCTGGACGATCTTGGCGAAAATGAAAAAAGCCATTCCGCTGCTAAGATCTCTGAGGGCACCCGAGAAATACCCAATGAGGAAGGCCAAGAGGGCAATCAGAAAATTAGTGAATGGGCCGGCGAGCGCGACCAGAGCCATTCCCCATTCACGCCATTTGAGGTTGCGGTAGTTAACTGGGACGGGCTTGGCTCCGCCGAAAACTGGCGCGTTCATGATGTAGAGAACGACCGGCACGATAATGGACATAAATAGGTCGATATGTTTGATGGGGTTTAAGGTAAGGCGTCCGGCGTCCTTCGCGGTGCTGTCGCCTAGCCAGTAGGCGACCAGTCCGTGGGCTAGTTCATGCAAGACAACCGAGCCAAGAATAATGACTAAAATTATTATAATATAGAGCGGGTCTATAATATAAAGCGAACTAGACTGCATTAGCTTAGAACCACCACTTCTTTCGTAGTCGGAAGACTATCTACGGATTTGACCTTGAGTTTCTTCTCGGCGCGAGCGGTAAGTTTTAGATCGGCAACCATGCCATCAACGTTGCCCATGGCGATAACTAGCTTCGGCTCAATCTCGCGGATGGCGCGAACAGATGAAGTGCACAAGATGTCGGCTACAATGTCGTCAAGATTTTCTTCGATACCACCAAGTATGCCAATGTGAACGCCGCCGATTTCAACCGAGTAGATGGTTTTACCGCTTTCCGTGCCAATGCCGCAGATGGTGGCGTCGCCAATTTCAAATTCGCCAGGGCCGGTGATTTTGCCGACGGAAAGCCCCGCGTCAATAACGGCATCGGCAATGTTGAACTTAATTAAGTCCTTTTTGGTAATAATGGTGATTTCGTCTGGATTTTTGCTTTCAATTTCAAACATAATACTCCTTATGATTTTATTATTCTTTCTGGATCAAAGACCTCGCTGATCTCCATCTCGAGAATGTCTTCGACAAAACGGTCCTTGACGCTCCGGCGATAGGTAAAATCCTCAACTGACATAATAACATAGTTGATGGGTTTGCCTTGTTTTTTCTCGATCACCTCGGCCCAGTGGGTAAGCTTCTTGGTCCGGTCGTTACCGATAATGAGAAGGTCGATACCATCCTGGCCTGGCAAACGATTGGTGACGATCAGCCCGCGCAAGTAGTGCCGAACTGGGCGCGTGTACTCGTCCCAAGTGGTAGAGTGAACATCTTTTTCGCGGGTAAGATCAACTTTTTTGGTGAACATTTCATTAAGTGGGTGAGCAAACGGGTGTTTGTTGTTGGCCGAGTAATAAACCTTGTTGTCGAAAGTTTCATTTTTGATGATGCCGATGCTCTCAAGATTGAGTAACTCTCTCCGAACGGAATTGATCTGTTCGTCAATCACGCGAGTCATTTCACGAACATAGAAAGACTTTTCTGGATTTTCAAAGAAAAGCTGGAGTAACTTGGCGCGCGTCTTGCTGCCAAAGAGTTTTTCAATGGGGGTACTATTTTCTTTGCTCATTCTATGAATATTGTATCACGAAAATAATAAAATATAGTGAAGTTTGTTTGGCTTTTTCGTTAGTTGGCGAAATATTTTATAACGTATGGATAAACTTTTTCTAATTTCAGCCAAATGATGTCGGGGTTCCGCTTGAACCATGTAAGTTGCCTCTTGGCGAGATGCCAGTCATCATAAACGAATAGCGCCTTGGCCTCATCTAGCGTTAGCTTCCCTTCGAGGACGCCCCAGATAAACTGATAGATGTTACTTTTCATCGCGCCATTGTTCCAACCGTAAGTTTGAACAAGTTTTCTAATTTCATCTTCTAGGCCCTTGCAAAACATTTGATCGGCGCGTTTAATCAACCGGGCGCGGAGCTCCTCGGCAGACCATTTGATGCCGATGATGAGGTAGTCACCTTTAATCGATTTGCGATCTGAACAAGTTTTTTGCTCAAAGTCACCGATCTTATGCCCGGTCGGGCCTTTGAAATGATAATCGTAAATGAGCGCGTCGATGTAGAGTCCGGTTCCACCTGCAATGATCGGCACTTTGCCGCGTGATTTGATGTCGGCAATTTTTTCTTCGGCGTGAGCCTTCCAGTCGGCCACGGTAAAACGTTCGCCAGGCTCGGCCAAATCGAGGCCATAGTGCGGAATGCCCTGCATTTCCTCTTTAGTCGGCTTTGCGGTGCCGATGTCTGTGCCTTTGTAAATTGCGCGGGAATCAGCGGAAATGATTTCGCCGTCCAAAGCTTTCGCAATTTTGATACTAACGCTAGTCTTCCCTGATCCGGTAGGGCCCAAAATGATAACCGTGGTGTCTTTCCGCCGGCGCTGACCGCTGAGGGCGTCGGCCGCTATAGTCGCCATTACAATCCTTTCAAGTAGGCAGCAAGGTCTGGCAACTTAATGGTTTCTTCTTTGTCGCGGAGGCGAATCGAAACCGTACCGGCTTCAGCGTCTTTCGGACCAACAATCAAAATGGCGGGGATTTTCATCTCAGTGGCGCGCTTGATCTTTTTGCCGAGCGAGTCAGCCGAAGCATCCACCGTGTAGCGAATTTTATTGTTCGGCAACGGCTCGTCTAATTTAACATCGTCTAGGGTACTGGTGATCTTGGCTACGTGATCTAATACTTGGTCATTAACGGTTAAGATGCGGACGTTTTCTGGCGCGCACCACATTGGCAGCCATCCAGCGGTATGTTCCAGATAGACGCTCATGAAGCGTTCGATCGATCCGATCAATGCACAGTGAATCATGATCGGAGTCTTTTTGCTGCCGTCTGCGTCGGTATATTCTAGGTGGAAACGAGCCGGCATAGCATAATCTAGCTGCACGGTGGCGAGCTGCCATTCACGGCCCAAGGCATCTACGGCCATGAAGTCCATTTTAGGCCCATACATGGCAGCTTCACCTTCGCCAATAAAGTAATCCATCTTGAACTTATCTGCCATTTTTTGGATAGCAGTCTCGGCTTTCTTCCACATCTCTGGGGTGCCAATATAACCATCGCTGTCGTCGCGGAACGAAAGGCGGAGTTTAAGTTTCATATCTATCCTACGATAGAGGTCCTTGGCAGATTCAATTAATTCGCCAAAGATGTCGCCAACCTGCTCTTCCGTACAGAACACATGAGAATCGTCTTGGGTGATGGCGCGCACGCGAGAGAGTCCGCCGAGTTCGCCTTTGCGTTCGTCGCGATAAACCATAGTGGTTTCAAGATACTTAATTGGTAAATCTTTGTATGAGCGAGGTGAGCTGGCAAATATCTGTGAGTGGTGCGGACAAGAAACTGGTTTGATAGCGAGATGGTCGCCACTTTCCTGAGAGATAAACTGTAGCATTTCCGGAAACTTTTCGTAGTGGCCAGAGGTCTTGTATAGTTCAACGTTCGCGATGTGTGGAATGCAAACTTTCTTATAGCCGTTCTTTAAGCGGTAACTCTGGGTGAAATCATTAAGTAGGTCACGCAGAATAGTACCGCGCGGAGTGAAGAGCGGCAGACCGGACCCGACTAAGTCAGAGAAACAAAATAGATCTAGCTCTTTGCCTAATTTGCGGTGGTCGCGGGCCTTGGCTTCTTCTTGACGCTTCAGATACGCGTCGAGCTCTTCTTCGGTATCAAAGGCTACACCATAGATGCGGGTAAGCATTTCTCGCTTTTCGTCGCCACGCCAATAAGCACCCGCTACGCGGACGAGCTTGAAGGCACCTGCTATGCCGGTATTCTCGACATGTGGGCCGCGGCACAAATCAGTAAAGATGTCGCCCATATCATAGAAAGAAATCTCTTCGGAATCGGGAAGCTCTTCGATCAGTTCTACTTTGTAATCTTGCCGATGATCGCGAGCCCAACTTGCAGCGTCGGTCTTAGAAGCAACGCGCCTTGTCATCGGGAGTTTGCGAGAAATGATCCCACGCATTTTCTTCTCAATCTTCGGCAGGTCGGTGTCGCTGATTTTAGTCTGACCAAAATCAATATCGTAATAAAAACCATTGTCGATAGCTGGACCAATGCCAAATTTGGCATCTGGATAGAGCTCCTGTACTGCCGCCGCGAGAATATGACTCAAGGTGTGGCGCATTTTTTCTAGGTTGTCCATGTTAACTCCGTTTAACTTTATATTATATTATACCATATTTGTTGAGATTTAGCAGCCGTTTCAGATACGACGCGCGCCTTGGCGCTAAGTGGCCCCGAGCAGCAAGAAAATCATGAGCGGCATCGTGGCAACAGATAATAGTGTCGAGATGGTGACTAGCTCGGATGACTCCGAGGCGTTACCGCCGTACTTGACGGCAAAGAGGCTGAGTGAGGTGGCAGTTGGAAGGGCCTGAATAAGCGTGCACACTTGGACAACTTCGGTGGGAAAATTGAATATGGTCAGCAAGCCCCAGGTGGCAACTGGACCAAGGATAAGTTGGATGATAGCGGCAAGAAGCAGTCGCCATTTTTTGAACACTTTGCTTAGTTGCGCGCAAGAAAGCATGTAGCCGATGCAGATTAGTGATAGCGGCGTAGTGGCGCCGCCAACATAACTAACTGCATCCATGACGAGATTCGGGAGACGGATGCCCAGCAGGAACAGCGCCATGCCGAGTAAGACGGCGATGATGTTTGGGTTGAGAATGATGCTGAGCAGGAGATGTAGGGTAATTCTCTTTTCGAATAGCCAAATGCCGTAGGAAAAAAGTGCGATATTGAAAGAGATGATAAAGCCGCAATAAGCAAGGATGCCGCCGGGGCCGAAAGTACTAGCGACAATCGGGTAACCGAGAAAAGTAGCATTGTTAAAGATAAGTGCAAATTGCGCTTCTGCATGGAGATCGCCTTTGATCCATTTCTTATTGAAAATAAGTTTCGCTAGGATAATGAGCGCAAACATGACGATCGCCCCGGCGAGAAGCCCGGAGAAAAAAAGTCCAGCGGAGGCTTCGTCGTACTCGGCTGGAAAAGCAACAAAGAGGGAGGCTGGCATAAAGACGACGAGGAGCAAATTGGTAAGTTCCCTGTTTGTCTTATCGCTGATAAGCTTTAGTTTGCCGAGCAGAAAACCTAGCGCCATGATAATAGCGATGGCGCCAAGACGAGTATAAAAGATGGGCAGCTCAATATTCATAATTGGTTTATCCATAACCATTTTAACATGAACAGGGCGCGGACACAATTAGCGCTTTAATCGCAACGTGCGGGCGGCTTCTGCTATCGTATGATCAAAACTGTCTACGATGCGAACGTTATGGCCAAAGACCTTACGAAGCCTGGGCGTACATTCTGAGAACTGCCCACAGGCTAGAAGTATCTGCTGGGGCTTGAAATGGGACGCCGCGACGCGGCCCAAAGCCGGCTCAAGATCGGCTTTAAAGTGGTCGTCGGTGAGCTCGCCGTCATCAATAAGGGCGGGCCAGCGATCTAGACAAATGGTTTTAGCCTTTAAGGCATGGGCAGCTGCAATATAGGCAAGGTTCTTGGTAGTAGCCTTCGTAGTCAATATAATTGTGGGGCGCTTAACGATGCGCTTTGGCTTCAATGTGAAACCAATAAACTTCTGATTCGGATACTTCTTGCGGAGGTATGAAAGGCAGGTTATAGAGAGTTGATAGTTCGCGATGACGAGGAGGTCTACGTTGCCAATGTAAGGGCGCAAGGATTCTTCGGTAAGTTTGCGAGCAGCAAGTGGATGTTCTTCCATTTTCCTGGCGTTTCGCCAAGTGATAACTCTGATCACTTCCACGACTGGCAGCTCTTTTTCTAACCGATCGGCAAAGAGTTCGCCACCGTATCCGGTATCAAAGACCGCGATTTTTAACATTTATCTCCTTTCATACCTCCATGCCAAGATTGTACCACTTAATCCCGAGGCTAATTTTTTGGTCTTCCGAGTTATGAGACATTTGTCTCATAACTTTAAATATGGTCGACAAAAACCATCAAAATCAGGGGCCTACGGCCTGTAGGTCCCTTGATGAATTAAGCGCGTAAACTATTTTCTAGGCTTGTCCGTGGCCTGGCTATCGATATCCTGGAGCTCGAAGCGGTATTTTTGCTTGGCGTTTGGGTACTTCGTGCGATCCACTTTTTGAATAAACATTTTGTACGGGCGGGCCCAAAGTTCACCGGCGCCATAAAGCGCGCGATAGAGCACTAGCTCCTCCTTGGTCTCACTGTGGCATGCGGTGCCTTCGACCACGTAGGAATCGCCTTTGAAGTGCCGGTAGACTCTGCCCGGAAGTACTGCCGGGTGGTTAATCTCGGCCTGCGGAGCCGGCTGACATTCTGTGGCATGACGGCAAAAAATCGTCTTGCCGCAAAGGCCCCAAGCAGCGAGGGCGCCGGCAAAGTTGCCGACAACGCAAAGAACTAGCGACCAATCAAAAGTGAAAGCGGCGCCGAGCGTGATGACATTGGCAATCGAATGCTGAAAGCCACAAAAGATAAAAAGCGGGACGCCGAACAGAATGCCAAGAGGTGAACCTTGACGATAAATAGCTACCGCGAGATACATGATGACGCCGCAGAGTGCCGACCTCAAGAAAAACTCCGCTGAAAAATCCCAGCTCGCGACCTTAGCGGTGGCTGCAGAAAAGACATCAAAGTCGATAAGGCCAAAGACCGCCCCTATTAGGTAGCCAAAAATGAGGTTGGCAATCAATATAGCCAGAAGCTCGCTAGGCTTGATGCCGTCTTCAAAGAGAAAACCGCATTTGCCAGTGAAGAGATTGAGCTTCAGGACGCAAACTCCGAGCAGCCCAAAGGCAAACAAAAACGGACCGATAGGGGTGCCGATTTTGAGTAGGACGTAATCGCCCAGCCCGATCAACAAGCTGGCGCCCGCCGCAAGTCGTGCCACCCTTACGTAATTTTTGAATTTCATAGTTCCTCCGTTTGAGCCAATTATACCACTTTTTTATCAGATGTGATATAATTAAGATGCGGGTGATTAGCTCAGTTGGCTAGAGCGTCTCGTTTACACCGAGAAGGTCGGGGGTTCGAGCCCCTCATCACCCACCA
>DGIF01000058.1 GCA_002393165.1 Candidatus Saccharibacteria bacterium UBA3829
TCCCAGTCGCAAACGGCTTCGACCACTCATCCACCATCAAAACTTTGCGTCAGCTCGGTTTCAGAGAAGTTGCCCACGCTTCTCAGCCTAAGTATATGTTCGCCCTCGACCTTAGGAACCGCACTAAGGACGAGCTTTTTAGCGACATGAAAAGCAACACCAGAAATCACATCCGGAAAGCCGAAAAGGCCGGCGTTACCGTTCGCGAGCTGAAAAGGGAAGAGCTCGGCATCTTAAAACAAATCACCGAGTCCACCTCTGTTCGTCGCGGCTTCACCGATCGCCCACTCTCTTACTACCAACGTATGTACGATCTTTTCTCGCCTCGTCATGAAGTAAAATTCCTCCTAGCAGAAGTAGACTCTACGCCTCTCTCTGCCGCTATGTTTATGCTTACTGGACACGAAGTGGTCTACCTCTTTAGTGGTAGCGACGAGAAATACATGAAGGAATACAACGCTCAATACCTTATCCAATGGGAAATTATCAAGTTTGCCGCTTCTCACAACTATAAAACCTACAACTTCTATGGTATCCACTCTCTACCCACTCCAGACGCCCAGGACGGTATTTATGATTTCAAAAAAGGCTTCACCTCAGAACAAACCGGCCGCGTTATAGAGTTGATTGGTACTTACGAGGCACCCTTAAACCCGCTCGTCTATAGACTTCATCATGCCCTTTCTAAGATTAAGCACTAGTCGTGCTGGCACAAAATTCCCCTTGCGCTTTTATTGGTAACTATGTATAATAAAGCTAATACTAATTAAGGCATTTCTAGGCCAAACTATGCGCACAAAATATGTCAATCTCTTAGCCGCAACGCTGTTTTCTATCACGTCTATCGCTGGCGTGGCATTGTCCAACATTCTCACCGAACGCGTCGTGGCGGATGAGAGTAAAACCGCCATGGCGACCATCAATGTCTCGTCTGCTTGCTCTTTGCAGGCAGACATTACTACCCCGCACACCGCAGTCCTTGCGCCCGGTATCTATTCGGAATCAGTTCCAGACTACGCCAAAGGCATCGGCTCCACTACCTTCACGGCCTTTTGCAGTGATACTGGTGGATACGCCATCTACGTCGTTGGATACACTGGCGACATCGAGGGAGTCAATACGATGGTGGGGGACGCCACTGGGCTTACGATTGCTACTGGCACCGCTAAATACGGTGATGATTCACAGTGGGCAATGAAACTAAGCAAAATCACGGACAGCTCCGTGTCGTATCTGCCAGACAATCTAAACATCCAGAATGGCTTCGGCTCCTTTCGCGCAATACCAAACAGCTACACTAAAGCTGTAACCTATTCTTCCCAGACGGACACAGTCAAAGGCTCCAAGATTGCTGCCACCTATGCTGTCTACATTCAGCCGGCCCAAGCCGCCGACACCTATGTAGGTAAAGTTAAGTACACGCTTGTGCATCCAAATACCAACGACCCAAGTAGCTTTGTAGTGAACTTTTACGCTAATGGTGGTACTGGTACTATGAACAGCCAGAAGATCACTAGAGGACAAGCTACTGCCCTAACCTCTAACTCCTTCACTGCTCCAACTGGCATGGCCTTCATCAGCTGGAACACTGCTCCAGACGGCAGTGGTACGTCCTACGCTGATGGTGAGCAAGTCACCAACCTAGCTGATGCTGGTGATACTATTACGCTTTATGCGCAGTGGAGAGAAATCATGACCTTTGACAAAGCCTATGCATTGGCTGGTAAGACCAAGCATAATGGTTACTATACTATGCAAGATGGTACTTCAGCTATATGCAACAATGTAGAGACTGGACAAATTGGCACACTTATTGATACGCGTGACGATACCACTTATAGCGTCGGCAAACTCGCTGATAGTAACTGCTGGTTATTGGACAACCTAGCCCTAGACCTCACTAACACCGACGTAAAAACCGCCATGCTTAATAGCGCTGACACTAAAACCAATGCTTCATACCAAACCCTTGGTTACCTATTTAACGGTGGCGGTACTACTGCAGACCAATATCCCACCGCCAAACTCAATAACGTAGCCTGGACCAGCTCTGCCCAAAATTATTATGACGTCCCGATGATGGTGAAAAGTGGTACTTGTAATGATGCTTACTGCGTGAATGACCCCACAAGCGGTAACTGGTCCTACGATTCTACGACTCAAGCCACCATCAACAATTTGACCAGCTACGCCCAAGGTAAAATTGGTATCTACTATAATTATTGTGCTGCCTCCGCTGGCTCTTATTGCTACGCTTACGGTACCAACGTAGATAGCGCCGGCACCGCCATCGATGCTGCAGAAGATATCTGTCCAGCAGGCTGGCGCCTACCAACTGGTGGCCCAATCTCTACTTCTGGTAATAACAATGGCGGAGGCGAGTTCCAAAATCTATATAACCAGTATAATAATGTGCAGGCTTTCCAAATCGCCCTCTCCACACCTCTTTCCGGCGACCTTGAGTACGGCGTAGCACACCGCCAGGGCAGTGGTGGCTACTTCTGGTCGTCTACCTATATGGATAACAACCATATGTACTACCTATATGTAGGCTCCAAGGTCGCTTATCCGCAGTACTACGTCAGTCGCTGGGTTGGTTTCACTATTAGATGTTTGCTGCCATCCTAGGCCTCGATTCTTTTATGTCTTTACCGCCCTTAAACCCGGAAGTTGGGCGTTTCGAATCCCAGTCCATTCACCGCCTATGTTATAATTGACCCATGAAGCCAAACTCCACTTGGAAAATTATCGCGAGAAATACCCTTACCCTCTTTAACCTCGTGAATCTCGTTCTGGCCATCATGGTCGCCCTGGTCGGCTCCTACAAAAACATGTTGTTCATTTTTGTCGCCATCGCCAACACCCTTATTGGCATCGTCAACGAAGTCCGCGCCAAAAAAATCGTCGACAAACTAAAACTTCTCTCCGAACAGCACCCAAAACTCCTCAAAAACGGCCAAATCACCGAAATTGAGCCCACGGCTGTCCAGCCCGGCGATCTGCTCGTCCTCTCCCTGGGCGACCAAGTCATCTTCGACAGCGTCATCGAAGACGGCTCCTGCGAAGCCAACGAATCCTTCGTCACCGGCGAGCAAGACAGCATCGTCAAGCGAAAGGGCGACCACCTCACCTCTGGCTCCTTCCTCACCTCTGGCTCCGTCACCGTCAAAGTCCTCCGCGTCGGCGCCGACAACTTCGTCACCAAACTCCAAACCGAATCCCAAGCCATCAAGACCGCAGACAGCAAGCTGTTCACCCTTATGAACAACATCGTCAAATACATTAGCTATACGCTTATCCCCATCGGCGCCCTCCTCTTCTGGGCCCGTTTTCGCACCGAAGCCGATACCGCCACCGCCGTCACCAGCACCGTCGCCGCCCTCATCAATATGATCCCAGAGGGACTCATCTTGCTCACCTCTAGCGTCCTTGCCCTCGCCACCATCCGCCTCAGCAAGAAAAAAGTCCTCGTCCAGGACCTCTACGCCATCGAAACCCTCGCCCGCGTCGACACCATCGCTCTCGACAAAACCGGCACCCTCACCACCGGCCGCATGACCGTCCACGACGTTATTTTGCCAGACGGCACTAGTGTTACGGACTATAACACCCCCGCCCTAAAATCGCTTCTAAGCCCC
Organism: Candidatus Saccharibacteria bacterium UBA3829; assembly: GCA_002393165.1. Lineage (GTDB taxonomy): Bacteria > Patescibacteriota > Saccharimonadia > Saccharimonadales > Saccharimonadaceae > Nanosyncoccus. The sequence goes on from DGIF01000058.1 coordinate 3,639, forward strand.
CTAGTAGCCATTCTAAGCGCCCAAACCTCCGAAAACGCTACCATAAGCGCTTTGAAGCAAACGTTCCTAAAAAGCCCCAAATTTCAGCTCACAGGCGAATTTGCCAAAATCGTCGACACCATCCCCTTTAGCTCCGACCGCAAACACTCTGGCATCGTCACCAAAGACGCCACTTATCTCATGGGCGCCATCGAATTCATCACCGACGACAAATCCCTCATCAAAAAGGTAAAATCCGCCTCCTCCGGCTACCGCACCCTAGCAGTTGTGAGGTGCGAAGAATGCCCTCATTCGAGGAGCATGTTTGGCAACGGGCCAAACACGGAGCGACTGAGCCCCGTAACGACGGGCGCGAAGGAGCGTTCCGAGAATGACAGGCATTTTCGCACCTCAGAACTGCTAGGTCTCATTCGCCTCGAGGATGAAATCCGCCCCACCGCAAAGAAAATCATCAACTATTTCTATAACAACAACATCGCCGTCAAAATCATCTCCGGCGACGACCTCGCAGCGGTCACCGAAATTGCCACCAAAGTCGGTGTCAGAGACCTAAAAGGTATCGACCTCTCCACCCTAAAATCCAAAAACTACGCCAAACTCGTTAAGGATTACCAAATTTTCACCCGCGTCACCCCCGCCGAGAAAAAAGACCTTATCATCGCCCTTAAAAAGCAGGGAAATACCGTCGCTATGACCGGAGATGGCGTCAATGATATCCTCGCCATGAAAGAAGTCGATGCTTCACTAGCCATCGGCGAAGGCTCCGATGCTGCCCGCCGCGCCGCCAAGTTCGTCCTCTTAGACTCCGGTTTCGAAGCCGTCCCAAGCATCATTGACGAAGGTCGCCAATCCATCAACAACCTCGAACGCTCCACCTCTCTCTTTCTCGCCAAAACCGTCTACGCCAGCATCCTCGCGGTCGTTTTCGTCTTCCTTCCCTTTAGCTACCCATTTAAACCCATCGAGATGACTTTGCTCAACTTCGCCTGCATCGGTTTCCCCGGTCTCGTCCTCTCCTTCGAGAAAAACACCGACCGCATCAAAAATCGCTTTGTCACCAACATCCTCACCTACTCCCTGCCTATCGGCCTCACCGTCTCGCTCTGTATGATTGCTCTCGCCATCATCGCCGGCATCAACAACTTCCCCCACTACGAACTCTCTACCGCCGCGGTGTTTATCACCTTTACCATTGACTTCATCCTCATCTACTGGGTCTCAAAACCCCTCAATAAACTTCGCAGTACTCTGCTCGCCGCCATTATCGCCATCATAGCGGTCATCTTTCTCTGGCCGTTCACCAGGGACTTTTTCGAGTTCACCTTCCTCAGTCACAACGGCCTCATCATCTCACTATCAATCATTGCCGCCGGCGTTGTCGTGTTCGGTATTTTGCGCCGCCAATTTGCTCGTTTTACGCCTCACTTACTGAAACGCAGTAGCAAAAAGCACTAGCCCGCCAATATCACCACGTGAATATTTCCCGCGATGCATACGCTAGCCAACTTATATCACCACGTGAATATTACTCGTGGTGGTACCTGCCACCCCGCGCGATTTCTTGTGCGCGATAAGTCTGCTCCATCACCATCACCCGTGCCAGCGCGTGCGGAAACACTAACTTCGAAAAACTCCACACCAAATCCGCTTTTTCGCGTACTTCCGGCGCAAATCCATACGCGCCGCCAATCAAAATTACCACCTCGCGAGACTCCAAAAAAGCCTTCTCTAGCTTTTCGGAATATTCAGGCGATGATATATTTGTGCCGCGTTCGTCACAACAGATTACAAACTCGTACCCGGAAAATGGCCAGCGCTTGAGATACTCATCGAGCTTTGGCTCTTCCATAAATACCCACTCTACCGCGTAGGGCTTTCTTAAGCGCTTCTCATATTCGGCACAAGCCTCCGCCGCCCACCCCGCATTTTTCTTTCCTCCGGCAACAATCCTAATCATGCCCTAATTATACCATCAGTGCCAGCTTATTCAATCGGAGTTCTCGGATAGATATTCAACTTATACGGGTCGGTCGGCTCCACGCCAGACATAATCTCGTAATACGCCGCTGCCGCCACCATCGCCCCGTTATCGCCAGACAGGGAAGGGGCCGGGAAACAGACTGGAGTGCTAATGTCTCGCTTGGGGTCGCGTCCAGCCGGCCCATCGCCATGGGCGGCCGGCGCTAATCCTCGCGCTGCCGCGCTCCGGAATCCTCCAATCCGAGACATTAGCACCTCCCTCAGCTCTTTATTTGCCGACACCCCCCCTGCCACCACCACCGACCGCACATCCGGATGCTGCGCTAGCGCCATCTCCAACTTCTCGCACAAAATCTCCACCGCCGTTCTCTGAAACGACGCCGCAAAATCACACACCTGCTGAGGCGAGAGCAGCTCCTTCAGCTTGTGCGACGGATACGAAATCGGCACCCCCACCTCTTTTTGCACTGCCCTCAGCACCGCCGTCTTCAGCCCCGAAAACGAGAAATCCAGCCCCTCCACTTTCGGGTGTGGCAGTTGGTATTTACGAGGGTCGCCAGGTAAGACTTCTATGTTTTGATTCGGGGACTTCCGGAGCGCGGCAGCGCGAGGGTGAGCGCCGGCCGCCCATGGCGATGGGCCGGC
>DGIF01000060.1 GCA_002393165.1 Candidatus Saccharibacteria bacterium UBA3829
AACAGCTCCATCACCTGGGCGCCGCTCACGGAGTCCAGCGCGCCGGTCGGCTCATCCGCGAGCAGGATGTCTGGATTGTTGACCAGCGCCCGCGCAATCGCCACGCGCTGCATCTGTCCGCCGGATAGTTGATTCGGCTTTTTGTGGAGCTGGTCACCCAGCCCGACGTCCTCAAGTGCTTTCTTGGCGCGCTGCACGGCTTCGCGTTTTGAAATCCCAGACAACGTCAACGCCAGTTTGACGTTTGCAAGCACTGTTTGATGCGGTATTAAATTGTAGGCCTGGAACACGAATCCAATCCGGTGATTACGGTAAGCATCCCAATCTTTATCGCGAAAATATTTCGTGGACACCTCGTTGATTTTCAAATTTCCCGAAGTGTAATGATCTAACCCGCCAATAATATTTAGTAACGTAGTTTTACCAGAACCGGATGGGCCCAGAATTGCCACAAATTCACTTGTCCGAAAATTTACCGTCACGCCATCCAGCGCACGTTTCACCAGTCCACCGGTCTCGTAGACCTTCGTCACACCCTTGAGTTCCAACATATGTTAATAATTATAACATGGCTTTTTGCGTTTATGCTAATAACGTTTGTCAAAACTCATAACTTTTCAACAAAATATATTAAAATAGATTCATGGATGAAAAAATATTTAATCGAGTTGAGAAAAAATATCTCATCACCAAAAGCCAGCAAGACGCTTTGAGAGACTTGATTAGAAATCATCTGCGCGAAGACTTATATTTTCATTCCGAAATCTACAATATTTATTTTGATACCGACAATTATGATCTCATTATTCAATCCATTGACCATCCAGTATTTAAGCAAAAAGTTCGCGCCAGAAGTTATGGTGGTTACGACAAGGTTTTTCTGGAAATCAAAACCAAACTCCGCGGCTTTGCTTATCGTCACGATTTGTTAGAAGATGAGGACGCCGCGAAAGACGACAACCAAGGCCACAAACGTCGCGTGCTAGTTACGCGCGCCGACTTTGAACGCTTCTTGTCTGGCGCCGCCACCACCGAAGAGCTTGCGCTCCAAGTGACCGAATACGGCACCGTCGCCCAAATCGCTAGAGAAATTGATTACGCCATGCAGCATTTCGGCCTAAAGCCCAAAATTCTACTTTATTATGACCGCGAAAGCTATGTTGGCGATGATGGCTTACGGATTACTTTCGACACCAATATGCGCTACCGCGCCAAGAATTTAACCTTCTTGAAAAAGCCGAGAGACAAAATTTTGCTTAACGCCGACAATAGTATTATAATGGAAATCAAAGCATGCAGCGGTATGCCACTCTGGCTGGTAAAACATTTATCGGCCGAGCACCTTTACCCAGTCCAGTTTAGTAAAATTGGTAAAGCTTATGAATTATTAAGGAAGGAGAACTATGTTTAATAGCATATTTGATATCAACGCCACTGGCCTCGAAATATCGTCGGCTTTAATTGCGGCTGGAGTCGCTTTGCTACTCGGCATCGCTCTCGCCGTTACGCATTCAAAGACTAGCCAAACCACCAAAGGCATGATGACAACCTTGGCGGTTCTGCCAGTTCTAGTAATGGCGGTTATGATCATGATTAACGGCAATCTCGGCACTTCTATTGCGATTCTTGGTGCCTTTTCGCTAATTCGCTTCCGCTCCATTGCTGGTCGCGCCAAAGATTTATTGGCAGTTTTTGCAGCCATGATGATCGGTCTAGCCTGTGGCATGGGCCACGTCTTATTTGCTACGGTCGTGATGGCTATTTACATTGTGGCGACCTTGCTATTCACTTATACTAAGCTACTAGAGCCGGACAGCCATGAGCGCGTGCTCAAAATCGTCATTCCGGAAGATCTTGACTATGACGACGCGTTTAGCGAGATCTTCAAAAAATATACCTCGCGCCATCGTTTGGTGCGTATGAAAACCATGAACATGGGCAGCCTCTACAAACTTACTTATGATGTCAAGATAAGGCATGGAGTAAGAGAAAAGGATTTTCTTGACGAGATCCGGGTCAAAAATATGAACCTCAAAGTCTTACTTTCCGAACCGTGCTGTGAAGAGGAAATCTAATGTCTAAAGCTAAGACAACTAGCTCAGCTTCAGGAATAGACGCTAGGTGGCTACTTATCGGCGTTGCAATGTTCTCTGCCATTTTCACGACGTTCGCGATGAACTCGACCCACGACCAAGATAACAATGCCAGCGTCGCCCAAGGCACAATCGACGTCGACAACGGCGATCTCAAAATCAAATGGGAGCGATTTACTTATCACGACATAGAATTATCCGACAATCTTAGTATCACTAGCTCTGGCGTTTACCACCTTACCGGATCGCTTACTGATCAAAACATTAGCGTGAATACCGTCGACGGCAAAGTCAAGCTAATCCTCGATAATGTTACAATCAAAAATTCTACCGGGCCGGCGATTGCTTGCTATGCGGCAGACGATCTCGTGATTGAGCTAGTTGGCGAAAACGTTATAGAAGATGGCGAAACGTACGCCTCAAGCTACGACGAAGACGTCGCTGGCGCAATTTATTCCAAGGCTGATCTCACGTTCCAGGGCGATGGTGAACTGCAACTCATCGCAAACTATCAAGATGGCATTGTCGGCAAGGACGACCTCAAGTTTAATTCCGGTATCTACGAAATTACCGCTGCCGACGATGGCATTCGGGGCAAGGACTCCGTTTACATTGTAGACGGGGACTTTGTCATCACCGCGAAAGCCGACGCGATTAAGTCCACCAATAGTAGTGTCGACGGCAAGGGCTTCGTGCTTATCGAGGATGGCAACTTCAATATTAATGCCGCTGCCAAGGGCGTTAAGGCCATAAATAGTATATTAATATATGGTGGAGACTTTTTAATTAACTCTGGCGACGATGCGATTCATACCAATAACTATATCGGCGTATCAAACGGGAGTTTTGTGATTAATTCCGGCGACGATGGTATTCATGCCGACAAAAAACTCATTATTGACGGCGGCTCGATTAAAATTAACAAAAGTTACGAAGGCCTAGAAGCGCAAGCCGTCATCATTAACGATGGCGAAATTTCGGTTATTAGTTTTGACGACGGAATCAACGCCGGCGGTGGTGCCGATGGTTCGGCTAACGATCGTCGCGGCGCCGATCCGTTTGCCGTGGATATTAATTGCATCGTCGCGATTAGCGGTGGCGATATTTATATCAATGCTTCGGGTGACGGCATAGATTCTAACGGCTACATCGACGTCAGTGGCGGCACCGTTGTAATTGATGGCCCGACCACCAATGGTAACGGTGCGCTAGACAGCAACGGCGATATCCGCCAACTCGGCGGCACGATTATCGCCGTCGGCGCATCCGGGATGGCAGAATCCATTAGCTCAAATTCCAGCGTGAATAACCTCAGCATCTATTTCACGTCTACGCTCCCCGCGGGGACAAAAATTAAAATCAAAGATGCTACGGGCACCACCATTGTGTCGCATACTGCCGCTAAATCTTTCAGTCATCTGGCGGTCGGCACCGCTAAATTCGAGCTCGGCGAAACTTACACCATCTATGTTGATGACGCGGAATATGACGAAGTTACAATTTCGGATGTCACCACTACGGTTGGCTCGTCTGCTGGTGGCCAAATGCCGGGTGGCGACATGCGCGAAAATCCTTCCGCCGGACCAGGTCAGCCGCTTCGCTACGACCAACTTAAACCATAGATAGCCGTTGGCACAGCATTAGCACTTTACTTCCGCAAATATATGCTATAATCATTATTATAAGAAGGAGGTCATGTGCAACTAATAGCAATTTTACTTACTACGGTGTCGATTTTGACACTGCTATCCGGAATCGCAGTTTTTGCCGGTTCCAAAAAGGCGGATCGCGCCCGTTCCGCGTGGTTTTTTCTCGCGACTATCTTTGCAACCGTTTGGATGGTGTCGATCTCACTCTTTCTCACCGCTGCAGCCGACTGGCCGAATGACATAATGACCATCCTGGTCGACTTAACTTATATTAGTGCGATCTTCATCGACATTGCTCTACTTGGATACATCGCCTGGCAATATAAATACGGCAAAATCACAACACTAGCTTTCCTTATTGCTGGTATCATCTTTGCCGGCTTCTTTATTAAAAATCCTAGCCTTCTCTACACCGATATCGTGTTAACCAATGCTGGCAATAGCTTAATCACAAACACCGGGCTGTTCTATTTTACCTACATTGCGTTCTTCTGCGCGTTGGTCCCAGCCGTGCTCATTACCTTGCTTCGCCAAATTATCAAGTCGAAGTCCGACCGCGTCAAGAACGGTGATATCGTCCTTCTGGTTGGCTTTGGTATCTCTGGCACCATGTCACTGATTTTCAATTTGATTCTTCCGTTTTGGACCTGGGATTATATTTGGCTAGGTCCACTGGCCATTTCCGCAACCATCATCGCGTTTTATTACACCATTCTGCGTTACCGAGTACTTAAACTTGGGTCAGCTTGGCTGCGCATTTTGTCATACATCGTCATCATCGCCTCCGCGGCAGTTATTTATATGATTGTATTTTATATTGTGTTCCTAGCGATGTTCCGCGGGTCGACTCCGTCTATTGAGGTGATTGCTTTAAACTTTGTCATGGTGCTATTCTTCTTGCTACTCATGCCAGCCATGAGCGAGCTGACCGCCTTTATCCGCTCGCTGATTCATGGTGAAGAAGATAAAAAGGAGAACGATGACTAAAACGGCTCCAGCCAAAAAGTCTCATCGCGTTACGATATTGTTGTCAATTAACGCTGCAGCAATACTAGTGGCCGGAATTTTAATTGCCATGGCTATTTCTGGTAATGGCTTTGAATTTCGCATGGTCGGCGAACGTTCAGATATCGTAGGTGGCACTAGGCCAGAATCTAGCCTACTCGAGTCGGCCTCGGATTCCGCGGCTGAGCCAATAGAATATATCACCGGAAATGACGATTATATTTCGACTTCGAGCCACGAGTTTGATAGCTCAGCGGTTCCCGATGGCGAACTATGGAATGAGACAGCCATTACTATTTATGCCACTCCAGACGTCGATATTTGTGTAAATGGCAGCCTTTCTAATCTCGGTTCAATGTACTGGCAAACTTCAAACCCCGACGTGATCGCCGGTTTCTATGATTCCTCGCGTACTTGGCTTGGTTATGATAATGCCACCTGCCGCTATCCAGTTATCCGAAGCGCTGGCACTACGACAATTACCGCGGGCACCTATGATGGCAAACGCCGCGACTCGATCATTGTCAACGTGATCAACCCGCCGGTTGAGCAATGGGAACACGAAGTCCTAACGCTAGTTAATAAAATCCGCATCAAAAATAACCTTTCGCAACTCGCCTGGGGATACACCTGCGAAGAGGCCGCGAACATCCGGGCCGAAGAAACTAAAACCTTATACAGCCACGACCGGCCGGATGGCTCAAGCTGGTCCACTGCTTGTCCGGCGCCGGAATCCGGCGGCGAATCCGGCGAGAACCTCGCCATTGGCAACGCCGCAGTCTCGCCAGCTACGGTCGTAGCTTTATGGATGAGCTCAGAGTCTCACCGCAACAACATTTTAAATCCCAACTACACCAACCTCGCGGTCGGGTTTTCTTATGACCCGAACACTACCTACCGAACTTACTGGTCGCAATTTTTCAGTACTTACTAAGCACCGTAGAGCCGCTCAATTGTCCTGCCAAGCTCCCGGATTTGTTCCGGACCCACATTATTAGTCATAACTACCAAGATAAAATGTCGGCCAGTTTGCGTAAAATCTAGAATCGCAGCATCATCATAAACATTCCACCGGTTGCTGATATAATCCCATCCAACTTTGTTATACACTAATACGTTGCCGGAAAATCCACTCGGCAAACCTTGGCGCCAATCGTAGGTCGTTACCGGCTGGTTCAGAAACGAATCCCACATCGCCGTAACTAGATCAGCGCTTGCAACATCATTATGTTTATAAAATA
>DGIF01000020.1 GCA_002393165.1 Candidatus Saccharibacteria bacterium UBA3829
TCATCCGCATAATTTCACGCGGAGTCGCCACTAAATCTTCCACCGATAAATTAATACCAAACTGGCCCAGCACAATCTCATCGAGCGTTTCCGGACCGATCATATCCCACAAGGTTTCCGCGCACGGCGAATACGACTCGCGGATTGCGAGATCGAGGCATTTTCTGATGCTTTGCCCGGTCTTCCCAGCCGCCGCATCTCCATCCCATTCCCCACTCTGCACACGCCGATAGCCTTCATAAACAACGAACAATTTATAGAGTGATGCCGTAGCGAATTTTTTGTCGGCATTATATTCGCCCAGCACCCGCTCAGCGTCAAGGTCGTAAAGAATCACGCCCTTAGCCCCGCCGATTGCCGCCGCCCAGGCGTTAATTTTTGCCTGCACCGTATCGCCACTCTCGGCCGCCTGTGGACGCGCCTTTGCTAAGCGTTCCAAAAACCACTCGGGCTCATTCATCACTGCAGTTTGCATATTTGCGTCATAAACAGTCGGCACGATTCTCGTCTGCAAAAGCCTGCCGTTATAAAAGTAATGCGCCAGTACTAAACTTCTAGTCGTACCAGGCCACCAAACCTGGTCAAAAAACAAATTCCCAAGTCCATAATAAATCGCGCCATTTCCGTATAGCTCAAAAGTCTGCGGCTGATGCGCCGAAGTTCCGACCACGACATCCGCGCCAAGATCGATGAGGTGGCGGAAAAACCCGACCTGATCTCCTGCGGCCGAGTCCGCATAGTCGCAAGTTGTGTCTTCATAGGTAGAAGCGTAGCCGTTGCACTCGTAGTATTGCACATCCATAATCACAAAATCGCCCCGCTCCTTTGCCGCCGCAATTTGCCTTGCCGCTACTTCCTCGTAATACTGATTCGCGCCTGGTGTCGCGTCATAAGTCGCCCCGCCGGTAGATAAATTATATGCCAGCATCGTGATGCTCGAACCTTTTTGCTCAATTTCCAAAGGCCGCGCCGCCTCATCAGCAGTCTTGCCGCCACCCACAATCCGGATATTATTTTCTGTATAGACGTCAATTGTCTCGCTCGCTGCCACGTCGCCGCAGTCTTGGTTATGATTCCCGGTTAATTCGACAATGTCTAAACCAATCGCAAGCAGCGTGTTAATAAAACGCTTATCCGAGCAAATGTTCCGCGACGTGGCATAATCCGTAAATGACGACTCATTCGAAGTGTGCGTAAGGTCAAACGACGACAAAAACTCCGCTATCTTTTCCGAAAAGTATCCCGCATCACCTACTTGCCCTAACTTGGCATTCATCCCTCGCGACAAAGCCGTCACACCAGTCTGCGCAAAAGTCAGCACCGACTCCCGTGACGGAAACTCTCTCGTCATTTTCTCTGCCACCAGCGGTCGAATTTTTTCTGCGAATTCTCGAGCTTCGAAACTAATAATCCGAAACACGGCGCCCGCATTAAATTCCTCCAAATAATTTTTCCCGTTTACTGAAAGCAACCTCTGGCTCGCCCCGAGCTCACCGATCGGCACCACCATATAATCGGTCAACAGCTGATCAGCAGACTCGACTAGAATGTTGCCGTTAAAATCATAAAAATCAGTCACCGGCACATAAATCTCAAACAAAAACTCATTTTCCGCTAGTTCCGGAAGCTCCAGCACATTCCGAGCGGAAACTTTTACATCCACCGGCAAGTCTTGCTGGTCAAAAATCGCCGCCACAAATTCTCGTTCGGCCTCCGATACCGATCCATCATACATTACCACGCCCGGCGCCCAAAAAATTCCCGTTTTAGTTATAAGTTGTATACCGAAGAATACTACAAAAAACATAGTCAAAAACCCGCTCATCATAGCTACGGGATGATGACGATGTTTTCTCCGCCGTTTCATAACCACAATTATAACATAGTGTGGTAAAATGATTATATGTTCAAGTGGGCAAACCTGCGGAGTGACAAGCTAAATCTCGAGCGTGAAATTGTTTCACCAAACGGCAGAAATAAATGCAAGTTTATTTTAAAAAACGGTAAGATTTTTTACCAAGTCACGCGCGACGATAAAATCATCGTGGATTTATCCGCGCTCGGCTTTTTGATTAGTGGCGAAGAGCCGGTCGGCGAAGATCTAAAACTCGTCCGCGCCATCACCAGCAGCCACACCGAAACGATCGAGTTGCCGTGGGGCGAAGACCATTTCATTCCCAACAATTACCAAGAAGCTACTTTTTATCTTGCTGAAACCAAAAGCGTGCGTCGCTTGCTGACTTTAAGGTTCCGCGTCTTTGACGATGCTGTTGCCTTCCGTTACGAAATCCCGCCACAACCAAAATTTCAACAAATTACCATTGCCGACGAGCTGACCGAGTTCAACATCAACTTGAATTCCCTCGCCTGGAAAATCCCTGCCTATGAACCAGATCGTTATGAATACAATTATGAACGCGCCGGCGTTTATGAGCTGACTCATGCAGTTCACACGCCGCTCACTATTAAAACTCCTAGCGGCTACTATCTCGCGCTTCACGAGGCCGCGCTTTACAACTACGGCTCCATGACCATTAAGCTAGAAGACAATGTTCTAAAATCCGACATCACGCCGCTTTCTGACGGCACTTGCGCTCACGTGTCTTTGCCTTTTCAGACTCCTTGGCGGCTAATCATGGTTGCCGATTCGGCTATCGGTCTCACGGCCAACCGCACAATGTATGCACTGAATGACCCGCCGGCGCAAGATTTTAGCTGGGTGGAGACTTTGAAATTCATCGGCATTTGGTGGGCAATGTACGTTGGTGAGTGGACTTGGGCGCCTGGCGATCGCCACGGCGCTACCACCGAGCACGCCAAAGCGTACGTCGATGCCGCAGTTAGACTAGGCATTCGGGGACTTTTGATTGAGGGCTGGAACGACGGCTGGGAGGGTAACTGGCTCGAAAACGGCATCCGCAATAATTTTGTCAAAACTACCGACGACTTTACTCTGGCCGAAGTTGCAGCCTATGCGCGGAGCCATGGCGTCGAATTGGTCGGCCACCACGAGACGGTAGGCTTTGTCGATAACTACGAAAAACAACTCAGCGCCGCCTACAACTACTATGCAGTCAATAATATTCACTATATCAAAACTGGCTACGCTGGCAGCATGATGCAAATCAACGGGCGCAAAGAATTCCATCATTCTCAGCTCGGCGTCTTGCACTATCAAAAAACCGTCGAGCTTGCAGCAGCAAAACGCATTTGCCTCGACATTCATGAGCCTATCAAAGGCACTGGCATCGAGCGCACCTGGCCGAATCTGCTCAGCCGCGAAGGTGCCCGAGGACAAGAATATGAAGGCGGTGCCCTTAGTCCGTCGCATACTTGTTTTCTGCCGTACACGCGCATGTTGGCTGGCGGCATGGATTACACCCCAGGCATCTTTGATCTCACCAACAGCGTCAAACGAATTTCCACCACACTTACTCGCCAGCTTGCTTATTTCGTGACGATTTATTCTGGCATGACTATGGCGGCCGATCGCCCGCAAATTTACGAAGAGCGTTTCCAAGACGTTTTCAATTTTGTTCGTGATGTGCCGACGACTTTTGAACGCACGATCCCAATCGCCGGCGAGATTGGCGAGTATTATATTGTGGCTCGTTTAGCGCGTGATCTCAAAACTTGGTTCATCGCTGGCGTTACCAACGAAGTAGCACGTCGCGCGCACTTAGAGCTTAGTTTTCTTGCTGACAACTTTGTTTATAATGCGACCATCTATACCGATTCCGCGGATGCACATTATCGCGACAACCCGTTTGGTCACGAAATCACAGCTCGTCGCGTCAGCAAAAAGGACCCCATCGATGTCTACATGGCGCCCGGGGGCGGATTTGCTATTGAGCTGAAGCCGTTATGATTAACCGGTGCGTCGCATCGCCGCCACCCAGCAATTCACCAGCGCAAGTCATTATCATAATGGTGTCTTTTTCGGACGGCAAAAGCAGCTCGTCCATTTTAATTTCAGATTTTTCAACCACGTCTACGCTAGTCACTGTATAGTGCACGAGATCATAGACGACGCTATCGCCCACGTTTACATTGGAAAGATTTTGGAACACGCCTACAGAATGCCCCACCAAAAAAGTTTTGTTTTTTGCCCGCGAATAACTACCAACCATAGCGTCGGGCGTCTTCAAGACACCGTCTCGCATCGTCATCGGCGCCACGTCGGCGTGTAGGCCGATGCTTGGAATTTCAATTTCGGTCGCTGGCTCAAAATCGGTCGCCTGAGCCGGCGTTAAGCCGACTAGCAAATACAAAATCACGCACCCGCCAAAAACCGCGGGCACAACTCTTCGCAAACTCCAACGATTTTTTAGTTCCACACCACTCCTTTTCAACTATTATAGCACAAGCTTAATTAAAAAATTATAATATTAAGATTTTAAATTCCCGGGCTAAACATTTTGAGTTTCTTCTCATGATTTTTGTAATTGCGATCATGTTTTCCGACCTCTGCCCAAAACTCTTTCGAATGGTCCATGTGGTTCAAATGTGCCAGCTCGTGAATGATCACGTAATCACGCAAAACTTCCGGCACTTTCATTAGTCCGATATTAAGTGAAATTGTCCGTCGGCTTGAACAACTTCCCCAACGCGTATTGGCGTGCGTCAAACGGCATTTATCGTATGAATAACCATAGAGTTTTGCATAGTAATCCAGTCGATACGGCAAATATTCGCGCGCCTTTTTCATCAACAACTTTTTCTGATAATCTCGCGCGCGTTGTTCGCCGGGATCTTTGATTGGCAATTTTTCACGAATCACTTTGCGATTGGAATTTAAGAATCTTTTAGCCAAAAATTCCGTCGTGTAGGTCGGCACACTCATTGCCAATCTGCCTGAAGTCGAAACAGAAAACCGCACCCCGCGCACCAAAGGACTTTTGCGAACAATTACTTCGCCAAATTCTTTGTCTTGAATCTTCATTATTTCTGCTCAGGAGAAGCCAGGCCGGCCAATACATGCTTGGTCTGGGTGTCGAAAGTATGCTTACCGGAAAGGATCAGGGGTTTTTCTACATCGGTCGGCGCTTCCAGTGTCGCAACAGCTTCATCGTACTTTTCCCGCGCCACCGAAATAGAGCGGTGCCGCATCTTCATCCGTAGCCTAATCGTAGAAAGGTCAGTCTGAATCCAAATCAACGTTGGCTCATACGAAGCAGCGCGCAAAATATTGCGAATCTCAGTGCGTTCCTTTTCCGTGCCCACACCACCCTCAAAAATGAGATCTTTTTTAGTGCGAGCCAGTAGCTCGACGATTAAAAGAATATTCTTGCGAGTTAAACGTTGCTGCGCTTTCAGGTCGTCCAAATTGAAGTACGCAAGTTCAAACTTACGCGAGAACTTTTCGCTAAATAATGTCTTCCCACTGCAGGGCGCACCGAAAACTAGTAGAGCGCGCGGTTTTGACTTCTTACCTTCCATAACAAAATAATTGTATCACAAAATATTATAATATAGCAAGAAATTCGGAAAAACCCGCCATAAAATGATACAATTATGGTAAATGGTCAGTGTGCTTAAAGAAATTAAACCTTTTGCCTATGGCTTTGTCGCAACCATCTGCGCGGCGGTATTAATCATATGTCTTATCGGTGTCGTCTCACTAGTCAATTCGCCCGTCGAATACCCCGAGACTGACTCCTTAGCGCCCGAACTCGCCATCATTGGCGATTCGCATATTACTATTCGTGCCGGCGACGTTTATGAAGATCCCGGCGCCACCGTTTATGATGCCGACAACCCGACCGCCATTATTCCGATCCTCGCCAGCGGCGAAGTCGACACCAACACGCCCGGCGACTATATAATTTCTTATAGCGCCACCGACGATGCGGACAATACTACGCTTGCTTCTCGCGTTGTGACCGTCTTACCGCGTAGCACCGGCGTTATCTACTTGACTTTCGACGATGGCCCCAGCCCCTACACGGCCGAACTGCTCGACGTACTAGCGAAGTATAATGTAAAGGCTACTTTCTTTGTCACGGCCGCCGGTAGCGATGAAATGCTCGTCCGGGAATACAACGAAGGTCACGCGATTGGTTTACATTCTTGCACGCATAACTACGCGCAAATTTATACCAGCGTCGATAATTTCTTTGCTGATCTTTACTGCGTTCAAAATCGCGTTAAAAATGCCACCGGCTATACATCCTACTTGATGCGTTTTCCGGGTGGCAGCTCCAATCTTGTCAGTGCCAGTTATGATGGTGGCACACATATCATGAGCACGCTCACGCGCGAAGTCGAGGCCAGAGGTTTCACCTATTTTGACTGGAATGTCACTTCCGGCGACGCTGGCGGCACCACGACCGCTGACGGCGTCTATTACAATGTTATAAACCGTGTCTATTCAGACGGCAAGTCGGTTGTTTTACAGCATGACATCAAGGCCTTTTCGGTCGCGGCCGTCGAGCGCATCATTCAATGGGGGCTCGCGAATGGCTTTACTTTTGATAAACTTACCGCGGATTCTTTCACTGCGCACCACGGCGTAAATAACTAGACAAAAAATGGCAGGGGTTGCAGGACTCGCATCGAGCCGTAGCGAGATCCGAGGTCATTTTTTGATATTTTTTGAACAAAAAATGGCAGGGGTTGCAGGACTCG
>DGIF01000059.1 GCA_002393165.1 Candidatus Saccharibacteria bacterium UBA3829
GACACAAGGCTCTTCAGGCCTCTGCTCTACCAACTGAGCTACAGAACCATACTGCGATTATAGCACACTTGTGATATAATTGGAAGCATGAAAAGAGTGAACACGAGCCCGATTTCTGGTATGCAAGAATTATTGCCAGAGCAGCAGGCCACATTTAATCAATTGCGGGAAAACATAGCGGACGTTTATCGGCAACATGGATTCCTGAATATTGAGACGCCGATAATTGATCGATGTGAGATTTTGCTTGCAAAGGCGGGTGGCGATACGGAGAAACAGATTTATAAAGTTGTTAAAACGGCAGAGGCGAATGAGGGGGCCGATCAAGCGCTGCGTTTTGACCACACGGTGCCGCTAGCACGCTATGTGGTGGAGCATGAAAGCGATTTGAAGTTTCCTTTTAAAGTGTCGCAGATAGGGCGTAATTTCCGCGGAGAGCGAGCACAAAAGGGTAGATTCCGGGAGTTTTACCAATGCGATGTAGATGTGATTGGACGTGGGAGTTTACCACTTTATTACGATGTCGATGTATTGATGACGGCGCTTGATGCTCTGAAAAAAATGGATCTAGAAACGCCAGTGGTAGCGCGGATCAGCAACCGCAAAATCGTGACTGGCGCGATTGAAGCTCTGAATTTGCAAGACCTGGCGGCGGAGATTTATAACATCATTGACCATTCGGAAAAGGTGCCGGCGGAAGCGACGGTGGCGGCGCTTGATGAGATCGGACTGAGCAAGGAAAATCGTAATAAGATTTTAGCATTAATGCAGCTTAGCGGCGGGGTTGATGAGGTGGTGAATGGCCTTAAGGCTCTGGGCGTTGTGGGGGAGACGTTCGATTCTGGCGTGGAGGAGCTAGCGTATGTGGTGAGCATGCTCGAAAAGGGTGGCTTTGCCGAGATGGCACGGGCCGACCTACGGATTGTGCGAGGCTTGGATTATTACACTGGCACAGTGTTTGAATTTTGTTTGCCGGAACACATGGAAGTTGGCTCGATCGGTGGTGGCGGGCGATACGAAAACCTGGCTGAATATTTTACTGACTTGAGGCTCCCTGGCGTAGGAGCGTCGATTGGACTTAGTAGGCTATTTTATGTCCTAACTGAAAATAATCTGATAAAAAGTCAAGTAGAGAAAGCGGTAGATGTGGCGGTGGTGCCAATTACGGAGGCAGAGTTGCCATATGCGATGGAAGTGGCCGCAAAGATGCGTGGGGAGGGTAAAATCACGACCGTAATAGCTTCTGATAAGAAGTTGGGCGACAAACTGAAGTATGCAGCTGCGATGGCAAAACATGGTGTGGTGCTCGGCGAGACGGAAGTCACGAGCGGCAAATACGAAGTTCGCGATTTTTCGTAAGCTGAAATTAAGTTGGTGTAAAAGTGAGTGTGGAGGTAGTGTGGGCAAGAAGTTCAGGTTTAATTGGCGTAAGTGGCTAGATGGATTTGCGTTAGCTGGCAAAGGAATCCTGTTAGCGACTAGAGAGCGGAGGTTTTGGATTGGGTTCGGAGTGGCGTTTTTGTTTTTTGGCACGCTAATGAATCTGCTAGCTGGCGGGCTATCGAAGTTCCAGCTGATGGGAGCGGTGGGATTTGGCGGCACAATGAAGATCATAGGAGACGCACTTATTGGGGTGTTTGGGGTGAATATGATTTTCCTGGATTGGTTGCCAGTGTTTTTGATTGCGGTGTTGCAGGGGACGCTGATTGGGCTGATCGTGCTGCTTTGGGACAAGAAAAAAGAGCAGAACTCGGCCAACGTGGAAAAAGCGGGGATTATTACCGGGTTGATTGCGCTGGGGGCGGGTTGCCCGACTTGTGGCACTACTTTACTTACGCCGCTCGTGGGTGCGATTTTCTCGACTGGCGGATTGGCGGCTGCAGGGGTGATTTCTGGTATCGTGACGGCGGCGGCGATCGTGATTGCCGTGTTGTCACTAAAACGAATCGGTGAGGAAGCCTATGTTATAATAATAAATGAAAAGTTTATGCGGCGAAAAGCCGAAAAGGAGAGAGTGTGAAGGTAGGGAAAATTGCTAGAATTATCGGGATTGCTGGGGTGGCGATGGCAATTCTGGCGGCGATTATAGTAAGTATGAGCCAAGAGCCGTCGAATGCGGAAATGGTGTGGGATCCGGCGATGACGGTAGGCAACATGGAAGCGAAGAATTACTTTATCATTTATTCCGACGTGGCGTGCCCGTATTGTGTGGCGTTTGAGAACGCGATTGTTGAGCATGAAGCTGAGTTCAAGGAATATCTTGAGCAAAATGATGTGTTGCTAGAGGTGCGGGTGTCTGATTTTCTTTATGAATACGGCCAGGTGAAGTCGGTTGAATCACGATACGGGGCGGAGGCGATTTATTGCGCTAGAAACGAAGGAAAATTCTGGGAATATTATAACCTTGCGATAACGAGAGTGTGGAGTGAGTACTACGAGAAAATGGGGAAGGCGGCGTTTGGGGATTTCAACAAGTTGGGGAAGGATTATTGGATTAAGATGGGCGAAGAAATCGGACTTGGGGAGAGTTTTGCGAGCTGCGTGGAAAATGACGAGATGGTCGAGGAGATTGAAAAAAATGCCGCGAAAAGCGCGAAATTAGTAGACGGAATGCCATATTTTAAGTTTAATAGCACAGTGCAATCGGGGTTTGATTTGTCGTGGGGATGGGAATACGTATTGATGTATTTCGATTCAGGAATAAAATCTTAACCTTAAGAATACCTGCTGCGCAATGATATTTGTGTGGTGTCAAGTATAATTATATCACAAAAGTCGCAAAAAATCAATATTGACACTAAAAAAGGCTATGCTAAAATAAAGTTAGGTTCGGGCCAATCACACGTTGAGAGGGGCCGGAGCCAGGGGAAGGGTGGAGAGTGTAATTGTTTTGGCTGAGATTTTTGGCTAAACCACCTAGAAATGAGAATTGTAAAACTCCTACCTCGTGGGGGAGTTTTATTTTTTGGCATAAGTGTGGTATAATATTAGATATGAGACTTTCTCGCAAAGTTAATAGGATTTTGCTTGTGGCTGGCGTTTTTGCAGTGATTTTTGGGGTGGTGATGGCGCTTGGTTTAAAGAGCGATACTTTTGCTAAAAATGACGGCGAGGTGACGTCGGAAGAGCATTTTGTGACGATTGAGGATGGTGATGATGTTGTGACGGTCAAGACGAGCGCTCGGACGGTAGGTGAGCTGCTTCAGAGAGCCGACGTAGTGGTGACGGAGGCGGATATCGTGAATCCGGGCCTCGAGACGGAGATTGATGATGACGGGCTGACGGTAAGCGTGTGGCGGGCGCGGCCGGTGTTGATTAGCGATGGAGTAAGGAAGCAATATTTGATGACGACGGAAACGGACGGGCGGGAAATTGTGGTCAAGTATGGCAAGGAGATTTTTGAGGAGGACGAAGTGACTGAGGTGGCGGAATATGACTTTTTAATGACGGGGCCAGCGTATGTGTATGCGGTGACGCGTAATCACGTGGAGCCGGAGCCAGAGCCGGAACCGGTGGTAGATTTGTCGAGTAAGCTTGATGTGGCGCCGCTGACGGCGAGACGGGGCGTGAACCAGTATTACGTGACGGTAAATGGCCAGACGATTTACCGGAAGGAGACTTATTATGACTTGCCAATGGGTGGCGTGATGGCAATTGCAGCGAGAGAGTGTGGGGTGCCAGCATATTACGAGGTGCGTGAGGACGGCGTGAAAGTGGACGCAGAAGGTTATGTTTTAGTGGCGGCCGATCTTGGCCGTTATCCGCGGTGCACGGTAGTGGAAACTTCGCTTGGGCTAGGCCGGGTGTACGATACTGGGTCGTTTGCGCTTTCGAACCCGGAGCAGTTTGACCTTGCAACAGATTGGACTAATCGAAATGGCAGATAGAGGAGCTTGCAATACCTCCTTTTCGGACACACTCAAGGCCGTTCGGCCAAGCCTATGGTCCTCAAAGGAGGTATTGTGAGTTCCAAAAATAACATTTCGCTTGGTCAGCATTGGCTCTATAATCGCGCGATATTGAACGAGATTGCGGAGCTGGCTGGACAGGGGCCGCTTTGTATAGAGATTGGGCCGGGGCTTGGGACGTTGACGTCGTCGCTTTTTAAGCGGTTTGACAAGGTAATTGCGGTGGAGTTTGACGCGGATTTGGCACGAAAGTTGCCGGGCTCGTTTCCGGGGAAGAATCTAGAGGTTGTGAACCAGGATTTTTTGAAGTATGATTTGGCGGCGGTGCCGCGCCCGTATGTGGTGGCGGGGAATATTCCGTATTACATCACGAGCCCGATCATCGAACATATTTTGGCAACCGAGAATGCGCCGGAACGAGTGGTGCTTTTGATGCAAAAAGAAGTGGCGGAGCGAATCGTGGCCGAAAAAGAGACTTTGCTGTCGCTCAGGGTAAAAAATCGAGCCGATGCGGAACTGGGTCCGGTGGTGGTCGCGAGTGAGTTTACGCCGCCGCCGAAGGTGGATTCGCAAGTGTTGGTTTTAAAACCGCACGCGCCAGTGGTGCCGGATGAGGTTTTTCGGCTGATTGAAGTCGGTTTTATCGCGCCAAGAAAGAAAACAGTGCGGAACTTGTCGGTTTTGAAGGCACGCGAGGAAATCCAAGAGATATTTATGCAGCTTGGTATCGGTGTGGACGTGCGGCCGGGGGATTTGCATCTTGACGATTGGTGCAAAATTTATCAAAAGATGGTATAATGGTAACAATATGTTAGACGTGAAGTTTATCCGAGAAAATTTGGAACTCGTGGAGAAATCTACGCGTGAAAAGGGGTATAAAATAAATATCCGTGAGGTACTAGACCTTGACGATAAGCGGAAGGCGGTACTTGCCGAGGTGGAAACACTGAGGGCGCGGCGGAATGAAATTGCCGGCCAGATGAAGGGCGGGAAGCCAGCGGACGATTTGATTGCTGCTGGGAAAGCCGTAAAAGAAGAGTTGGCGGCGAGAGAGGCGGCTCTAGGGCCAATCGAGGCGGAGTTGAATGAGAAGTTGAAGCAAATCCCGAATATAATTTTTGATGACGTGCCGCTTGGTGGCGAGGAATGTTCGGTGGAAGTCAAGAAGTGGGGCGAAAATCATGCGACTGGCGTAGACCACTTAGATTATGCTGTATCGCGGGACTGGGTAGATTTTGAGCGCGGCGCAAAGGTGGCGGGCGCGAAGTTTTACTATCTGAAGGATGGTCTGGCCTTACTTGAGAATGCACTTCTTCAGTATGGTTTGTCCAAAGTGCTAGAGCACGGGTTTATTTATATGACGGTGCCAGACATGGTATCGAGTCGAGTGCTTGAGGGCTGTGGGTTTAACCCGCGGACCAGCGACCAGTCTGACGAGTATTACATCGAGGGCGAAGATCTTGCGATGATTGCAACGGCCGAGATGCCGCTCACTGGTTACCATATGGATGAAATTATTGATGAAGATAGGCTGCCGCTTCTCTATGCTGGGTACTCGGCGTGCTTTAGGAAGGAAGCTGGGACTTACGGCAAATATACGCGCGGGTTGTTCCGAGTGCATCAGTTCAATAAACTCGAGATGTACGTATTTTGTTTGCCGGAACAGAGCAAGGAGATTCATGAAAAAATCTTGGCAATTGAGGAAGAGATTTGGCAGGGGTTGGAGGTCCCATATCATGTGATTAATAATGCGGCGGGGGATCTTGGGGCGCCAGCAGCGAAGAAGTATGATATGGAGTATTGGTCACCGGTAAATAAAAAATACCAGGAGATCACTTCTTGTTCGAACTGTACCGACTTTCAGGCGCGGGCTTGCAATGTGCGAGTGCGGCGAAAAGATGGCACGGTAGAGTTTGTGCATACTTTGAATGGTACGGCGATTCCACTAGCGAGAGCCTTGGTGGTATTACTTGAGAACTATGCGGTGGAAGGTGGAAAATTTAAAGTGCCGAAAGTGCTGAGGCCGTATCTTGGTGGCAGAGAAGAATTATAGTAAGTTCATCAATAGAAAGGAGTTAAAATGATAGAAAAAATTGAAATCAGCGGGAATAACTATAAAGTAGAGGATGGCCTCAGGAAATACATCGAGAAGCGGGTTGGCAAGTTGGATCGGTATTTGCCAAAGGGCTCAAAGAAAGACATCGTGGCGAAGGCGGTGATTGCAGAGATTGGGAAGAGCGTAGCAAACAAGTATGAGATTTCGGTAGCAATGGAGATTCCAGGCGGTAAGGTAATTGCCGCAAAGGATGAATGCTCGAATGTGTTTGCCGGCGTGGACTTAGTGGAGGCAAAGTTGGCCGGACAGATTCGGCGCTATAAGTTGGAAGTTCAACCGCATCGGCAAAAGAGGAGCCTAAAAAGCCTCTTTATCAGGAGAGGATAGTGTGTTACAATAAGGGGAATTAGGAGTTATTTTATGGTGAGACATACAGGGAAGTCTGGTAATCTGGTGAAGAAGCCGGCAAGGGTTAAGAAAGAGAAAAAGCCAACTGATAAGTTGGCCGATAAGACTGCGCTAACGAAGTTTTTGCAGGGCGTGTTTGGTGATGCGCAGAAGAAGATTTTGCGGCGGCTCTGGAAGCGGGCGCAAGAGATTAACAAACTAGAATCGAAATACGAGAAGATGTCTGATGACGAGCTAAGGTCTCAGACCGAGAAGTTCAAGGCTAGAATCGATAAGGCTTTGAAGCAGGTGCGAACAGAGGACGGTACGGCGAAGCAGAAAAAGAAGAAAGTAGTGGATGACACTAAGATTCTAGACGAGATTTTGCCGGAGGCTTTTGCGGTGGCGAGAGAGGCCTCGAAACGGATACTTGGGATGCGACCATATGATGTGCAGTTGATTGGCGGCATGGTCCTAAATATGGGCGCAGTGGCCGAGATGAAAACCGGTGAAGGTAAAACTTTGGTGGCGATGCTGCCGGCGTATTTAAATGCTTTGACTAGTAAAGGCGTGCACATTGTAACAGTGAACGATTATTTGGCACAACGTGATGCTGGCTGGAACGGTCCGGTGTACGATTTTCTAGGTGTGTCGGTGGGTGTGATTATTAACGAAGCATCGTTTATTTATGATCCGGAGTACGAGAATGACGAGCATGAGGATGAGCGGTTTAGGCATCTCAGGCCGGCCACGCGAAAGGAAGCTTATAATGCTGACATTACTTACGGTACGAACAACGAGTTCGGGTTTGATTATTTGCGCGACAATATGACGAGCGAGGTGCAATATTTGCGTCAGCGAGAGCTGAACTTTGCAATCGTGGACGAGGTGGACTCGATTTTGATTGATGAGGCGAGGACGCCACTGATTATTAGCGCGCCGGCTGGCGAAAATCCGGAGCAGTATTATCAGTTTGCGAAGGTGGCGGCGAGATTGACGCCGGAAGATTACATTTTGGACGAGAAGCGACGGTCAGTGACGATGACCGACAAGGGTATCGAAAAAGTACAAAATATCCTCGGAGTGGATAACCTGTACTCCGTGAAAAACACGCCGTTAGTATATCATATGGAGCAGGCGCTTCGCGCGGAGGTTTTGTTCAAGCGAGATAAAGATTATGTTGTCACAAATTCGGGCGAAGTGATTATCGTGGATGAACACACTGGGCGTTTGATGCAGGGTCGACGCTATAATGAAGGCTTACATCAGGCGATTGAAGCCAAAGAGGGCGTGGTAGTGAAACAAGAATCGATGACGCTGGCGACGATTTCGTTCCAGAATTTCTTCAGGCTATACAAGAAGCTGTCTGGCATGACCGGTACGGCGTTTACCGAGGCGGAAGAATTCCAGCAGATTTATGCGCTAGACGTGATTCAAATTCCACCGAATAAGCCGATTATTCGTCTTGATAAGGACGATTTGATCTACAAGACCAAGGCGGCGAAGTTGAAAGCAATCGCGGAAGCGGTGCGCGAGTATCATGAAAAGGGTCAGCCAGTGTTGGTCGGCTCGGATTCGATTGCAAATAACGAGGAAATTGCGCAGTATCTGGACCAATTTGGGTTGCCGTATGAGATTTTGAATGCAAAGAATAATGAGCGTGAGGCGGCTATTATCGCCAAGGCCGGCGAGAAGGGTGCAATTACGCTTGCGACCAACATGGCTGGGCGTGGTACTGACATCAAGCTCGGTGAGGGTGTGAAGGAGCTCGGTGGCCTCGTGGTGATAGGCTCAGCGCGGCACGATTCTCGGCGGGTTGACAATCAGCTTAGAGGTCGTGGTGGCCGTCAGGGCGATCCTGGCACGACGCAGTTCTTTGTGTCTTGTGAAGACGATTTGATGCGGATTTTCCAGGGCGACAGAGTGAAGATGCTAATGACGCGACTGGGCGTGGAAGACGATATGCCGATTCAGACGCGAGCAATCTCACGAACGCTAGAAGCGGCACAGAAGCGAATCGAAGGCTTTAACTTCGATTCACGAAAGAACGTAGTGCAATATGACAACGTGATTAACCGACATCGCAAGGTTGTCTATATGATGCGACGAAAGATTTTGATGGGTGACGATATCCATCCGGAAATTGAGCGGCTGATGCGAGACGAGGTGAAGATGCTGACGGAGTTTTCGTCGCGCGTGAATAAAGATTTTGACGCGCAGTTTAAGGCAGTATTCGACTTTGACGAAGATCTGGTCCATGAGATTGGTTTGAAGCGCAAAGAAAAAGATCGCGCAAAATTGGCACTCGAGGCCGTGCAGGAGGCGTACGCCAAGCAGGAAGAGAAATTTTCGGTGGAGACGATGCGCAAAGTGGAGCGCGAAGTGTACCTGAAAGTGTTGGACACTTTATGGATGCAGCATCTTGAGAATATGCAGCATCTTCGCGAGGGCATCCATTGGCGTTCAGTTGGTCAGCGTGATCCTCTGGTTGAATATCGGTCAGAGTCGCAGAAGCTATTTGATGGGTTGCAGCGTAATTTGCGAGAAGAGGTCCTGAAGATTCTATTATCTATTACTCCAGCAGAGGCGGCCGCGGACGATGTAACTGATGGTGAAGAATACGAATCCGAACTCACCAAGATGGCAGAATCGCAGACAGAGCGAGGTGTAAATGAGATTTCTAAGGGTGAAGAAAACTTAGATTCGGAGTTTAGAAAGACTGATGGACGGGCGGTGCCTGCTAGGCGGACTAATCTCAGGAAGAAAAAATCATCTTCGAAGACGAAGAAGAAAAAATCAA
>DGIF01000042.1:0-4700 GCA_002393165.1 Candidatus Saccharibacteria bacterium UBA3829
CTCCTGCCACTCCCGCTGGAAACCACAGCATCCACGAAATCAAAACTGCTGCCCTTCGTGATCTTGCCCCGCTCGTTGGCAGAATGAATTTGCCTTACTCGCAGAAATTCAATATCTATCGCGATATGTTTGAAAACCTCCGCGATTACACCGTTATCGAATTGGCTTACCAAGCCGCCAAAAACATTGAGGACGAGCAAGAACGCGCCGAAGCTCTTCTCTACCTCGTCGAAGCTATCGACAACATGTAAACTTGCCCCATCAAAAATCCCCCTTAAAGGGGGATTTTTGTTTAGTAGCCCATTCCCATGTCCGGAGCCGCCGGCTTCTCTTCCGGTATCTCGCAGATCAATGCGCCCATCGTAATCGCCGTTGCCGCAATCGAAACCGCATTCTTCACGGCTTCCTTTGTCACCTTGGCCGGGTCAATCACGCCAGCTTTTTTGAGATCCACCAGGCCATCGGCCGGCTTCATCACATTGACGCCCTGTCCCGGCTTCGCCGCTTCCACTTCAGCCAGCAACGCCTGCGCATTAAGACCGGCATTCTCCATGATGTGCACAAACGGCGCCTTAAGCGCCTCACGCACAATCCGCGCTCCAGCGTCTTTGGTGTCCAGCGCCGCCGCCAAATTCACCAACGTCACTCCGCCGCCAGCCACAATACCTTCTGCGAGTGCAGCCTTAGTTGCTGCCACCGCATCGTCCACGCGGAACTTCTTCTCGTCAATCTCCGTCTCAGTCGCGCCACCCACCTTAATTACCGCAACTTTACCGAGCAAAGCTGCCGCCCGCTTGTCAAATTCTTCTCGTTCGTAATCTGATTTCGCGAGTTTCGACTGCGACGAGATCAGCTCGATCCGGGAAGCCACAGCCTTTTTATCGCCCGCACCCTTTATAATCGTCGTCCCATCCTTTGTTGCAATTACCTTCGCAGCAGAGCCAAGCACTTCAAGCCCCACCTCTTCGAGCTTCAAACCCTTATCCGCCGAAACCATCGTCGCGCCCGTAAGAATCGCAATATCCTCCATGATTTCTTTACGTCTTTCGCCAAAGGCCGGCGCCTTAAGCACCAAGGAGTTAAACACCCCCTTCAACTTATTAAGCACCAGAAGCGACAGTGCTTCGCCCTCCACTTCTTCAGCGATAATGACAAGATCCTTTTGGCCAGCTTGCGCACACTTTTCTAGAAGCGGTAAAATATCACTAGCCGCCGAAATCTTTTTATCGGTCACTAGTACTGCCGGTTTATCGAACGTCGCCTCTTGCCGATTCACGTCTGTCACGAAAAACGCCGAGGCGTATCCTTTATCATAAGAAAAGCCTTCCACGATATCCGATTCCATTTCAAGACCCTGGCCCGCTTCAACGGTCACAACACCATCCTTGCCAATCTTCGAAATCACCTCAGCAATCAACTTGCCGATCTCGGCATCGCCGGCCGAGATAGTAGCGACTTCTGCTACTTTCTTATCATCCCCCTCAATCTTTTCGGCTACCTTTTCAATGCCAGCCACAATTGCCGCCCCCGCCTTCTCAATTCCACGTCGTAGCTCCATCGGATTTACCCCGGCCGCAATCAGCTTGTTTGCCTCTGCGAGAATATTATAAGTCAGCACCGTTACAGTAGTAGTGCCATCGCCAGCCACCTTGTTCAGCTTCTGCGCCGCCGCCTTAATTAATTTTGCGCCTACCGCCTCACCGAGTTTATCCTCCTTGTTCGGCAATTCCACCGCTTCCGCTACAGTCACGCCATCATGCGTGATTACCGGCGCCCCATATTCCTTCTCAATAATCACATTCTTGCCCTTTGGCCCGAATGTCACCTTTACCGCATCATACAGTTGTTTCGCGCCCGATAATACCTTCTCGCGCGCCTCAGCTTCATAATATATCTTTTTTGCCATTTTATATCCTTTCTTTATACTTTTTCGCAAGTTTTACACCGACTTTTCCACAGGTTTTTCCACAGGTAAATCAGATTACAAAGTCGCCAAGACGTCTTCTTCTTTCAAAATAATATAATCTTTGTCATCAATCTTTATTTCGGTCGTAGAGTACTCTTTATAAACCACCTTGTCACCTTTTTTCACGCCCGTTACGTCTGGCCCAACCGACTCCACCACTGCATACGCTGGTTTCTCTTTCGCCTCCCCTAATAGAATCCCGGATTTAGTTTTCTCAAGCGGTTTTTCTATTACCGCCACTATTCTATCTTTCAATGGTTTTAATGCCATATCTGTTAACTCCTTTTCTAACCCCATTGTAGCACAAAAAATTAGCACCCGCAACCCCCGAGTGCTAATTTTCTCAGCTTTATTGTGCGTCCACCAACTCTGCGGCCTTCTTGATCATATAGGCTGCTTCGTTGGTCGGAATTACATAAATTGGCTTCGAGCCTTCCTCTGCTACATTAGCATAGCCTTTCGACTTATCCAACTTCGCATCGTTCTTGATCTTGAAGCCCATAAACTCCAATTTTCCAATAACCGAGCTTCTTACCGGAATTGACCGTTCACCAATCGTTGCCGTAAAGACAATCGCATCTATTCCGCCCATTTTTGCCGCGAATTCACCAATCTTGCCGGCCACACCATCAATAAACATATTATAGGCTACCGCCGCATCTTCGCGCCCCTCTTCCGCTCCAGCAATAATTTCACGCATATCACTTGACCCTGCCATCGCCAACAAGCCAGACTGCTTGTTCAATAACTTAATCGCTTCTGCTGCGCCGAGCTTCTCGCCAAGTAGAGCCCCAACTGTCGGGTCAATCGAGCCAGTCCGCGTCGATGACATCAACCCCTCGAGTGGCGTCTCGCCCATGGAAGTGTATGCCGGTTCGCCGTCAACAAACGCTGTCACCGAACAGCCAGATCCTAAATGGCAAATCACCATCTTCTTCTCAAGTAAGCCTAGCTCCTTCACGCGACCCATCACATACCCGTATGAAGACCCATGCGCGCCCCAGCGCCCAAGATCAAACTCTTCAATTACTTCTTTCGGCAACGCGTACAAAGCATCTCGACGCGAATCCCGTGTCAAAGCTTCCGAATCGCTCATTGTCATCACCAGCACGCCAGGAAACGCATCAATCGCATTTTTCACTCCTCGAATCGCGCCTGGCACGTGTAGCGGATACGTCAATTTTGCTTTTTCAAGCTCCACAAACGTCTCGTCGTCTACAATGTGATGTTGCGAAAAATATGTCCCCGCCGCCGGCGTTCGCACTAGAATACCGTCTAATGGATGAGCCTCATTAATAAATCCTTCTCTTTCGAAAATAGATTTAGCTTCCTTGAATGCCCCATCCAAAGTGTCCCAAGTTTTATCAACCTGCTCTTCCGAACCATCCGCCCGCGTAATCGTACAAATAAATTTCTTCTTCCCGTCAATTTCTACCCCCTCGAAATAAAGCGAGCAAACCTCATCCTCACCCTCATATAGCGAGAACTTTTCAGAAGACGAACCCGAATTCAGCACTAAGAAAATTTTTGTAATATTATTATTTGCTACCATAAAAATAATTCCTTTCCTACATTATACCATAAAGATACTTTTGGCCCATACCCCACCCCTACAATTTTACAACTTTGACCTCACCAAAATCTCCCCACTCATCCACTGCTCTTTTTACGCCCGGAAGCGCCGGATTGCTATAATCATGCACCACCAAAATTCCGCCTTGTACCATTTTGGGCATCACTAAATTCAGAGAATCCATTATCGAATCATAAAAATCTCCGTCCAGAAACGCAAATGCGATTTTTTCCGGCAAATCACTAGCCGACAACTCTGAAAACCACCCCTTACGAATCACCGGTACCGCCAAACCAGCCCGAAGGAATCTCTCCTTTACTTCCCTTTTCGTCACGTACAGCTCACCGCCTTGAAAATTCTCACCAAGTACCGACTCGTCCTGCGCGCCCTTCTTTGGTAACCCCTCAAACGAATCATAAATCCACAATTTTTTTCCAGAACCTTTCAAAATGTCCGCCAGCAGCAAGGACGTATCACCCTTATAACACCCCATCTCCACAAAATCCCCCTCCAGTTCAAGCGCTTTTTTCGCCAAAGCCAAAATTGTCTTCGTTTCCTCTTCACTTACCTGATCGTTTTTCCAGCTCACTTCAGATATTTCCTTAAATATTCACCAGTTGGAGTGTCGCCTCTCCTAGCCAAATCTTCCGGTGTCCCACAGGCGCAAACTTCGCCACCCTTCATTCCGCCTTCTGGCCCCATATCAATTACCCAGTCTGCACTTTTTATCACGTGTAAATTATGTTCAATCACAATCATCGAATTACCGCCGTCCACCAACCGGCCCAAAATCGAAAGCAAACGCTTCACGTCATCCGTATGCAGACCGGTCGTTGGCTCGTCCAAAATATACAAAGTCCTTCCCGTGGAACGACGCGCCAGCTCCGTCGCCAACTTGATTCGCTGCGCCTCTCCTCCCGAAAAAGTCGTCGCTGGCTGTCCTAATCTAATATAGCCCAGCCCCACTTCCTGAATCGTTTTCAACTTACCCACAATTGACGGAATGTTCGCAAAGAATTCTACCGCTTCGTCAATTGTCATTTCCAATACTTCAGAGATGTCTTTTCCTCGGAACTTTACTTCGAGCGCCTCCGCATTATACCTCTTACCATGACAAGCCGGGCACGTCACATACACGTCGGGCAAAAAGTGCATCTCGAT
>DGIF01000042.1:4801-5153 GCA_002393165.1 Candidatus Saccharibacteria bacterium UBA3829
CCACCCTTCACATTAAACGAAAATCGTCCGGCCTTGTAGCCTCGCATCTCCGCCTCCGGCTGCGACGCAAAAAGCTCACGAATCGCATTAAACACGCCAGTGTACGTTGCCGGGTTCGACCGTGGCGTTCGGCCAATCGGACTCTGATCTATTACAATCACCTTATTGATTTTCTCAATCCCATCGATCCTCTCATGCGTGCCACTTACGGTCTGTGCCCGATGCAACCTCGCAAGCAATTCATTCGCCAAAATATTATTAACTAAAGTTGACTTCCCCGATCCAGACACTCCACTCACTACCGTCATCACTCCAAGTGGGAACGTCACATCAATATTCTTTAAGTTGTTCT
>DGIF01000056.1 GCA_002393165.1 Candidatus Saccharibacteria bacterium UBA3829
AGGAGCTCACCTACACCTTGGAACGTTTGGCCAGTGATTTGCAAAGTCACGCCCACGCCCACCAGCGGTGCCGACCAAGTCGCAAATGAGGTCAGTTTAGACCCTTCCATAGTGACGCCAAGCAAATAATCGGAGCCGGAAGGATTTAAGGTTACTGCAGTCTCTATGGTCTCGGCGTCTTTATTACAGTCGCAGGTGCCCGGTTCACATGACGGCTGCTTGATGCAATCCTCGCTCACATTGCGCATCACCACGAAATTCACAGTCTCCCCCGCGTGCGCTTCGTCGTAATCGGTAATATCGCTAACGTGTTTCATGCCTTCACCATTAATGCCAAGGATATAGTCGCCGGGTTTCAGTCCGGCTCTATCGGCCGGAGAGTCCTCCGCTACTGTTACAATTTGCACTGGCACCCACTCGACTCGGTTGTCGCTACTGATCGCAAACTGTCCGTCAATAAAGTCCGGCATGCCAGTCCAAGCCAGAACGGTTAAAATCACCGCCGCGACCAGCCAGTTCATCGTGACCCCGGCGAACAAAATTTTTGTTTTGGCCAGGAAGCTCGCCGCGCCGAAAGTTCCCTTCCTGGTGTCGGCCGCCGATTCCCCGTCCATTTGGCAGAACCCGCCGATCGGCAGCCAGTTCAAGCTGAAAATCATGCCTTTTTGTACGAGACTTGATTTCTCACCACTAGAATAAACGACTTTCGAGAGTTTGTCTTTCTCCCACTCGGATTTTGGCAGACGTCGCCACTTGCCGGTCTTCGGATCCTTAATCCACGCCATCGCTCGCGGCGGAAAACCAATCCCGAATTCGAGCACGTTTACACCATTTCTTCTGGCGGCCACAAAATGCCCTAGCTCGTGCAAAACCACTAATATCATTAGTACCAGAAGCCCGACAACGATACCGATAAAAATATCCATAAACTTATTATATCACTTCCCGAACCGACGGTCACGTTTTTCATATACCGCTACAATGTCGGCGATATCTTTCCCGCTCATTTCCGGGAAATATTTTTCCATAAAATAGAACTCGGCATAGGCGCTGCGCCACAGCATAAAACCAGAAATTCTCTGCTCGCCCGAAGTGCGGACCACCATGTCCACGTCTGGCACCTCCGGATGGTATAGATGTTTGCGGATAGTTTCCGGCGTGATTTCGCCCTCTACTTCGCTAGCAATCTGCGCCGCGTCGGCAATTTCCTGTTCCCCACCATAGTTAAAGCAAAAGCAGACTGTAATTCCGGTGCAATCGGCCGTAATTTTTTCGGCCTGCTCTAATATGCTGATCAGTTTTGGCGAGAGTCGTTTTCTAGATCCTAAGAATAGCACCCTGGCGTTATTTTTGGCCATCTCTTCGGCGTATTTTAAGCCCTGGTTTTTCGCGAGAGCCATCAAATAAGATACTTCCTCGGCGCTCCGACCCCAGTTTTCAGTAGAAAAAATGTAAAAAGTCAGAAATTTCACGCCTACTGCCGCTGCAGCACGAGTGAGCTCCTTGAACGTATCAAGTCCTTTTTTGTGCCCTTCCAGAGTTGGCAGGCCACGCTCCTTAGCCCAACGACGATTGCCGTCGGCAATAATCCCGATATGTTCGATCATATCTTCATGATTTCCTCAGATTTGGCTTTAAATGCCGTATCGATCTTGTCGCTGAACTCTTTCGTGAGGTCGTCGATCTCTTTCTCAGCGCGCTTTTTGACATCTTCGCCGAGCTCTTCCGCGGCCTTGATGCCTTTTCTAGCGTCCTCGCGCACGTTCCGAATTGCGATCTTAGCCTGCTCGACTTTTCCGGAAACAGTCTTAACGATCTCCCGGCGTCGTTCCTCAGTCAAAGCCGGAATCGGCACACGGATGACGCGACCATCATCAGCTGGGTTAAGTCCTAGTGTCTGATCCGCGCGGATTGCTGAAGCGATCGCCTGGATAGTCGACGGGTCGAATGGCGTGATGACGAGCAATGTCCCATCTGCCGCCGTCACATTGGCTACCTGTCCAAGCGGCATAAACTGGCCGTAGGCCTCAACCTTCACGCCGGACAACATGTCCGGATGCGCCCGTCCGGTCCTAACTTTTTTCATTTCATCATTAAATCGAACGACGACTTCCTCCATCGCTTTGCGCTCTTTGCTAGTATCGAACATAAAAACTCCTTTTTTATAAGACAATTATAACATAAAAATAACAAAAAATATCTCTTCGGGGATGAGTCTCTCGCTTATGCCTTCACGAGATTCGGGCTCGTTACGCCTCGGCGGTGGCCTCAGAAGCCCCTTAGAGATATTTTTGTTCTTTGCTATTACTCAGTTACGCCAAGCTCAATGCGCTTAAATTGCTTCACAGTGATGTTTTCACCAGTTTTTGCGATGGCTTCCTTGATAAACTGCTCGACAGTCTTGGTATCATCCAAGATATACGGCTGATTCATCAAGACCTTATCGGCGAAAGCTTTCTTCACCTGGCCCTCAAGGATCTTATCCTTCATATTCTCTGGCCCCTTGAAATTAGCTTCAAGTTCGGCAATTTTCGCGGCGCGAGCTTCCTCTGGGATGTCCTCTTCAGACACGTAGAGTGGAGCCATTGATGCAACTTGCATCGCAATTTGATGAGCGAGCGTCTTGAACTCGTCGGTTTTTGCCACAAAAGAAGTTTCGCAGTTCACTTCCACGATTGCGCCGAGACGGCCATCATGAATGTAAGCCTCTACTAAGCCCTCGCGCGTCTCGCGATCGCCGCGTTTTTCAGCCTTAGTTAGGCCTTTCTTTCGCATTGCCTCGAGCGCCTTGTCAAAATCGCCGTCTGCTTCGACCAACGCCTTCTTAGCGTCGGTGAGTCCGGCGCCCGAAAGCTCCTTTAGCTTTTTAATTTGTTCAACTGAAATTTCAGCCATAGTTTTTGCCTCCTTAAACTTAATTTACGCAATTTATTTCTTGCCTTCTTTGATCGCTTCAATGAAATAATCA
Source organism: Candidatus Saccharibacteria bacterium UBA3829 (assembly GCA_002393165.1). Taxonomy (GTDB): domain Bacteria; phylum Patescibacteriota; class Saccharimonadia; order Saccharimonadales; family Saccharimonadaceae; genus Nanosyncoccus. Next base: position 2,969 of record DGIF01000056.1, read on the forward strand.
AGAGCCAACTTGGTCGCCTTGATCGAGTCGTCATTCATTGGAATGACATAGTTAATATTGGACGGATCGACGTTGCTGTCAGTTAGCGCCACGACCGGAATATTTAGCACGTTTGCCTCGCGTACAGCGTTCTTGTCTTCGTTCGCGTCGGTGACAATTAGAAGCGCTGGCTGTTCGGTCATGTCTTTGATACCGCTGTAGCGCTCATTTAGCATATCAATTTCTTCTTGATAGCGCTGAACCTCAAGCTTCGAGTAGCGATTTTCGAGCTCGCCAGATGCCATGCGACGCTCCAGGTCTTTAAGCTTCTTGATTTGGCGATTGACGGTCTCGACGTTCGTCAAAGTTCCGCCGACCCAACGCTCGGTTACGTACGGCATTTCTACGGACTCAGCGGCCTCACGCACGATGCCCTTCATCTGCTTCTTGGTGCCGACGAATAGCACCTTTTTGCCGGCCTTTACGGTCTCGGTGATTTTTGGCAAAGCCGCCTCAAAACCTTCAGCGGTTTTCTCCAAGTTGATAACGTGCGCGTCCTGGCGCTTGCTATGGATATATGGCGCCATCTTCGGGTGCCAGCGGCTCGTCTTGTGCCCAAAATGAGCCCCAGCTTCAAACAGAGCCTTCATATCGACATTCACTGTCATATGATTTCCTTTCTCTTCGTTCCCAGGCTTCACTCACGAGGAAATCCCCCAGGAACTGTTTCGTTAAATAATATATAATTCCATTATATCACACCTTTACTTTTTAGTCAAGGCGTGCTATAATGATCACTAGTTATGAGTAAAACAGATTTACACCCGAAAGATTATCGTGCTGTCGTCTTTATGGACGAGGCTGCGAAGTTTTCGTTCCTCACGAAATCGACTGCGAAGAGCGAAGAGACCATCAAGTGGGAAGATGGCAACGAGTATCCGCTAGTAAAGATTCAGATCTCTAGCGCTTCTCATCCATTCTTCACCGGTGAAGAAAAGATTATCGACACCGAGGGTCGTGTAGACCGCTTTAAGGCTCGCGCCGCTAAAGCCGCCAAGCTCAAAACCGCTTTGGAAAACAAAGCCAAAAAAGCAGCAAAGGCCGCTGAGAAAAAGTCAAAGTCTGGTGACGAACAATAAAATAACCCTTCGGGGTTATTTTTTCGTTGGGCACCCTCGCAGTTTTAGAGTGCCCAACAGACAAATGTAGAGTATGCTGAGAAATTAACGCCGTTTCTTTGGATCGCTCTTGCGGCCGCTCGCGATAATTCCGAGCGCCACCACGCCCAGCGTGAAGAACATGATTAGGCCAGTGGTGAGATAGTCCTCACTGGAAATGTTGAGGTTTTGGAACAATCCACCAGTGTCCGGTGCGCCAGCGTCCGGTACTTCCGTGGCAGTGTAATCAATCGTCAAAGTGAACGGTACATAAAGCGTGTTGCCATCAGCATCTTTTGCCACGATCATGATGGTGTAGGTGCCGCTGGGCTTTCCGGCAAGCGAAGCCGAAACCACGTCCCCAGCCTCGAGTTCATCGCGGTTCAGGGTCCCGATCAGTTCGTTATCAAGATAAAAATCGGCAGTGCTGACGTCGTAGCCAAAGTCATCAACTGAGATGTCATACGCGCCGGTTACCGGATTAATCGTATATGACGCCGTTAGCGGCAGATACAAAAACTCAATATAGCCTTCTGGTGACGGCACGCCGTCATCTCCAATCGCTTCCGCAGTGATGATGTATTTGCCATACTTTGTGACTGTAAACTCGATATTTTCTATGGTGCCCGGCGTGTCCGGGTCCAAATTGTCGTACGTCGCGAGATCGGTCGTCTCGCCGGTGTCGACATGGGTTTGGGTTAAGGCAACTTCGGTGGCGTTTTCATATTGTATCGTCACCGTATAGTTTGGGAAAGTGATCGTTTTCCCGTCTTCCGGTGAGCTTAGCCCCACCGCTGGCGTGCTCCCCACTACACGCACCACCACAGTGTCGGTCACGGCCGACAATGCACTGGCTCCTGGGCTTGGGATGTTCGCAGCGACCACCGTCATCGTGCCCACTGCAAATAGACCGACCGCGCCAAGAAGCCTTTTCTTTGCTTTTTTCATACTCTACTCTTTATGTTTTATGTTTATTTTGGCCGCGCTTACTGCTCCACACAGCGACGCTAATCTATATCATGAATCTAGATCGGCGTTCTCGACGCTTCCTTACCATAATTATAATCCACAAAATTATGGCTGTCAATAGTAAAACCATAACTACAATAATTGGTGCCGGTAAAATCAAAATTATTTGCGATATCGTCTCGCTCTCACCGGCCGCCGACACCGTCCAAGTTGCTTTAAACAGCCCAAAATACGGCGTCTCTTCCCATTTATCTGATACTGCGAGTTCGGCGTCCGGTATAATAGAAATTCTTGCAGTACTCGACGGCGTTTCGTAATAAACTTGCCCAAATACGCCTTCAACCTTCAAGTTGCCACCCGCCGTGAAATCTACGTTACCAGTGTTTTTGACTTTGCCGACGGCATTGATGATGTTTTTAGTATTGCCATCAGTGTCGGTAAGCGAGCGATGGATTTCAGTGCTGGTTATCTCAGCGGAAGTAATTGTTTCGCCGTTAGATCGCCCGTAAACCACTAGGCCTGGGCTCGCCTCGGTTTTGATGCCACCAGAATTTGTCGTGCTAGATAGAGTGTGGGCGAAAAGCACCGCATATTGTCCGCCAGCCGGAATACTATCTGGTGTCGTGATTCTGTACTCTACCACTACACTTTCGCCTGGCCCGGCATTGAATTTCGGGCTCGTCGTGTACGCGCCGTCTGGCCCCTTAAAAGTAATCCAGCGCGTCATTTGGGTATAACTATTCTCCTGGCTAAATCCGAGCTGATACTCACCAGATTCCTCTGAGTATGTGTACGAATATGGCGAAGCATACACCTCAAATGGCATATCAGAACTGCCGTTATTGGTCACCTTAAATGAATCTTCGTAGACAACGCTTGGTTGCAACTGCAGAATTTTACTGACTGGGCTAATGCTAATGCTGGTCGCCACGCCAGTTTCGGTCTCGTTTGTATCATCTTCGGCGTGTGCCATCATCGGCGCGCCGGATATTGTCAGGCCAACCGCCATCAAGATCGCCGCCACTGCAAATTTATGAAAATTTATCTTCATTAGCCTCCTTGTTTATTTCATTATAGCATACCGGAACTAAAGTTCGCTAATATTTTCATGCACGCAGGTTGCAAAATCTGCCATTTTTCAAAATTTATGTTATAATGTAATTATGCGCCTGTGGTGGAATTGGTAGACACGCTACCTTGAGGTGGTAGTGGCCAAACCTACGGCTGTGCTAGTTCGAGTCTAGTCAGGCGCACCAAATAAAAAAGAGCCTACGGCTCTATTTTTATTTGGTGCTGCCTGGAGCTCGCTTCGCTCGCAAACAGGTACACTATGGCGCCCTTATTTTTGTTTAATAACCCTTTTACTGTATTCTTAACTATCTCCGCCAGCTTTTCTTTATCATCGACATCTTCTACAGAGTAAAAAGGTTTAGCGTTCTTATATGGGATTACTTCATCCATGCCATATTTTGCATTCTCGGGCACCCTTTTTACGAGTAGACGATCATCGTAAATACCACCAAAGATTAGACCGTTGGAATAAAGCATAAATTCACCCATCATCGGTCGATAGGTAATACCTGGTGCTTCTGATAGTTGTTCTAATATAAAATCGCGATATTCTTTGGTACTTGCCATTTACTCGGCCTTTTTCCATCTTTTTAACGTCGGGAAGACTTTCGCGCAATATTCTTTCATTTGTTCGTTGGTCATGCCGGCTTGTTCGCCGAACTGGGAGCACTTCTCGATATATTCCTCCATTGAGCATTTGTCAAGAAATTCGCCATCTTTATAACACCATTTGCAATAATCTTCGTTCTTGCTACCATCTTTTTCGATGGCAAACATTTCTTCTGAGGTTAGTGGCATTGCGCAGCTTTGACAAATTTTTTGTTCCATAATAATGAATCCTTGTTTATTATTCTTATTATAGCATTTTCACGCTACTTCTAGTGAACCGGCCTTTATTATGGTTGCCGCTTCACGCGCTATCGTGCACCATTTTACAAAAACACCTATGCTTCGGTCGACCACCGTTCTCTTTTGTGCTAAACTTCGAGTAGCACTATAGCGTTAGCGTATTAAAACGCGAGCCTAGCGTGTGGAACAAAAGCGAGGAACCAAAAATGCGAGAGAAGCTCGGTAGGAGTGCCCAAAGCTTTTTGAAGAAGCTTTGTTTTGGAGCCATAATCTCCTCCATTTTGATAGGAATGTTTTTGGCGACTGCCAATATTTCTGCTGTTCATGACGACGTTTCCATCAAAGTCGACGTTAGTTGTTCTATCTCGGCCGCTAATGGCGGCGACGGGTATTATTCTGTTTCAATCATGCCAGGTACAAGCAGTGAAGTCGTCGGCACGCCGATTAATGCTTCTTGCGATGATGCTAATGGCTATGATTTATACGCCATCGGTTACAGCAATGACAACTACACGGTCAGAAACACCGAGCTTATTTCTGCATTGGACGAGGATTATAACATCCAGACTGCGACCTCTGGCGACGACTCCTATTGGGCTATGAAAGTTGCAGGGTCAGGAACACTTCTTTGGGCCTTACCGCAGAGGAAGCCGTGGTTTATTATAATTTTTGTGCCGCTTCGGCTGGCACCGTATGCGATGACACGACTATTGAGAGCGCGGAAGTTGACATTTGTCTGTCCGGGTGGCGCTTACCGACTTCGGCTGAAACTGCTGCCGCTGTGGAGCAACTAGCTAATATGAATGCGGTGAAAAGCAGGTATTATACCGGCGGTAGCCTCAGTAAAACTTATGGATATTTCTGGAGCTCTACGGGCTATGACGCGGTTTATCAATACCGTTTGCGCTACAATGGCTCAGCACTTCAAAACAGTTATATGTATAAGTATACTGGGGCCAATGTTCGCTGTGCTAGGGCGACTGACTATGTCACCACGACTGTGAAATTTGCCGGTTCCGGAGTCGAAAGCGTAACCTTCTATAATGCTCCGGGCGGCGGTCAATACATGGCTTTTTAGTCTCCGCAAAAGCCACAGAAGGCGAAGAAGAGGTTGAGGCTTATGAAGAAAACGTAGACTCGGCGTATGACCCCGAACCACAAGCTCCATTAATCCAGGATTATGTTAGCCTTGCCAGCATTCTTTATGCCGTGGTCGACGGAGAGACTTGCCGGAATAGTAGCATTTTAGAGACTTATATACCCGGCTTTGTCACTTCTGTGCCACTTAACGTTGGCGCCATGCTTAGGAATGAGGGTAACGTTCACGAAAAAGCCTATTTTACGATTACGGCTCATGATTTATTTTCCAACCAAGTCCTCTACGAAAACGAGACTTTCGGTGAGCCAGTTTTGCCGGATACTGTCTATTACGCTCAACACGAAGTCGAAAATCTCCCCGCTCTAGGGCTCGTTAAAGTTTCGCAAGTTATTAACTATGGTGGCAAAGAAGACTACTCGGAACAAGTTGTTCTTATCTGCCCGGTTTGGTTTATTTTTATTATAATATTCACAATCTTAATTACAACGATGACAATCATTTTTTCAGTACGCCATAAACGACGAGCCTTTCGCTCTAAAAAATGGCGCGTGGCATCATAACTTACGAATTTAGCATCTTCAATAATTCCGCTTCGCTCAGCCTGGATATTCCTAGTTTATCGGCTTTCTCGGTTTTGGATTTTCCTGGCTTGTCGCCCACAATTAGTGCCGTTGTCGTTCTAGTTACGCTAGATGTCACTGTCGCCCCCAACGCGCGCAGTTTATCCTCGGCCTCTTCTCTACCCATCGACGCGAGCGTGCCGGTCACCACAAAAGATTTACCAGCTAGTGGCAAATCTGCGCTAGCGTCATCCTGCGGCCACACACCGAGCTCCCTAAGCTCGTCGAGCATTTTAATATTGTCCTCGTCCGAGAACCAGGCCACGATCGATTCGGCCACCACTTCGCCAATATCGGCCACCTCTAGTAAATCGTCCTCACTGGCCTCGGACAACTTGTCTAGTGTGCCAAATTTTCGTGCCAGACTAACCGCGGTCTGCGTGCCAACGTGTCGAATCCCTAGCGCCGTGATAAACTTGGCCAGCGTTGGGCTCTTGGCGGCACGGATCGCATTCACTAAATTCATGGCGGACAGGTCTCCAAACCGCTCTAATTTCGCCACCCGTTGCGCGTCCAGGCGGTACAAGTCCGCTAGCGATTTGACCAGCCCGCTATCCACCAGCGCCGATACATTTTTCTCTCCTAACCCCTCAATGTTCAAGGCCGGCTTAGAAGCATAATATTCTATTGCACGTTTCAAGATTAAATCCGAACTCTCGCCCTTCACGCGGTAAACCACTTCCCCGTCTGGTCGCTCGAATTCTAGCTCAGGGTATTGTTTTTTTAGCTCGCTTGCAAAATCATAAGGCTTAGCCCCATCCGGTCGCAGCGGGATCAAAACTTCCTTCACTTGCGGAATAATGTCACCGGCCTTATAAATAATTACCGTGTCACCGATTCGGACGTCGAGCCGAGCAATTTCGTCGGCGTTATGCAAAGAAGCGTGCCGCACGGTAGTCCCGGCAACTTGTACCGGGTCAAACAACGCTACCGGTGTCGCAGCACCAGTTCGCCCAATTGAAATTACGATATCCTTTACCTTTGTGGTAGCCTCTTCGGCCGGAAATTTGTACGCCACTGCACCGCGTGGAGTTTTGCCGACAATTCCGAGGCTATCGTATACCGCGCGATCATTTATTTTAATTACCATGCCATCAGTATTGAATTTTAGGCCCTTGCGATACTCATCCAAATGATCGATGTAGTCGAAAAGACCCTTCTTGTCATCGCCAGAAAACACCCGATCCTCTCCGGACGTTTGGAAGCCGAGTTTGCGCAAGGTTTCATATGTATCATGCCAAGTCGGCGTGTCTGGCGCCACGAGGTCGTAGGCAATGAAACGTAGTGGCCGGCTTGCCGCCACTTTCGGATCTAGCTGCCTGATCGATCCGGCGGCTAAATTGCGCGGGTTGGCAAACTCGCCCTTTAGTTTCTCGAAATCCGCCTTGAAGATAATAATTTCCCCGCGCACTTCCGCCGTGTCGGCGTCGATTTTTAATGGAATATTCTCGATAGTTTTAACATTGAGCGTTACGTTTTCGCCGATCAATCCATCCCCCCGCGTCACAGCCTGATAGAAGATACCGTTGCGATATTTCAGCGAACAGGCCAGTCCGTCCATCTTAATGTCGGTGAAAAATTCGGCGATTTTCCCGCCCGGCAATAGTTTCTCGTTGCGGGAAACCCAATCTAACACTTCTTCGCGCGAGAACACATCCGCCAGCGAAATCATGCGCTTGTCGTGGGCTACTTTCTCGAACTTATCCAGCGCCCGCCCAGCTACGCGCTGCGTCGGCGAATCCGGCGTGATCAGCTCTGGGTACTCTGCTTCGAGCTGCGACAGCTCATGTTTGAGCGAATCGGCCGCCGCCTCACTCATGATCGACTCATCCAGCACATGATAATGATAGCGGTAATCATTAATAAGCCCCCTAAGCTTTAAAATTCGCGCCGCGGCTTCACTTTTTGTCATGCTTTAAATCCTTAGTGTCGTACCCTAGCATCCAGCGGTAGTACAAGTACAGGTAGGCTGATATGTATATGCCGGTAAAACAAGTCATCACCAGAAGGCACACCGGCACAAATGGCACCCCGGCCGTCCACTCAAATTGCTTCATGAATAGGTCGAATGCGATCAGCGGCAACATTACTGCCACCCAAGTTACGGCCAGCACTAACAACAGCCCCACTAACCTCAAAACAAATTTCACCCTTCGTCCCATCATCAATTCGGATGCCGTACGCAGCGCTTGCATGGGATACAACCCCGGAGCGCTCACCGCCACTAGCGCCATCAAAGAAGACGACAGTAGGTACCCGGATAGCAGAATCATCAGCGCGGCAAAAATGAAAAACACCAAAGCGTAAAACGGCGTCGCCAAAAATTCAGTCTGCACCGCCGCAGAATACACGATGATGAGCAGGAAGATCGGCACACACTGGATCACCGCAACCACGAACACCACAAAACTAGAAATCAGCGGCGTCATAGCGTTATAGAGCGCGTCGCGCAATTTGATTTTTCGTTGTGCCAGCCTTTGGCGCAGTATAAAGATTGTTGTCAGCCATAAAATTAGAAAAATCAGCACCGTAAAGACAGTCCCGGACTCGGTCTGTTCACTAGACAAGCCACCAGTCGTGATCGTGGAGATTAATAGGAGTCCGGACTTCGCCATCACCCCGATATCTCCGTTCCCTACCTGCTCGGTTGTTTGGTCTAGTACGGTTTGAAACTGCTGGTAAGTCGCCTCGTTCATCAAGCCGACGAACAGCACTGCTGCCACCGCCGAAACAATAACCAACGGCAAAAATAACTTCCAGTTTTTAAAAATCATCCGAAAAGTTATGGCGGCATGGTGCATGATGCCGGGCACTTTTGTGTCGCGGCGGTAATCTTCGCGGTACGAGCGCCGGAAGGATTTGTGTGGGCTTTTACTAGTGGATTTCGCACGAAGCCAGCAGGACACTTTGCTCATTTTATTGCGGATTTTACTAGTGCGGCGGGTTTTCTTAGAAAGTTTTTTTGCCATTTTCTA
>DGIF01000025.1 GCA_002393165.1 Candidatus Saccharibacteria bacterium UBA3829
CTTCGAGGTGACCACACAGGAGCTCTGTGAGCGATTGGCGAAGTTTCCCGGGCAAAACGGAGTGACGTTCTGTGGCGGCGAGCCATTTGTCCAGCCAAAGGCCTGCAAGGAAATCGCTGACTGGGTCCGAAAGAACTTGGGCTGGAATGTTTGGAGCTTTTCGGGGTTTACCTATGAGCAAATCAAGGCGGCCGGTGGCGACGCCTGGGAGTTTCTGAAGTCGCTGGACGCGTTGATCGATGGCCCGTTTATTCTATCGCAAAAAGATTTGAGTTTGCGATACCGAGGATCTAAAAATCAGCGTTTGCTACATCTTGAACTTGGCACTGGCAAAATCTTGAGCCAAGAATAGTTTCGTGCTATACTTGAGGTATCAATATTAGTGGAGGAGTATGGATACAACGAATATTTTTACCGTTACACCGATGAGCCAGGACATTACTCTTGATGCCGGTGATGTTTACGAGGGCTCTGTCACGGTGGCGAACCCGGCGAATGCGTCCGAGGATTTTGAGTACCGGGTAGTTGTATCGCCTTACGCGGTAGAGGGGGATGATTATGAGGCGGATTTTCTGTCGGAATCGGTACGAACGCAGGTTGTAGATTGGATTACGGTTGAAAATCCGACCGGGACGTTGAAGCCAAATGAGACTGTAAGTGTCAAATTTACGATCCGGATACCGGAGACAGCGCCGGCAGGCGGACAGTATGCGGCGCTTTTGATTTCTTCGAATACGGACGCTGGCCCGAGCAGTGGCATTTCGGTAAATAACGTTTTTGAGATGGCAAGCCTCATCTATGTTAATATATCGGGCGAGACGATTGAGGATGGCGCGGTGCTTGAGAATAAAATTCCGGGGTTCGTAACTGCGTCACCAATTCGGGTGAGCGCATTGATCACTAATAACGGCAATTCTCACCAGATTGCTAGGGTTGGGCTGGAGGTGAAAGACGCCTTTTCGTCAACGGTCGTGTATCCTACGCCGGGTGACAGCGGAGCAATTAACGAGGTGATTATGCCAGAAACGTCGCACACGGTGACGCGAGATATTTCTGGTGTTTCCACGATTGGTGTTTATGAAGTGACGCAGACGATTGATTATCTACATGAAAGGCACCAAGCGAAACAGATTGTGGTGGTCTGCCCGATTTGGTTCATGACGCTAGTTTTGATTACGATAGTGACGGTAGTGGCGGCGATTGTGTACCGCATTAAGTCGGTACGCAGAAGGAAACGGGTGCTTTAGATGAAAATTGCGGTCTTGGGGGCTGGCGCTTTTGGTACAGCGCTAGGCCAAGTGTTGACTGAGAACGGGACTAAAGTGCAATATTATGATCCAGCTTTTAGTGACGTGACGTTGATCGAGGCGCTAAGCGGAGCCGGAATGGTGCTTCTCGCGGTGCCGTCCGCCACCCTTAGCACGGTTTTGCCAGAGCTACCGAAAGATGTACCGCTGATCGTGGCGACCAAGGGAATCTTGGACGACAGGATTTTTGATGATTTTAGTGACGTGATGATATTATCTGGTCCTGGATACGCTGAGGACATCAAAAGTCATAAACCGGCGGTTTTCACCGTAAGTGATACCAGACTGCGCGAGATATTTGCTGCTGATTATCTGAAGTTTGATTTGTCGCAAGACAAGAAGGGGATCTTGCTTTGCGGAGCGCTGAAAAATGTCTATGCAATTATGGCTGGGCTGTTAGATTTGGAGCCGGGAACCACGCAACATGAGGAGTTCTTGACTGACGTGGCGGCGGAAATGAAGGCGGTTCTTGAGGCTAATGGTGCAAAGGCTGAGACGGTGGATTTGTCTTGCGGCAAGGGGGACCTTCGCTTGACTTGTGGCGTTCCGTCTAGAAATTACGAGTTTGGGCGAGCTATGAGGTTGGGCGATAGTTGTCTTCCAGGTAAAACGGTGGAGGGAGTTACGGTGCTTGGCAAAATTAGAGAAGGCGACCTCATAGTGCCAGAATCTGCGAAATATTTGCGCGATCTATTGGAGAAGAGCGAGGCATGGAGCTAAACGAGCAGCAACGGAAGGCCGTAGAATATTTAGATGGGCCTTTGTTGGTGTTGGCGGGCCCTGGTACTGGCAAAACCCAGCTTTTATCTAGGAAAGTAGAATATATTTTAGAAAATACGGATACGAATCCGGAAAATATTTTGTGCTTGACCTTCACGGAGTCGGGGGCGGCGAATATGCGCGAAAGGCTAAAGACCACAATCAAAAGCGCGGCAGCAAAAGTTAATATTAGCACCTACCATTCTTTTGGTGGAGAGATCTTGGCGCAATACAAAAATTATGAGCCGGAATACAACCGGCGTTTCGATTCGGTAATAGACGATGTGGCAAGATTTAAGATCGTGAAAAAAATCCAAGGAGCGCTACCTGGCACAGATATTTTGCGTGGTGATCGAGTAAAAGACATCCTCAGTGTAATTGACGAGGCAAAATCGGCAAATCTTTCGGCGGATGATTTAAGTACGGTGGCCGAGTGCAATCTAAAAGATTCGGCAATGATCTCGGAAAAGGTATCGCCGTTGCTTAACAATATTGTGCCACGAGCATTCAAGGAGTCGTTCGAGAATGCCTATAAACCGATCTACGCCGTGTTGCAACAGTACACGGAGGCGCTACCGGACGTTCGGCCCGGACGGGTTGAGCGCAGTGTTGCGGTTATTGGTCGGGCATTAAAAGACGCGTTGGCTGAGGCGACGAGCACTCAGAAAATTAAGCCGCTGTCTGGTTGGAAAGATGAATTCTTCGAGAAGGACGACCGTGGGAGCTATCGTTTGAAGGACCGCGTGGCAAATTTGAAATTAAAATCGATCGCCGAGGTGATGCAAAAATACCAGGCATATCTTCTAGAAAACGGGCTATACGATTTTAATGATATGATTCAAGAGTCCGTAAGAGTCCTTCGCGAGAATGATGGTTTCAGAATGACTATGCAGGAGAGGTATCAATATATTATGTTGGACGAGTTCCAGGATACAAATCCAGCACAACTTTCGATCGTGCAGGCCTTGACTAATTATGAACGCCCAATGGTGATGGCGGTTGGCGATGATGACCAGGCAATTTATGAATTTCAGGGGGCGCTGTCGTCCAATCTGTTGGATTTTCAGAAGCATTATTCGGCCAACGTGATTCCATTGGTGGAAAATTATCGTAGCACACAGGAAATCTTGGATTTTTCACGTAAAATTATCGCTCAGGCACCGGATCGGTTTGCAGATAAGGAGTTGATCGCACATAAGCCAGACCCGAAGGTCACCCAGGTCCATCGATATGAGTTTTTAGGGGCGGATAGTGAATGCGGATTTGTAGCGAAAAAAATTGCGGATCTTGTGGAGTCTGGCGTAAAACAGAGTGAGATCGCGGTAATTTCATATAAAACAAAATATTTCGAGCCGCTCCTACCCTACTTAAAGGCTTATCCGGAGCTCAAGATCGCCTACGAAAAGCGCGACAACCTATTTGATGATGAAAAATGCCACCAGTTGTTGACAGTTTTACGGTACGTTTATGAGATGGCAAATGAAAAACGAGTTGACGTGTCGGCGATGGAAATACTATCTTATCAATGTTTCAAATTGCCCCCTATAGAAGTATTAAAAGTTGTCGATAGTGCTCGACACGATAAGAAGCCAGTGATAGAGATTGCAAGCGCGTCAGAAATTGCCGAGATTCGTGATGTGGCAGATCTGCTTCTAGAGCTCGCTGGTAAATCATTTACGGAACCATTGACGACGCTAATATTGCCAGTAGTAGACAGGATCGAAGCCACCATTCAGGATGAGTATGAGCGTTTTCGGTTCTATGAGAACTTGGCGGCTTTGATGGAGGCAGTGCGGAAACATTTTGGTGATGGAAGGCCACTGCGACTAAAGGACCTAATTGAGTTTGCAGACGATTACGCCGCAGCAGAAATGCAACTACCTGTAAAAAGCCCGTACCGCGATGCTGATGAGGCGGTGCAGATTATGACGGCCCACAAAGCTAAAGGGCTAGAATTTGAACATGTGTTTATCCTGTCGGCAGATGATACGGCATGGGGTAAAGGTGGTGGCAATAACAACCTGTTAAGTTTACCGAAGAACTTGATGCATATTCGGCATACTGGTTTGTCGGATAGCGAACGCCTCCGCATCTTGTATGTAGCATTAACGCGAGCAAAAAAGGCCTTATATATTACGAACTCGCTGAGAGACTTTGGCGGGCGGGCCCCAAAGCGTCTGGAGTATTTTAAAGAGTATGTCGAAAAATCTAATGACGGTTCAGAAGTAGTGCGATCGCCATTGATCCCTAGCGGGAAAGTTGAGCAAAGGTACGATCTTCTGCCAATCAATATTCGTGGGGAAAATTTGAGGAATTGGATTCGTCCGTTTATGCCTAACAGCCCAGACATGCTGGCTATTTACCAAGAGCGGATGAATAATTGGCGAATGAGCGCCTCGACACTGACATCATTTATCGACATCGCGTACTCTGGCCCGCAGGAATTTTTTAAGTCTACCGTCTTGCGGGCGCCAAAGGAAGCCGAGACGGAAGCGATGGCGTTTGGAATTTTGGTCCATGAAGTATTTGAAGCGGTGACCAATCTGGGGATATCAGACGAGGAGGCAATCCAGCTGTTCCTAGATGAACTGGCTAAATGGGATTTGCCGCTCGAGAGCGTCCAGAGGCTACGTGAAATTGGGCCGCGCGACCTTGCGACGTCATTGGAGTGCTTTCGGGACATCTTGCGAGCGGGGCAAGCAGAGGTTAACTTTGCAGCCGAGAATCTTGTGATAGACGGCGTACCAGTGACCGGCAAGATTGACCACATGATAGTAGATGAAAAATCAAAAACAATCGAGATCTATGATTTTAAAACTGGTGGGTATCATAAGGAAAAGTGGACTTCGCATGCGACCCTATTCAAGTATATGTTGCAGCTTGGGTTCTATAAATTATTACTGAATGCTTCGCCCAGATACTCGAAGTATCATGTTCTCCGCGCACATATACTGTTCGTGACTCCGGATAAAGATGGGGAAGTGCATGATAAGGTGTACGAATTCAATGACGCAGATGAACAAAATCTAAGGCAATTGATCGTGGCAATATATGGCTTGGCTCATGGGCTAAAATTTATTAATGATCCGGAGATTTTTATAGAGTCCGACAATACGCGCGGGCTTAGGGATATTAAGGCTTTCATTGAAACGCTGCTTGCCAAAAGCAGGGAAAAGTAGTATACTGCTTGACTGTATGTACCGTAGCCTTCGCTATCAATGAATGTGAGGTGATTACATGGCTGGATATGTTGTTCTTTGTGTGATGGGGAGGCCGCAAGGATTCGAGCCAACGTCGGTTGGTCTGCGCAAGGCAGCATCAACAATTATTGAAGAGTCGAACGCTGGGCGCGGGCGTTGTCTCAACAAATTTGATCCAGATGTCCAGAGAGTATTGAACGAAGTCCGTGATCCAAAGCTACAGCGCGACTTAGTGGATTCCCTCCGGAGATAGATACCATTTGGGCCTCTACACCATCGCGAAAGGCAAGCCCGGAAGGACTTGCCTTTTTCTTCCATCTGTGATATAATGGAAGGAGTTATGGCAAAAAAGAATAATACTAAGCGCAAGTTGGTCGGTCTCGTTTCTGAGGAGTCTGGGGTGCGTGCTTATTACACCAAAAAGAACACGATGAACACTCCCGATAAACTTAGTCTCAAGAAGTACGACCCAGTGCTCAAAAAGCACGTCTTGTTCGTCGAGACAAAGAAAAATCTTGGTCGCAACGAAGTGAAAGAAAAGAAGCGTTAAAAATAGCCCCGGCCAGGGGTTATTTTTGTGCGATGCGGTATTCGATATCTCGAAGTACATTCATGAAATACATAAATGCTTCGTATGGGGAAGCATAAGCTGAGAAATAGGCGTGGACGTCGCCGTCATTCCAGTACTTGGTGCACATAGCATAGGGGTGGTCGGAGGTAGTGAGATGTCGCCAGTCGGAAATCAGCGCGCCATCATGCGTCGCAAGGATCGCTTCGCGTAGGTTATATAAGTCGGTCTCGGCGGAAGATTGCATCGAGTTGGAAGCCCAAGCCGAAAGGTCGCGTTCAGTATCGGCCCAGGTAACGGTTTCCGGCATAGAAATTTCGTCCACGGGCGCCATCAGATTGCAGGCCTCGGAAACTGTCACGAATTTATTTTCGTACTGGCCAAGCCAAGAATCGATTAGTCCGTCGATGAAATTGAAGATCCCGGTGTCTTGCCACTGGTGTTCGCCGAAGGTTTCAAAGTCCATGAAGAGATTGATTAGGTTGCCGTTTAAGCAGGCATCGTCAAGCCAAGTTTGATATTTTGGTACGGTAAGCGGCCACTCAGCCCAAGCACGATTGGAAAAACGAAATGCGATATCGTCCGAAAGGCGATAGTTCTTGAGCAACAGTCGGAGATTGTGACAGCCGGCCGGGCGGTAAACGTAATTTGGTGAGCGCCAGCCGAGAACTTTACCCCAGCCCTCTGCAAGAATGCCGTGATAGCCAGCCCCTTCGGCCCACTTAGCGAGCTGGTCGTTGTAGGCAAACTCGGTATTACGAAAAACGCGTGGTTTGACACCGAAAATTCGCTCAATCGTTTCGGCGTGCATTTTGACTTGGTCTTCAAATTCATTCCTGTCATAGAAAAAGGCTAGCGAATGATAATAAGTCTCGCCGACGATCTCAGCTTGACCGCGGGAAACCATTTCGCGAATTGTATCGATAAGTTCGGGGCACCAGCGCTCAGCCTGTTCCAGCCAAGTGCCCGTAATGCTAAACGAGACTTTGAAATTCGGCTGCTGCTTCATTTTATGGAGCAAGAGACCGAGCATTGGGCGATAGGATTTTTCGGTAACCTTGCGGAAAATGCGTTCGTTGCTTTGTCGGCCATTATAACTATCAGAAAAATAATTCGAGTCATTCCCGACGTTAAAAATCGAGTACTCGCGATAGCGAATGGGCTGATGAATGTGGAGGTATAAACAAATTGCCCGCATGTTAAAACCTCTTATGCTTCATGGCTTTATTATATACCTTCAGACACTTTTTCGCAACTTGATCCCAGGAAATTTGATTGTACTCGCGGGATACATTTTGTTGTAATGATTCGCGCAGGGCTTGGTTTTCGGCGACGGCAAGGATCTCGTTGGCGAGTTTTTCTTCGTCCCAAAAATCATAAGTTAGAGCCGACCAAATTACTTCGGAAACACCAGACTGTTTGGTTAAAATGAGCGCATCGCCGTGGTGAGCAGCCTCGAGGGCCGTGAGGCCGAAAGGCTCAGAAATAGAGCTCATCACGAAGATGTCGGAAATCGAATAGATGTCGCGGAGCTTTTGGCCGCGAATGAACCCGGTGAAAATAACGTTTTTAGCAATGCCAAGATCGGCGGCAAGCTCAATCAATTCATTACGCTCTTCGCCGTCGCCGGCAAAGACAAACATGAGTTTAGGGTTTTTGTGAATCGCGAGCTGAGCTGCGCACATGAGGTTGTGCAGACCTTTTTGGACAGTGAAGCGTCCGACCGTGGAAATAATGGTGTAGCCGCGAGACTTCAAGCTAGTGACGTATTTATAAGCATCGCTGGAGAAATGATAGTCAGTTTTTTCGTAATTTTCGTCGAGTGAGTTATAAACGACGTCGATCTTATTAAGCGGAATATGGTATTTTTCGTGGACGATGCGTTTAGTAGCTTCAGACACCGCGACGATACGATCGGCGAGCATCAAACCTTCGTGCTCAATTTCATGGATGAGCGGGTTTCCGGTGTGCATACCGGCGCGATCGTACTCGGTGGCATGAACGTGAGCAATTAGCGGCAACCCGTAGTGGGTTTTAGCGATGATGCCAGCTTCGTAAGTTAGCCAGTCGTGAGCGTGGACGACTTCTGGCTTGGCAGTTTTTAGATACTTCTCGGTGAATTCACAGTAGGTTTTTTGGACGTCGCGAATAGAAACAAGTCCATTTGCGCCCGGAGTGGTCGGGATAATTTTTTCAAGAATTCGAAGCGATTCGTAAGATCCGCCACCGTAGCGATAAATCGGGTCGAGATTCGTAGCTGGCAGAATATGCATAAATTCGGCGCCGGGATGTTCGGCCTTATAGGGAACTACAAAATCAATGTCGGCACCTTGACGGCTCAAGGCTCTCGCCATGTTCAAGCAAGCTACCCCAAGACCGCCACTATTGTGAGGTGGCAATTCCCAACCAAGCATTAGTATTTTCATCATATATAATTTTAGCATAAAATCTATGTTTTGTAAGAAAAATATGATAAAATGGTGGCAGTACTTCAAAGGGGTTTAGCTCAGTTGGTAGAGCACTGGTC
>DGIF01000029.1 GCA_002393165.1 Candidatus Saccharibacteria bacterium UBA3829
GTCAAAAATCTTAGATTTCGCCGGGATGAAGCCGTTTGGCATGAATTTTTGGACTTTTGTGGGGTCTGGGATCTCATAAAAGAGGAATGTACAATACGGTTCGACTACAAAAGGCATTTTGGCGGCGGCTTTCGTGGCATTAGTGACAAGCTTCTTTTGGAGCCAAACTGGGAGCTTGGCAAGTTTGGTTTGCATATAATGCGTCTTGCCGACCATCATCGGATCGACGAGTTGCTCGACGCCTTTGGCATATTGTAATACGTTCATGGTTTAATTGTAGCACAACAAAAAAGAGCGGGCGACTCACTCTATGCTCTTAGTACGTTGTGGCGGAAGCGAGAGGATAAAATATCCTTATTGCTTCCTTTTAATTCGCTAAAACAAAGCAAGCTTTATTTTAGCGACTTGTGGCGGAAGCGAGAGGATTCGAACCTCCGAGAGTCTTGCGACCCCACACGATTTCGAGTCGTGCGCCTTCAACCACTCGGCCACGCTTCCGTGTGCAATTTTACCATATTTTCTTCAGTTTTCCAAGACTGATGCGACGCGCCGAACAAAAAGAGCTCGTGGCGCTAGCCACGAGCTCTTAAATTGCGCATCTAGCGCTGCTCGCAAGTCGTGTCTGAGTCCTCGAGGGCCTGCTGGACCTTGTCGGCAATTTCTTGCGCGGATTTGCCTTCGATGCCATAAGTGTGGACGATGCTGCTTACGCCAGTTTCACCAAACTTCATGGTGACGGTGAGGTTGTCGCCTTCGGTGTAAGAGTGATCGAAAGTACAATCATCGTCACACTGCTTCTGGAAGCTCTCAGTGATCCCCTCTACGAGCGTCGATTCGTTTTTCTTGTAAAAATCGCTCATGTTTGTGAGGTCAACCTTCGTGGTCATGTCGCCGCCGAGTACTTTACCGCTCGTCACTTTCACATTGACTTTGCTCTCAGTATCGATGCCACTGACTTTCTTATTCATGACGCAAGAAACCGTCTTGTCGCCACCGCCGCCGAGCAAAACAACCAACAAGATTGCAACAGCGACAACTACCACGGCGCCAACTGAACAACCAATAATCAGGTTTTTCTTGGATTTTTTATCCTTCATGGGGATCCTTTCTTCGTGTTATTAACTGTCTCTTATTATAGCATGGGCTCTGCGAAATGCAAAAGAGGGAAATAATTCTCAAATTTTATGAAAATATGTTATAATAGTGTGGTCACCTACGTGGTGATGCTCATTTAATTTCTAGGTGGATGTTATGCATCCACATTTGTGCCCGTAGCTCAGTTGGATAGAGCGTCAGCTTGCGGAGCTGAAGGTCACACGTTCGAATCGTGCCGGGCATACCATGCGTATCTGACGATATGCCACAAAAGAAGACCCTTTGAAAGGTCTTATTTTGTTGGTTAGTTGGCCGCGGTGCCTAGTACCTGATCGCACACATATCGATGCGCCTCGGTAGTGAGCTTCGTTGGCAGCTCGTTATTGTCAATCCAGAGGACGTCGGCGATTGATTTTTCTTTTTCGTCGCGCTCGTTTTGGGCGAGACTTTTTAGTTTGCCGTGCACAATGTGGCAGGTGATGTGGCGATTAACGTCTTTATGCGCAGCGTAAAAGTTGTCATAGAAAACCTCTGGCAGTTCTTCGATGATCTCGAGGTTGCTGTAGCCGGTCTCCTCTAGAACTTCTCTTTTTGCGGCCTCGGCTGGGGTTTCGTTGCCCTCGATGCCGCCCATCACGAAATCGATCCAGTTGAATTTTTTATTATTGACGCAAAGACATTTCTTGTCTGTGGGGTGCTCTACCATGGCTATTACGACTTGGCGTTCGGTCATCGGCTTGTCCGGCCTAATCTCCGACGCGCCAGTGCCAAAGAATTCTTTTACCATAACTCCTCCTTTTTTATATGGTAGCATCTGAGGGCGTGTGGAGTCAATGCGGGGGGGAGTGAGTTGTTGCGGCAGTCTTGACTTTTTTAAGCATATGTGATATAATGTAAGTATATTGAGGTGACTACCTGCACCCCATTAGATTTGGTGGTTTAGTCAGGTATTTAGAATATACTTCAATAGGCAGTTTAACTTTGCTTGTGTTAATAACGGCAGGGGGCCTTTTGGCTGGTTCGGTCTATTAGAATTAGTGGGTCGAACCAGCCAAAAGGCTGCGCCTTCATAGAAGGCGATCTTATCTTTAGGAGGAATCCAAATGAAACCCAGAATCGCCCGATCCGCCCGAAAGTTCGTCATCTTCATCATCATCATCGCCCTGGTCGTGACTACGGCCGCCGCCAGCTACATGCTGTTCGGCAGTCGGCTCCGGCTCCCGGTCGTCGACCGCGGAGTCTTCGGCGTCGGCACCGTCAGCGGCCCCGTGGACCTGCTGGCCGCCGGCGGATCGTCGACCGCGGAAGCGACGTTCCCCTACGTCTCCCACCCGGAGCAGCTCCAGCTTGGGGAGTGCGGCGTCTGGTCGGACGGAGAAGTCCAGGCCGGGCGTATGGCCAGTTGGACGATCTCCCTCAACGACGAAACGGCTGGGGCTCAGCAGCTGTGCTGCAGTTTCCGGCTGTCCGGGCCCAATGTCCAGGCGGCGGCGGCCAAGCTGGTGCTGGCGGTGGAGATCACCGGTGGCCTCGAAGGAGGCCGCACGATCACCATCTACGCCGACGGCAGCGAGGCCATGGGCGACGGTCCCTGGTACGCTGCCGAGACCGGCGAGATGGTGACTCCTCAGTTCTTCCTGGGGACGGTGACGGAAGACACCGCTATCTCCGTCGGGGTCACCGCTTTCTCGATGGCGACAGAAGAAGTGCCGGGAGAATTTGCAATCAAGCTGGACGTCTGTCCGGAAGAGAACGCCCTCGGGCACATTCCGGTCGAGCCCATCCCGATCGAGATCCCCATTTCGCCCTGATCGCCTCGGCCCAAGCAAAAGAACGGCGCGGCTCCGGCCGCGCCTTTCTCATGCACAAAAATCCCCTCGGGGCGCGGGAAACCGCGCCCCTTTTTTCATGCTAAAAAATTTGGTATAATGATAGGGATGAAGGTTTTGATGCACACCTGTTGCGCGCCGTGTTCGGTGTACTGTATAGATTCTTTGCGGGCGGAGGGAATAGAGCCGACGGTTTTTTGGTACAATCCGAACATTCATCCGTACATTGAGTACAAAACGCGGCGGGACTGTCTAAAAGATTATTGCAAGAGGGTTGGCACGGAAGCGATTTTTATTGAAGACTATGGGCTGGACGAGTTTTGCCGCAACGTGGTGTCTGACATCCCGGGCCGGTGCGTGAATTATTGCTACCGCAAGCGACTGACGGAGTGCGTACGATACGCCGCGAAACATGGTTACGACGCTTTTACGACGACACTACTCGTGTCGCCATACCAAAAACACGAGGAGCTAGTCAAGGTGTGCGAGGAACTGGCGGAACTGTCTGGAGCAAAGTTTTTGTACCGAGATTTTCGGGTGGGCTTTCGCGAGGGGCAGGCGAAAGCTAGGGAGCTGGGGCTGTATATGCAAAAATATTGCGGCTGCATTTTCTCGGAGGAAGATCGATACAAAAAACAGATTGAGAAGGATTTAAGCCTCGTCTGATATAATGTAAGGAAGGAGGCCCGAGATGGACGAGAAGCGACTAGAAATTTACCAGGGTGCGGAGGGCGAAATTGTTTTTGACGTGGACGCCGAGCAAGAGACGATTTGGGCGACACAGGCGCAGATCGCTAATCTGTTTGGGGTGGACAGAACAGTAGTGGGTCGGCATCTTGGAAATATTTTCAAGGATCAGGAGCTGGACGAAAAACGAGTATGTGCGAAAAATGCACATACTGGAGCAGACGGCAAGACGTATCAGGTGAAGATGTATAATTTGGACGCCATTATCTCCGTGGGGTACCGAGTGAATTCGAAGAAGGCAACGCAGTTTAGAATTTGGGCGACGTCGGTGCTACATGGCTATTTGACGGATGGCGTGGCAGTAAACGAGAGGCGGCTAAAGCTACTGGCGGAGCGGCAAGAATTAAAAAAGTTGCGCAACGTGGAGGAAGTGATTGGTTTGGTGCGGCGGCTGACGGCGCAAAGCGAGCTCAGCGCGGGGGAGGCGAACGGAGTGCTAGAAGTGATCTCGCGCTACGCTGGAAGCTTTAAGACCCTGCAGGAGTATGATGGCGGGCGGATTGATCTTTCGTTTTTGAACCGGGCGAAGAAGGGAAAAGCTCTGACTATCGCCACGTGCGACCAGGCGATCGAGCAACTGAAAGCCAGTGTCGGGGGGTCTGAGCTGTTTGGTAAAAAGCGCGGCGGAGAATCGGCGAAAAATCTAGCGAGCTTGTTGCAGAGTTTTGAGGACGGGGAGCCGTACAAAAGTGTGCCGGAGAAGGCGGCGAACTTGCTATATTTCATAATTAAGGAGCGACCATTTTACGATGGCAACAAGCGGATCGGCTCGCTGCTTTTCATCCTGTTTCTGACAATTAATAAATACCAGCTGACAACAAACGGCGAAACCAAGATTTCGGACCGAGCGCTGACGGCGATTGCACTTTTGATCGCCGAGAGCGAGCCAAAAGAGAAGGATTTAATCGTATCATTAGTGTGCAAACTGCTAGAATAGGTTATGTTTTGAATTTTAATTGAAAGGTGATAAACTAAAGGTATGGAAAAGCAATCTCAAGTGAAGGCAAATAAAAAAGGTGGTGTGAAGACAAAAGTCCAGCGACTGAAGGCCGGGATGTTAAAGACTTATTACGGGAACCCGACCAAAGACATGAAGGTGGTGGCAATTACTGGTACGACTGGCAAAACGATAGTAGCCCACTATGTGCACGAGATCCTGAAGGCCTCCGGCGAACAGGTTGCGGTGCTAGCTTCAGACCAGCCGTTCAAGGTTGGGACTTTGCACAAGTTTTTGTCTGACGCTTGGAAGGCGGGTGCGAATGTGGTGATTGTCACGGTGCCGGCGGAGACCTTGCGAGATAACGTGTTCTATGGATTGCCGGTCCACGTTGCGGCGATGACTAATTTTGTGACTTCGTCGTTAAAAGATATGACGGCGGATGAGTTTATTGATTCGGAGAAAACTCTGTTTGACATGGCCCCAGAAATAGTGGTGATGAATCATGACGATGCGAATTATGAGAAGTTTGAAGATTTCCGAGGCAAGACGCAAACGCTGAATTATGGGCAAACTGGGCGGGACGTGAAAATTCTGAATTCTAAGCTGTACCCGAAGGGAACGGAGGCGACATTGTCGCTTAGGACTGAGATTTTGTCGGTGGCGACATTTGTGCCGGGAGAGCCGGCAGTGTCCTACATGGCCTGCGCGACTGCCATTGCTAACGCGATGGGGATAAGCGTAGAAAAAATTGTCGACGGGCTAGCCGAGTACCAGCCAGAATAACTATTTCTTCTTCAGTAATTGCTTAACTACTTTGATATCTTCAAATGGGTGCGGACCATCGGCGCGGAGAATGGTTTTTTCGTGACCTTTACCAAGAATTAAAACCAGGTCACCTTTTTTGGCTGAGTCGAGAGCGAGCTTGATGGCTTTTTTGCGGTCTAATTCTTTGAGGAGATCTTTGCCGAGAACTTTGCCTTCTTTTTCGGCACCTTCGATGAAGCCGCGAGCAATTGCCTCCGGATCTTCGTCGCGAGAGTCGTCTTCTGTGATGATAACTAGGTCCGAATAACGCGCAAGAATGCGACCGCGGACGGGGCGAGTCGCAGGATCACGACGGCCGGCGCCACCATGGAGAGAAATGATGCGACCCTTGTGGCCTTTGACGGAATCGAAAACTTTCTCGATGGCGTCCGGCGTATGGGCGTAGTCGACAATGACGGTGAACGGCTGGCCAGCGTCGATGATGTTCATGCGACCTTCGACAGAGTCTAGCGATTTGATGCCTTCGGCGATTTGCTTAGGCGTGAGGCCAAGTTTTTGCCCGACAAGTGCAGCAGCAAGGGAATTGTAAACGTTGAACTCGCCGGGGATTTTGGTCTCGATTTTTAAGTCACCACATGAATATTTCACGCCTTTTACGGACAGTTTGATGTCTTTTGCTTTGTTCTGGCCAGATTTTATACCATATGTGATATAGTTCTGGGTGAGGGTGCGGAAATATTCTGTCGCCGAGTCGTCGGCGTTTAGAATGCTAAACTTGGCTTTTTTGAAGAGCTTGCCTTTGGCGGCGCGATAATTGGCAAGGGTCTTATGGTAGTCAAGATGGTCATGCGTGAGGTTGGTAAAGACGGCGATCTCGAATGGAATGCCGAGGGTGCGAAACTCGGCCAGGGCATGCGAGGTAACTTCGAGCACTAGGAACTCGGCGCCTTGATTTTTGATGTCCGCGATGCGCTGATTCAGAGTGGTTGCATCGACGGTGGTCATGTGATTTAGCTCTGGCTCTAGCTTATCCATGCCATGAGCGACTGTGGTCATGAGGCCAACTTTGTAGCCCGCGTGTCGCAGCATCTGCCAAATCATAAAACAGGTCGTAGTTTTGCCGTTGGTGCCGGTAACGCCGATCACGCGAAGGTGACTTGCGGGATGGCGATATTTTAGACCCGCCACTACGGATTGCGCAAAGTGGTAGGGAAGAACTGCCTGATTATAAAAAGGGAGTTTTTCAAGTAATTGTTTCATAACTTTACCTATAATGTTTTAATGAGTCGATCGGATTCTTGGTGGCGGCCTTAATGGCTGGATAGATGCCGAAGAGAACACCGACAGCAAAAGTGGTGAGGAATACAGTTAAGATAATGTGCCAGCTAACAAATGGAGTAAACGGGGTGACGATGGAGACGAGGAAGGCAAAAATGTAACCAAGGATGATGCCGAGGAACCCGCCGAGGATCGAGAGAATCAGTGATTCAAACATAAATTGCATGAGAATGTTGCGCGAAGAGGCGCCGACGGCCTTGCGAATGCCGATTTCATGATTGCGCTCGGCAACGGAAACTAGCATGATGTTCATGACGCCAATGCCGCCAACGACGAGCGATACGCCAGCTACGACCGCCAGCATGCCAGAGATAATGGTCAGGAGAGCGCTGGCCGGGTGAGCAATCGCCTCGCCATAAGCCACGATAAAATTAGTGTCTCCAGAGTGTTGCTCGATCAGAGCAGTACGGATGGTTTCGGCCGTGGTGGCAAGTTCACCGGTGTTGGCAACTTTGACATTAATTTGCTGGACCTGGAGAGAACCGATAAGATCATTCAGCACGTTAATATCCATCACTATAATATTATTATAGTCGGTATTATTAAAATTGACCGTATCCATAACTTCCTCAAGAACACCCACAACCAGGAAGCGTTGGCCATGGAAGACAAGCGTGCGGCCGACTGGGTTGGAAGTATTGAAAAGATAGAGTGAAAGGGTATGGCCAATGACGATGGCGGTGTCTTTATTTTTATCGGTAATGGCGGAGCCGTAGCGGAAGGTGAGTGGATTAATGGTAAAGAAGTCTGGCGTGGTGCCGAGAATAGTAGCCGAAGCAACGACGTTGTCTTCGTCGTTAACAGTGACGACCGACTGAGCGATCGGGGCAGCAGCGACAACTTGCTCTAGTTCGGCAATGGTGGCGGCATCTTCAATCTGAAGGTTACTGCGCTCGAAAGAGTTGGCCGAAGTAAGTTCTTCGATTACTGAGGTAAGTTCATCCTTGCTGGTGCTAGGGCGAACAACTATAAGGTCTTGGGAATTGCCGATTTCGCTGGTAATAAGGTTGGAAATGCTGCCAGTGAGGCTGAGGATTAAGATAATACTAGCGATGCCGATAGCAATACCAAGACAGGTCAGGAAAGAGCGGGTGCGGTTCTCCTTAATGGACGTGCGAGCGAGTCGAAGATGAGTTCGAACTAGTAATGACATTAGTGCCTCCTCCTTTTCATACGACTTTTCTTCTTCTTGACTTTCACATCAATTGGCTGAGGAAGGTTTTCGTCGGTGACCGTCTTAACGTCGGTCGCGATTTGGCCATCTAGCATGTTAATCACGCGCGTAGCATAGACTGTGAGTGCCGGGTTGTGTGTGACCATCACTATCGTGTTGCCTTCTTCATGAATGCGTTTCAGTTCGTCCATAACAGCATACGAGGCGCGGGAATCAAGGTTGCCGGTAGGCTCATCCGCTAGAATAATTTCAGGATTCGACACGACGGCACGGGCAATGGCAGCGCGCTGCTGCTGGCCACCGGAGAGTTGATACGGATAATAATACTCTTTTTCGCCAAGATGGAAGCGTTTAAGCGCGGCGGAGGCGGTGCGAAGCCTAACGCTCTGTGGCATACCAACATAAATAAGCGGTAGCGCGACGTTTTCTAGGATCGGGAGGTCTTCGATTAGGTTGAAGTTCTGGAAGATAAAGCCAATCTTTTTGGCTCGGATGCGTGACTGCTTAGCGGAAGAGATGCTGGCGACATTTTCGTCATTCAAAAGATATTTGCCGCTAGTAGCGCGGTCCAGGAGGCCAATGATATTGAGGAGCGTCGTCTTGCCGCAGCCAGATGGCCCCATAATCATGATGAATTCACCACGCTTAATCGTGAGGTCGAAATCTTTAAGCGCAAAAGATTCAGCGTCGCCGTAGCCGTAACGCTTAGTAAGTTTTTCTAGTTTAATAATTTCTTCGTTCATGCAATGACTTATGGCGGAAGCGAGAGGATTCGAACCTCCGAACGAGTTGCCCCGTTACACGCTTTCCAAGCGTGCTCCTTAAACCACTCGGACACACTTCCGTCTGGTTATGATTCTAGCATATTTTGACGATTTATTGAAGGGCTTTGTGGTGGAATCGACGGCGGAGCGAAAGTAGGATGGTGGCGATGGCAAAAATGAGGAGCCAAAAGACAATAAAGACAATTGGGGTAAGATAATAGCGGCCGCCAAACGTGAGGCCGTAGAAATCCGGCCAGACATGGAGAAAGATGACATTAAGGCAATAGGGAATCGCATAGAGAATAATTGGCAACGTAGCGAGAAACTGGGCACTTTTTTTGACTGGCTGATCACCGGTGAAGAAAATGAAGGCAATGGCTGAAAGAATTGGATTTAGAAAGTGGAGGAAGAACATCGGCTCTAAGAGCATATCGAAATAATCTTTGCCATTGATCGCGCGCATCGGGGCAAGAAACAATAGGACCGTAAGGCAGGTGACTATCGCCGCGCTGGCGGCGGAAAGATACCAGGCGAGAAAGCCGTTAGTGGCCGAACGATTGGGCGATTTTATGCTAAATACAGCGGCAAGAAGGGACATGATGGCGAGGAAAATATTGCTCAGGATGGTGAAGGTAGCGATATGCTGCCAATGAGCGAATTCGGTGATGCCGTCCAGGCGAGTGGCGCGGGAGCCAACAATAAGAGTGACTGGAATAGCGATGGCTGAGGTAAGAAAGATAAAAGTATTAATGAGCGCAAAATTAATATTTTTACTTTTTTTATTAATTGGCGTAGAATTAATAATTTCGGATTTCATATTAATGACAATATAATTAAGTTTTCGATATGGGGGGTGTGCGGGAAGAAGTTGTAAGTTTTGACGTCGGTGATGCGGTACTTGGAAGAGAGCAGGCTGACGTCACGCGCCTGCGTGGCCGGGTTGCAGGATAGGTAAATGATGGTGGGTGGAGCAACCTCTAGCAGGCGGTTTATCAGGCGTTGGTCGAGGCCGGCGCGGGGAGGGTCAAGAATGATGGTTTGGTCTTTTGCGATGTGATCGAGAGCTTCCTCTGACTTTGCTAAAACCGCGTGGGCGGTGGTGGTTTGGCAGTTTTTTACCATCTCGGCGTAAGCTGATTTGTCGCATTCGACCAGGGTGAGGTTTTTGTCCCGGGCGACTGAGAGGCCGATGGTACCAACGCCGGCATAGAGATCAAGGACGTTATTGGTGGATATGTGCTTTGTGATTTCTGTGAGTGCCATCTCGTAAACCGGGAGATTGATTTGGAAAAATCCGTTCGGGGAATAGGAATATTGGTGGCCGAGAATGGTGTCGGTGAGATAGTTGAACGCGGGGTGGGGCTGGCCATTTTCAAAGAGGCCGCCGCCAATATCGCCCTTTTGATTGCTGCGCAAAAGTAAGGATTGGTACTTGCGGGCCTCTTCGTGGCGGGAGTTCAAGTCGTCTACAATTTTTTGGGCGGCGGCGAAGATTTCTGGACGTTCGATCGAGGATCTTATGATCGGCACTTTGCGGTGAGAGCCGCGCGCATGGAAGGCCAGTTTGATTTTTTGGCTTTCGTTGTCCCAATAAAGGGCGTATTCCATTTTGTTGCGGTAAAAATAATCGTGGCCGTCGGTAAAAATGTCTGGCGTGGGAATCTCAATGTGATGCTCGCGAAAGACTTCTACGACTAGAGATTGCTTGAGCTGTAGCTCGTAGTTATAATCCATAATCTGCCATGGCGAAGTGGCTAGGAATTGGTCGTCGCGCGGGGCGACTCGATAGGGGGAAGGAGAGGAGATTTTGGTGACAACGGCTTCGATGAAGTGAGATTTTTCTTTCGTTTTGTCGTACTCCTCTACTATTTCTCCTGGCAAAGCGTTCCAAAAAAAGATTTTTTTACCGCTGTCTAAGGCTGAAAGGCCATAGCCGCCAGGAATCATCTTCTCGACACGTATCATATTTATATTATAACAAAAATATGTTATAATATAAATATGTCTGCAGAAGAAACTTTAGCCGATTACGAAAGGGCTGCCGAAAATGGCAAGCAGGCCACCGTACAGCTGAAAGGAAGGAACCTGAAGGCGCATAAGCGCAAAAGTCCGGCGTTACTGTTGACGCTTGGGCTAGCTTTGGCGATGGCTTTGCTGTTTTCGTCTGATGGTATGCTACCAATAGCACTTTCGGAGCGTATAGTTGAGGAAACCGACGTCCAGCGCACGGATGGTCTTGAGAGTATGTTGATAGTGTTTCAGCAGGCGCTGAAGTCTGGTACTGTGCCGAAGAACACAATAGCGCGCCTAAGAAAAAAAGAAGTGCAAGTTGGGACTATAGAGAATGGGGAGTTTGTTGAGAATGCTGAAGGTACAGCGCTAAAATTTAAAAATGAGATAATCACGGCCGATGAACTAATTACAAAAGTACATACAGACACATCAACTTATGGCGTTCTAAAGGATATTATCGACGAGTCTACTCTCTCTGGTATATCGTATTATTATGATGAGCCAGCGATGGAAGTTTTTCAGAAAATTGGTACTTCGCGCAACAATTATACGAAAGACGAAGACTTCAACACTGTGATGAGTAGATTGATGGGGGATGGCAGTGATGTCAAAGCTAATAGTGTGGTCTTAGTTGAGAAAAAAGACCAGGATGGGAATAAATATTACGAATATGAGACTCTGGGCAGCGCGGCTGAATCGGAAAATGGGAATTTTATAGCAACTGTGGCGGAGAAAAGTTTGGCAGGGGATGGCCAGACGGCGGATCTTAATGCGGCTGTCACACTCAACACGGCGGCCAAAATTTCCAAGGAACAACGATCAATGCTATATTATCTTGGTATTATGGAGCCGATCAGCAAAATGAAGGCCGGGGAAGGGAACACTTCAAGAATACATGAAGCGATGAATTATATATATGAAGAGCGGGAAACGAGCGTTATGGATTCTGAGACCAGCGAGGTTATCACTCTTGATGGAAACATGCTGAAATCGCCGAGTTTCTATGCTGTGCTATCTGGTGAAAGATTAAATGCAAAAGAGGTAAAAGACTTTTCCTCTGATGCCGTACTGAAAACGATCGAGAACCGTCTCGGTGTGACTAGCAAAAAGAGCACCATTACTGGCGCTATCACTTCATCAAAGCGAGGAATTAAAGGTTCGATCGGAAGATACGTGTCAAACAATGCGACCAGTGCATCATCCGATACACTCTCGGTGGCAGCGTCTACTATCAACGCCTCACTGGTTAATAATTCATTTGACAGTATTGGTGGTATAGCTGGTGGAGAAATGTTTGTTGAAGGTGCGGTAAACGTAGGTAAAGCCTTGGCGCGGGCCAGCGGAGCGACTACCGGCGATGCCGAGGCGATTAGAACTTATATGCGCCTCAATAACACTATTTTAGAAATGGACGCAAAGGTAGACCGAATGAATCGGTCACCTTTCGACATTACCTCACGAAACACTTTCCTGGGTTCAATTTTGTATAAGTTTGCGCTTAGTATGCAGAGTGGCGGCTCCATAGTGCGAAGAATGGGCAGTTTTTCTAGTGTTCTAACTAGTAGCATCGCCGCGATCTTGCCGATAACGCGCGCTGACGATGAAGCAGATTCAATTCTGACTACTTTCGGTGATTGTGAGACTCTAAGATTGTCACTCGGCGCAGAAGGAACGGCTACCTGTGCAAGCATTGTGGCTTTTGATACCTCTACATTAGATGACCCGTTTAATGATCCTGGTTTTATAAAGTTCGTGGAGCAAAACACTGAGCTTAAGGATGGTGTCCGCACCGTGAAACCTGGGTCGAAGCTAGCAATATTTATTGCGTTTAATGATGAACGGATGACCCCGGATGGGATTACGGACGGATCAATTTTAATGGCTCTAAGTGATGGTAGTTCATCAGCGGCATTTACGTCGGATATCACCGCGATGACGGAGACTTGGCTAACATCAAGTGAAGAAAATAAAAGAATTGCCTCTGGAGAAGCTTTCGTAAACTCAAGCTCCAACCTAGATTGGGAAGAATATAAATACGCTCAGCGCTACGTGTCTCTGGCGCGAGCGATGGCGGCCTTACGACAGTTTGATGGTGATGAAACATCATATAATAATATAAAGTATTTTGAAGGCAGCGAGAATCCAGTACTGGCGTTTTTAAGAGAGTACCGGGACTTAGCTAATAAGTAACATCCTCGACGCTCGTAATAATAACTTGGTGATTTTTAAAATTATTAACGAGACACTTTCGGCGAGTGTTATCTAGCTCCGAGAAAACATCGTCGAGCAATATGATGGGGTTTTCGCCGGTCTTAGTTCTAAGTAGATTCGCCTCGATAAATTTGAGAGCTAGAATAATCGAACGAGTTTCACCGCGCGAGGCGGAGCCATCAGCGTCTGATTGGTTGAAGGTAAACTTAAAATCGTCTCGATGAATGCCAAGGGAAGTGTGCCCAAGATAAAGGTCTTTTTCTAGGTTTTGTTCCAAAAGTTTTAAATATTGTGACTCGGTAATATCTAATAGTTCCGTAACGTAATTCAATACGACGTCATCATGATTTTCAGCAATGGAGTGATAAGTAGGATTAAGCTGTTGATTAATTAAACTGGTGAGTTCTTTACGTTTAGCACTAATGGACGATCCGTAACGTGCTAGAAGCAGGTTCCAGGAGAAAAAATCCGGTTTAGTGGGATGTTCGGATTTTAAAAGCTCATTGCGTTGGCGAAGAGCTTTTTCGTATCTATGAAGATCACTGGTATAATTGTTATCTAACTCAGAAAAAACCCGATCAAAATAATCTCGGTGACGAGATGGTGAGCCACTGACTAGATTGAGGTCTGAAGGAAGGAATAAAACCACTGGATGTTTGGCTTTTACCGGCAAACGCCTAGTTTTCTTGTCGTAACTAATAAAGGTCTTCTTGGTTTGATCATATGTGGCAGAAACTTGCTCGCCATTATTATATTGAAGTGAGATGCGATAAAAGTCCGTCTCTCGTTTAATAATGTCCGGATCGGTGGCGCGAAAACTTTTGCCGCGAGTTAGAATATAAATAGCTTCAAGAACGGAAGTTTTGCCACAACCATTCGCGCCAAGAATAAGAGTAACGTCGGGATTACAATTTAAATGATAGGTGTCGTGGTTGCGGAAGTTAACTAAATCGATAGATTCAATAAACATATTATCTACTAAGTGGCATTACGATGTGGGTGTAGTCTTTATTCTTTTTATTGTGAAGTGTGGCTGGGGTGGTACCGGAAGAAAATTCAAAGGTAATCTCCGGTTCATCAAGTGAATTGATGGCATCAAGGAGAAAACGAGAGTTGACCGTAAACTTGCCCTCGTCCGAAACTGAGGTTTCAATTATAGAAGCGTTTTCACCAAGCTCGGTGGCAACAGACTTCACGGATAGAATATTTGGCTTTTTAGCTTCAAGAGTAATAGAACCCGCAACGCTGCGAGCGAAAAGCGCAGCGAGTTTAGTGACCCGAATTAATTCATCACGATTAACTTCAAGCTTAATGGTGTTGTTTTTAGGAATGAGGCGTTGATAATCCGGGAAGCTAGCGTCGATAAGTTTTGAGATAATTTCTACTTCACCAAAACGAAAACGTACAAGATCGTCACTAAATGCAATTTCAACTTCTTCCATCCCCTCATCGATCGCGCGCAAAACCTCTTGAAGTGAGCTAGTTGGCACAATCACGCTAACTTCACTCTCTACGTTCTTAATTAGTTTGCGCTCGGCAAGACGATAACCATCAGTGGCGGCAACACAAAGGGTTTTATTTGATGTAGTGAAGAAAATACCAGTAAGGGCAGGCCTAGTGAGATCGTTTGAGCTAGCGATCGCCACACTGGAAATGCCATTCTTAAATTCATCAATACCCATCTTAAAGATAACAGCCTTATCTTCACTGATTTCCGGTAACTCTGGAAAGTCATCGGCTGGTGAACTATTAATAGTCGAAGTATATTTACCGGCAGTAATGATTGCTTTATTTTCATCTGAGGTGATCTTGATTTTTTCGCCTTTAGGGAGATTACTGACGAATTCAGCGAGGAGTTTAGCTGGTACCGTAACAACACCATCTTTACTATTAGAAACTGGTAGGTAATCTACGATGGCCATATCTAGGTTGGTGGTGATTAGGGAAACTTTACCCTTATTAACTCGAATTAAGACATTGTTTAATACTGGCAAGGTAACTTTACCGACTGCGATACGACTAACATTGTTCAAGGCTTTACTTAGTTTATTTTGAGTAACTTCAATTTCCATTTTAGTCCTTTCTTTTATTTAATTAATAATAGTAATAGTAGGGGTTGTGAATAAGTGGAAAAGTTTGGGTGGTGACAGATTGAAAGTGATTGTGGGAAAAGTGGTGGAAAGTGCTGGAAAAGTTGGCGGAAAAGTTACGATTTCCACGTGCTGAATAAAAGATTTAAGTTTTGCACGGAGATTTACTATGGATTTCCACGTAGTTTTGCGGAATGGTTTACACAGGATTTCCACAAATTGAATAAATTTTGTATACGTATTAACCATAAATCTGCTCCTTGATTTCTTCGATTTGGTCACGGAGGGCAAAATTAAGTCTAAGATCTGATTCGATTTTTTTGATGCCGTGCATAACGGTGGTATGATCCTTGACGCCGACCTCTGAAGCGATTTTGGTGGTGCTCATAGAAAGCTCTTTACTTAAAATGAACATGGCGATCTGGCGGGCGGTTTTAATATTGGCGACGCGAGACTTACTACACATTTCTTTAACTGAAAGGTCGTAGAACTTAGCGACTTTTTCGAGGATTTGTTTACTAGATACTGGGCGGAGTTTATTAGTACGGTTAATACTGGCGGAACCGTTTTCAATGAGCTCTAATGGAGTGAGGCCGCGAACCTCAGACATTAGGAGGATGGTAGAGAATTCGCCTTCGAGGTCGCGGATATTAGTGTTAATATTTTCAGCGATATATTCGATAGCTTCGGGTTCGATTTCGGCACCCATTAGTTCGGCTTTGGCACGAAGGATGGCACATTTATCTTCGAATTTTGGTAGTTGGAGGTCGAAAGCGCCACCCATAGTGAGACGGGAAGCGAGGCGCTCGTCTACGGTTTTAATTTGCGAGGGGAGGCGATCTGAGGTGACAATGATTTGTTTATTTAGTTGGTAGAGATCATTAAAGATGTTGAAGAACTCTTCTTGAGATTTTTCCTTACCAACAATAAATTGGAAGTCGTCAATGATAAGGCAGTCGAGCTTTTCAAATTTGCGGTTGAATTCTTTACCTTTACCATTCTGGATCGCATCAATGAAGTCGGAATAAAAATGTGAGATTGGAGTGTAAAGGATTTTTAAAGACGGGTCGCGACGCAAAAGTTCATTACCGATAGCTTGGACGAGGTGAGTTTTACCGAGGCCGGGCCCGCCGTAAAGGAAGAAGGGATTGTATCGAGTGCCAGGCGCGTCAATAATACTCTTAGCGGCGGAGACGGCGAGATCGTTGTTGCTACCAATTACAAAATTATCTAAAGTATATTTACTATTGAGACCATTATTAATAGTTTTAGTTTCAAGTGATTTTTTGATAGGCCTAATGTAATTTTTGATGGAATCTTCGGTGGTAACTTCGCGGGAACGGATTTTGTTTTTGGTAGAGGAAACAACTTCAAAATCTATGGTGGTGAAGTTAATGTTGTTTTTATTTAGAGCTTCGGTGATGAGGTCGAGGAATTTAGAGCGGAGTTGTTTGACGAAGAAAGAGTTTTTGACACCGATGATAACGTGGTCGTTGGCGGTGGATAGTAAAGTGGTGTCTTTAAACCAGGTGGAAAAATTGGCGGGTGAGATTTTTTGTTCGATTTCAGCTAGGACGTTTTCCCAGACGTTATACATTGTGACCTCCTTGATGAGATCAGTATAGCATGAAAATGGGAAGTTTTCCACAGGTTTTTAGGCGGATTTGAAATGTGTTGTAATATGTTGGGGCGGGGACAGGGGAGATTTTTTCCACATAGGAGGGAGATTCCCATAAAAGGATGTGGAAAACTCCTTGAAAAATGTGGAAAAATGGAGTATACTATATTAAGTATTTGCAAAATAATAAAATTTAAGGAATAATATGCCAAAGCGTACATATCAGCCACATAAGCGTCAACGTAAAGTTGAGCATGGCTTTATGAAGAGGAATGCAACATCAAATGGACGAAAAGTCCTGGCGCGCCGACGTTTGAAGGGTCGTGCTCGGCTGACAGCCTAATGTTAAATAAAAAATACCGATTTCACTCACGGGGTGGGGTGAATTGGGTTTATAAACACGGAAAGACGGTGCGGGGACGGCAGGCGTCGTTGGTTTTTGGCGCCAATGAACGTGGATATACACGAGTCGCGGTGGTGGTGTCGAAAAAGGTTGATAAGACTGCGGTGGGGCGCAACCGGATTAGGCGGCGAGTGTACGAGGTGATTAGACGAAATTTTGAGTATTTGCCGGCGAAGACGGATTATATTTTTGTGATTTATGCGACAGAGTTGAAGACGATGGAATTTTCTGAGCTGGAAAAATTACTCGGTGGTCTAGTCGAAGAAGCTAAGGTGTGTTATAATAAAAAGCAATGAAAAATTGGAGTGCGAAAAAAATAATTACTTGGGCGCTCATTATAGCGTTCATTGTGGGGTCTGTGTTGGTTGGCGGACCGTTTAACTTGATTGATATTATAATAGTGCGACCGATTGTCAATATTCAGTTCATGATTTTTAATTTGGTGCACGACTTTGGTGTTGCGATTATTATATTTGCGGTGCTGGTTAAGTTGTGTATGCTGCCGCTGACAAAGCGACAGTTGATGCAGACAAGACTGATGCGAAAGATCCAGCCGGAGTTGACACAGATTCGCAAGAATTGCAACGGCAATAAGCAGCTAGAGTCGATACAGACGCTAGATTTATATAAACGTTATAATATTAGACCATTTTCTTCGATTGCGACGCTTCTAATTCAACTGCCGATTTTTATCGCGGTGTTTTCGGCGATTCGAGTGATTGCGACGCCACTGCCGGCGGATAACTTGACGAACCGAGCATACGACATCGTGGCTTATGAAGGTTCGGAGATCCGAAAACTTGAAGATGAGCAGGTGAAATATCTGGAACTTAAATATGGTGAGAATTCCAGTGATGAGGAGAAGGCGGCAGCGGAGTATGATTTCCATCCGTCTTTGTTTGGAGTGATTGACTTGACCGCTAAGGCGAGTGACGTGATGAATCCAGCAAGATTTTCGTGGAGTGCGGTGTTTATGCTGGTGATTTCAATTGCGGCGGCGGTGGCGCAGTATTTTGCGACGAAGCAGCAGATGCCATCTGGCAAGTCAGAGAAGAGCAAGAAATTCCGTGATCTAGTCCGCGAGGCAAAGGAAGGAAAAGAAGTTGACGATGCGGATGTGTCGGCAATATCCACGGCGCAGATGGGGAAGATGATGCCAATCATGATGTTTGTGATTATGATTAACCTGCACGGTGCACTGGCATTTTATTATTTCTTGTCGAACATCTTAACGATTTTCCAGCAAAAGGTGATTTTCGCGAGAGCTAGGAATGAAATGGATGATAACACCGACCGGGCAATGCTGAAGGAACTAAAGAAGACTGAAAGTGGCCGAAAGATGCGGGGGAAGATAAAAGAAGCAGAAGTGGTGGAAAATAAAAAAACAGGAACAAAAATTACTAGAATCTCCGCAAAAGATATTAAAAAGAAAAGGAGATAACAAATGAACAAAGACGAGTCGATAAGATTTGCGGCGAAGTATCTGGAAGATCTGCTAAGTTTCTTCGGAGTAAATGTGGCGGTGACGTCGACGATTGATGATGAAGTAATACAGTTAGGAGTGCCGTCTACCTCGCTGAATTCGCTGTTGATTGGGCGAAATGCGGATAACTTGAGGGCGCTTCAGCATGTGGTGATGATGGCGCTTTCGATGCGGGGCGCAGAAGTGACGCGCGTTAATGTGGATGTAGCTGGTTACAAAAAGCAACGAGCGGATCGAATTGCCGAGAAAGCCGAAGGGTGGATTCGGAAAGTACGCGAGACGGGTGAGTCGATGACGCTCGACTTAAATCCAGCGGATCGTCGGATAGTGCATAAAGTAGCCGGAGACTATTCGGATATTGAAACACACTCCGAAGGCGAGGGAAAAGAGCGTAAGTTAATTATTAGTAAGATTTAGCTTGGTGAGATTGATCAAGTGGACGGCTTAAGTTTAGTCGTCCACTTTTTTGGTTTCTGGGTTTAGAATGATAATAAAGTCGTAATCGCGCGAGACGCTACTTGGTAAGGAAGACGAATCGGCGGCAGTTAAGTTATAGTGGGCCTCGAGGCCGGCTTGACTACCGGGTTTAGAACTAAGCGCGTAAAGGGTGGTGCCGGATGGGTAGGATTCATCTTCTGGAAGTTCTGGCGCGTCAGAGATGTCAACAGTCGGGTAACCAATTTTGGTAAGAGTGGCTTGCTCGGCGGAAGCTAGCCCGGCAGTTTCGGTGGCGTTGAGAACTAGAATAGTAGGCTCTTCATAATCGCGGGGATCGTTAGAAAGATTTTTGTTGACAAAAGCTTGGATGGCTGTGTAATTTCCGACACCTGCAGAAGGCAAGACATAAGAAATGCCGTTAATCATGCCGGTGGTCATATAATAAATGTTGTTATCGTAATCAACGAGAGCGATTTGGCGAGCATGATTAAAGTCGAATTCTTGGGTGAAGTGGGCGAGAGTGCGCATTTCGCTAATGGAGAAATTAGTGCGGAGGTTGTCGCCTAAGGTGCCGGCGAGGCCGAGCAGATCGGAGATGGAGAGACTTTTTTCAAAGACTTTGTCTTTGATGCCGAGAAGGATTTTTTGCTGGGAGGAGCCGCGCGAGAAATCGCCGCCAGTGGTACCGTGTCGGGCGCGAGCGAGACCAAGGGCCTGCTCGCCGTTAATAGTATAAGGAACGCCGGCTTCGAAGACGGCGCCAGTCCAATAATAATCGTGAATGTCTTCATCTAGAGTGACCGTGATGCCGCCGAGAGCGTCAACGATATAAACGAGAGAGCCCCAGTTGAGATGGGCAAAATATTGAAAATCTACGCCAAGGATAGATCCAACTTCGGCCATGAGGGCATTTGCGGCAATAGCTTCATCTTCGATGGAAAGATTGCCACCACCGCCGTTGCACCAATAGACTTCGTTGATTTTGCCGGTGGCGGTGCAGGTGGGGGAGGCTTTGAGGTCGCGGGGAAGGGAAAGCATGGCGACGTCGCCGGTTTGCTGATTCAGGGAGATTAGCATGATGGAGTCAGTGAGCTGGGCGCCGTCATGGGTACCGTTACCCTCATCGCCTTCCATGTTGTAGCCGCTGGTGCCGAAGGCAAGGATGTTGGTGCGGCCGTTAGCGTCGGTTTTTAAAGGTTCGTAGGTTTCTTGATTCAGGGTGAGGAGGTCAAAAACGGTGCCTTGGCCACCGGTGATTTTGGCGATGATGTCGTTGCCCCAAAGGATGAGACCGCTAACGCCGGCGATAAGAATGAGAATGATAACCAGCAAGACGATGGCAACAGTACGACGAGCTTTGGAATGTTTTTTCTTTGGCCTAGTTTTTTCTTGCTTAAGGTCTTCTGGCTCGTCGTCGAGTTTGAGCGGCTCGAGCGGCGCAAGAAAATCTTCGGCTTTGGTAGTTGGCTTAAGTTTAGTTTCGGATTTTGAGGGTTTTTCTGGTTCTTTTGATGTGGTGGGGGGTTCTGGTGATTTGGTAGAATCCGGTGAAGCGACTAAGGGGACAATGTCGTCCAGTGATTTAGTATCGCTGACGGAGATTTCTAAAGATTCGTCAGCGACGATGGATTTTTTGGTTTTAGTGGGCAGGGGCTTCTTAGCAGTGCGGGTAGTTAAGGGGTCGGAAGAAGATTTTCTATGTGTAGCGGGTTTTTGACTAAGATTTTTTGACGCGGAAGAAGAACGCGAAGTTTTGGCGCTTCGCGGAACAAGCCCATCGATTGATTTATTCGCAGTCATTATATATAATTATAACATAATGGCAATCAAGTTAACAAAAAAACAATTAGCGGTTTTGAACTTCATAGAAGATTTTGTAGAGGAGCGCGGATTGTCGCCGACGTATCGAGAGATAATGGCGGGATTAGATTTAACGAGTGTGTCGGCGGTGGCAGAGCATGTAGATAATTTGGTGGAAAAGGGAGTGTTAAAGAAGACGCCGGGTGCGGCGCGAACGCTGGAGGTGTTAGACTATAAACATGAAGATACGGTGGAGCTGTTTAAAACAAAAATGTTGACTTGTACGGAAGAAGAAAAAAAGACGTTGGAAAAAGCGATGGAGATTCTGGGGCTATGACGGCGGCGCGAAGGAGAAGGCGAAGTCGGCGATGGGCGTATTGGTTGGTAGTTTTGGTGCTGGTGGCGGTAGCTGCGGGGGTGGGTTATAAAGTATGGGAAGAATATTTCCAAAAAAGCGATACGGGTCAAGCGGTGGTGGATGGTACGAAGGACGAAGAGCCGGCAGAAAAACCAGTGGAGCCGGTTGAACCGGTTTCGCCAGATGGTAATGAGGAGCCGGAGGAAGAAGAGATACCGGAAACGAAGCCGCAGTATGATGGTGCCAATCCCAACACGGGCGGCGATATAACGGGCGTAATTACTTATGCTGGGGTGAGCGATGCGATGTTGATGATTCGGGTGAATATTGATCAGTATCTTGCTGGTGGGAATTGTGAGTTGACTTTGGCGCGCGATGGAGCAGCGCTTTATAGTGAAAGCGCGAGGGTGGCCGACTCGGCGGCGACTTCGACTTGTGAAGGTTTTAATGTACCAGTGGCGAAGGTGGGCAGCGGTAAGATTGGCATAAGGATTTTGGTGACATCGGGGGAACGGTCTGGTATAATTGAGGGTGAGGCAGATCTATGACAAGACGTCGACGTGACAGAAGAATTTGGTATGTGCTGCTGGTGATATTTGTGGCGGTGGGCTTTTTTAGTTTCTTGACACAGCGAGGAGATAAGGCAGAAGTCGAAGCAGCATCGCTGGACAAGTTTGACGCAGGGTTGATTATCTCGGATTACCAGATGGGGAATTATCAGTCGATGACAAAGGACGAGATTCAGCAGTTTTTGACGGCAAAGAATGGCTGCAAAAATAAAGACGCAGCGCTATATGAAAGTTTGACGGAGCGGTATAAGACGATTCATTGGCATTTTAAAGACGGGCATTTCGTGTGTTTGTCCGAGGAAGTTTTCGGCGATGGTGTGGAATACGGCGAGGACTTGGAGGCTGGTACGGGCGAAACGGCGGCGCAGATCATTTGGCAGGCTGCGCAAGATTATAAGATTAACCCGCAGGTTTTGATTGTTCTGTTAGAAAAAGAGCAGAGCTTGATCACGGACCCGTATCCGCATAGTGGCCAGTATCGGTCGGCGGCGGGGTATGGTTGTCCGGATACGGCGCCGTGCGCGACGGAGTATTATGGATTTAAGAATCAGGTGCGCAGGGCAGCGGCGATGTTTAGAACGGTGCTAGACGGCGGCTGGACAAACTATCCGCTGGGGAAGAACTATATCCAATACAACCCATCGCCAAGTTGTGGCGGTTCGATAGTGGAAATAAAGAACCTCGCGACGTCGGCGCTATATCGTTACACGCCGTATCAGCCAAACGCGGCGGCGCTGGCGGCTGGATACGGAACGGCGGAATGCGGCGCTTACGGAAACCGGAATTTTTATTTGTACTTTCAGGATTGGTTCGGCGGGATAACGGACGAGGGGGTGGAGGAAGTGGTAGAGTTGACCCCGAAAGAGAAAGCGACAATAGAGATTGACAAAAGGGCAAAAGAGGCAAAAGTACTAGGTAAGGCGAAAAACGGAAAGTTAAAGGAGCTGAAGGGCGGTGGATATTATAAGGAATTTAAACACGGCTATATATATTGGACCGAAAAAACCGGAGCATGGGATATATCGGGTGGGATATTGCTCGCGTGGGATGAAGTAAAACAGGATTTTGGCTATCCAACCAGTAGCGAACAAAAGAACGCTTCTGGCATGATATACCAGACTTTTGAGAATGGTAGTATATATTGGGATGTGAAAACTGGAGCTTGGCCAATTAGAAAGTTCGCGGAAGAAAAGTGGTTGGAACTGGGTGGTTTTAACAGTAAACTTGGGAAGCTAGTGAACCATGGTTATTGTGGGCTAGCGAAAGGTGGTTGTTATCAAGCTTTCAAGACAGGGAACATTTACTGGACTGAAGCAACTGGAGCGTATGATGTTTCTGGTGGAATTTATCAGGCATACTTTGATGAGGGTACTGAATGGGGGGCGCTTGGCTATCCAACCAGTAGCGAACAAAAGAACGCTTCTGGCATGATATACCAGACTTTTGAGAATGGTAGTATATATTGGGATGTGAAAACTGGAGCCAGCGTAGAAAGTGCTGGCTAAAAGATGTTTTTGTGGTAGAATTAGATAAGATAATATTGTATATGGGTAGCCGTTGGCGTGTTGTTGGGCGGCTGCATTGAGGAGCTTTAGAATGAAAGTTGAGGCTGCTGGCTTAAGTAAGGAAGTCGTTAGACTTAGGAAAGAGAACAATCTTTTAAAAGATGAGAATTTTTTGCTGAAGGAGAAGTTGGGTTCAAAAAGATACAGGGCGATTGATGCCGTTGTGGACTTCATATATCGGAGTCGCAGAAACAAGTTGGCACGCCTAGA
This sequence comes from Candidatus Saccharibacteria bacterium UBA3829, assembly GCA_002393165.1. Classification (GTDB taxonomy): domain Bacteria; phylum Patescibacteriota; class Saccharimonadia; order Saccharimonadales; family Saccharimonadaceae; genus Nanosyncoccus. The sequence continues at coordinate 23,411 of DGIF01000029.1, forward strand.
GAAGGATATCAAGGAAGTACGAAGCGGGGGATATAAAGCTAAAAGGTCGGTCAAGGTGGGGAGAGTTGATATTGTAAATATTAACTTTTATGATTGGGATGGGAAAGAAGTTTTTAAGGGGGGTGCCGAAAGATATGTTTACGATTTAGCGTGTTTATTGAAGGATATGGGATTTAAGCCGAGAATACTGCAATGTTCAAACAAGTTTTTTAAAAAACGTTTTAACGGTGTTGAGGTTGTTGGCGTAGGTGGTGGTAGCAGGAGTAGTACGGCGGAGAATTCGACTTTATTTAATGATTATTGTAGGGACTGTGAGTTTTTGATTGCATCGCCACTTGAGTTGGCTTGTGAGATAAAGGACATACCGGTGATCGGGATCAATCATGGGGTTAACTTTGATGGGATATGGAACGCGTTTGGCAATAATTATGCCGGTGTGCATGATGAAAGGATGTCGGCTCTTAAAAATGTTTTTAGCTGCGTTTGTGTCGATACTAACTTTATAAATTGGACAAGAACCCTGGATTATAATTTGTCTTTGAAAGAAAAATATATTCCTAACTATTTTGATGAGGAGCAGTTTAGGGTTAAAAGAACCAGAGGGCGTGGCGATCAGGTAGTTTTTGTGTATCCGAGAAGAATTTACGAGGCGCGTGGTTACGACATTACGATAGAGGCGTTTCGTAAGATTCTGCCTAAATATGGTAAAAAAGTTAGGTTGAACTTTGTTGGTCAAGTGGATAACGAGAAGGCCTCTAGCGACTTGGAGGAGTTTATGCGGGAGTTTCCGGAGAACGTTTTTCATTTTGAATATAAAATGGAGGAAATGGCTAATGCGTATAAGGATGCGGACGTGGTGCTTATCCCGACGAAGTACTGTGAGGGGACCTCGTTGTCATGTATAGAGGGGATGGTTTCTGGTGCGGCTGTTTTGGCGACCAATGTCGGCGGGCTGCCAGATCTTGTTATAGACGGTTTTAATGGATTAATGATTGAGCCGACGGCGGATAGTTTAAGAGATGCGGTCGAGCAGTTAATAGAGGACCCACGTCTAAGAAAAAGGCTGGCAAGTAATGGTAAAAAAGTAGCAGAAGAGGCTTTTAATAAGAAAAATTGGGAAAGAGGATGGCAGGATGAGATTCGACGAATTAGGGAATCTGCCGCGAACGGGCGTGTGATATAATATAGATATGAAAAAGAAAGTTTTATCCGTTTTTGGTACGCGGCCAGAGGCAATTAAAATGGCACCAGTAGTAAAAGAGTTGGAGTCGCGTGATGGAATTGAATCTGTAGTTTGCGTAACGGCGCAGCATCGCGGAATGCTTGATCAGGTATTGAGAGTTTTCAATATTAAACCAGACTATGATTTAGACATTATGAGGCCCGGTCAGACGTTGGCGTATATAACAGCGGCGGTTCTTCAGGGCATGGGAGAAGTGATAAGTAAGGAAAAGCCAGATATAGTGTTGGTCCACGGCGATACTACCACTTCAATGGCTGCGGCTTTAGCGGCATTTTATCAGCAAGTGCCGGTAGGGCATGTGGAGGCAGGGTTAAGAACGTATGATAAATATTCGCCGTTTCCGGAGGAGATGAATCGTCAGGTTATTGACAGGGTTGCAGATTATCTTTTCGCGCCAACGGAGACGAACAGAAAAAATCTTGAAGGAAAGCTGAATAAGGGCCAGAAGATTTTTGTAACTGGTAATACGGTGATAGATGCACTAAAAACCACAGTGTCCAAAGATTATCAAAATGATATATTGGATTGGGCAAAGGATAGTAGATTGATTTTGGTTACGGCGCATCGTCGTGAGAATTTAGGAGAGCCGATGAGGCGGATTTTTAGGGCAATAAAAAAGTTGACTGAGGAGTTTCCGGATGTTAAGGTGATCTATCCAGTGCATTTAAATCCTAAGGTACAGGAAGCGGCGGAAGAGATTCTTGGAGATAGTGACAAAGTTAAGCTTATAAAACCGTTGGATGTTTTGGATTTTCACAATTTTATGGAAAGAGCATATTTTATTATGTCTGATAGTGGTGGGGTACAAGAAGAAGCTCCGTCGCTTGGAAAACCGGTGTTAGTGATTCGCGATACGACTGAGCGTCCAGAGGGTGTAGAAGCTGGAACTCTGAAGTTGGTAGGGACTGACTTTGATAGCGTCTATAGAGAGGCGAAGGTGTTGTTGACCAGGTCGGACGAGTATGAGAGGATGTCCCAAGCAAAGAATCCATATGGCGATGGGTTCGCGAGTAAATATATAGTAGATGCCTTATTGGAGGGTTGACCGCGTTATGAATAGGGAGAAAGAATTAGAAAAGAGAATTGTAGAGCTCGAACACGAGAACGATATCCTAAAAAGGGAAAATAAATACTTTAAAAAGCTTACGAGTTCAAAGCGGTTTAAGTTTGCTGAGAAGATAGCGACTGGCTATAATGGAGTGTTCCCAAAAAACACTAAACGACGTGATGTGATGGAGAAGGTTGGCGTAGCTGGTAAAAAGGTTATTGATAAGAGGCGAATTAGGAGAGAAAAGAAGATCACACAAAAAATTGAGAAACTTGTTGAGGGATATCGGAAGGTAATTGTGCTGAACAGTGTTCCGTATAATTTAAAGTTGAAGCAGCGGCCGCATCATCTTGCAGAGGAGTTTAGTAAACTGGGATATTTTGTGATCTATTTGGAATATGATAATGTGATCGAGAGCTTTAGGCAGATAAAAAAGAATCTAATAACGGTGAATACCGAGAGATTTTTAGGTGGTTTACCAAAGTTATGTAGCGAATGTTATTTTCTGACGCCAAATAATATGCCCACTAGATATGATGTGCTAAAGAAAGAAAAGGAGTTGGGATATAGAATAATTTATGACTATCTTGACGAATTTCATGAAGATATATCTGGCGACCTTAGTATCCAGATGGAAGTGTGGGATAAGCTTAAGGAGTTAGAGCCGGTATTATGTTTGGCGACAGCTAAAAGATTGTATGATGAACTGAAAAAGCATATGGGTGAAGACCAAATGATCGTGATGGCGAGGAATGCTGTGGATGTAGAACACTTTGATTTTAAGAGAAATAGTAGTGCGAATGCGCCAATGGACTTGAAAGGGATTGTTGATAAAGAGAAACCAATAATTGGTTTTTACGGAGCGTTGGCGCCGTGGATTGATTTTAAGATGTTGAATAAAATAGCCGCCAAGCATGAAGAGTGGGAGTTTGTATATTTAGGCGTAGACTATAATGGTGCGGCGATAGATCTAGAAATAAGAGATAATGTACACAACTTAGGGGCAAAGAATTACGATACTCTACCCCGGTACGCAAAATATTTTGACTCGGCAATGATTCCGTTTAGGCAGGGAGAGATTGCTAAGGCCACTTCCCCCGTGAAGCTGTTTGAGTATATGGCGGCCGGGCTTCCAACTGTTTGTACGAGGGATTTGCAGGAATGCAAGGGGTATAAGTTTGTTTATATGGCTGAGGATAGTGACGAGTTTGAAAAGTATTTGGCTAGGGCGATTAAAGACCATAAAAATGTGAAAAGTCGCGAGGAGTTGCTTTCGCAGGCGAAAGAGAATACTTGGGCTAAGCGGGCACGGGTTATTGACGAGAGTTTAAGTTTGGTTAGGAAGGAGGAAAAATGAGGATATTACTAACTGGTGGAACCGGGTATATTGGTTCTCATACGGCAGTTGAGCTTTTAAAGCTTGGTTATGACGTTGAGCTCATGGACAATCTTTTTAATAGCAAGATTACGGTACTTGATGATATCGAAAAGATTACCGGTGTTCGTCCAGCGTTCCATAAGATAGACTTGCTTGACAAGGTTGGGATGGACGAATTATTCAAGAATGGCCGGTATGATTTGGTGATTCATTTTGCTGGACTAAAGGCAGTTGGCGAGTCTGTAAAGAAGCCACTTAAGTATTATGAGAACAATGTCGGTGGGACTATAAATCTGTTAGAGTCGATGAAAAAATATGGTGTTAAGAAGATTATATTTTCGTCCTCTGCGACAGTGTATGGCGAGCAGGGCGTAGCAGGATTAACGGAAGAAATGCAGACGGGCGTTGGCATCACAAATCCATATGGTGAAACGAAGCATATTATCGAGGAAATATTGAAGGACGTGGCTGAAGCGGAGCCGGAGTTTGAGGCGACGATCTTGCGTTATTTTAACCCTGTTGGCGCACATGAATCTGGGCTATTAGGCGAAGATCCAAATGACATTCCGAATAATTTGATGCCGATTATTATGAAAGTTGCGATTGGCGAAATATCGGAGCTTTCGGTTTATGGTAACGATTATGATACGGTGGATGGTACTGGGATGAGAGATTATATTCATGTAGTCGATCTCGCTATGGGGCACGTGGCAGCGATTGATCATATGAAGCCGGGCGTGTCGGTTTATAATTTGGGTACCGGTAGGGCCACGTCGGTGCTTGAAATGGTGGCGGCGTTCGAAAAGGAGAGCGGCAAGAAACTTCCATATAAGATTGCGGAGAGGCGACCGGGTGACCTTGCGATAATATATGCAAATCCCGCAAAGGCATTGAACGAGCTGGGGTGGGAGACGAAGCTCACAATTGAAGATGCAATGCGCGATACGATTAACTATTTGGATAAAAAGTTTAAGACCAGAGCTTGAGGTAGGCGTTGGCGACTTTGTCTGGTTTGCCGTCTTTGACGATTTTTCCGTCGTCAATAAGAATGGCGCGGGTGCAGAAGCGGCGGACATTTTCCATGGAATGGGTGACAAGGATGACAGTTTGGTGGTTGTCCTTGAGGCTTTCGAAATATTGGTTGCATTTTTGTTGGAAGGCGGCGTCGCCGACGGCGAGGACCTCGTCGAGAAGAAGAATGTTGCCGCGGGCGCGGATGGCAATGGAAAAGGCGAGGCGGACTTGCATGCCGGAAGAATAATTTTTAAGTTTTTGGTCTTGGAAATCTTCGAGCTCGGCGAATTTCCAAATATCGTCGTACATTTTGTCCATTTCGGCGTTAGAAAAGCCGAGCAAAGCGCCATTTAAATAAACGTTTTCGCGGCCGGTGAGTTCCGGATTGAAGCCGACGCCCAGTTCGATGAATGGGACGAGCGTGCCGTTGATCGTAACGTTGCCCTTTTCTGGGTAATAGATGCCGGCGAGGATCTTGAGTAGAGTAGATTTGCCGGAGCCATTGCGGCCAACAATGCCGAGGAATTCGCCTTGATTTACGACAAAATCGAGGCCTTTCAAGACTTTTTGTTCGCGATAGCCTTTGATGCCGCGTAGGCGATTGAAAATAGCTTGCTTTAAGCCGAAGGTCTGCTCGGTTGGGAGGCGGAAGCTTTTGTGGAGATTTTGCACCGTGATAGCTGGTGCGGTTGGATCAGAGATTTCAGTGCGAGTACCAATTTTGTGAGACATTAGACTTCCTCCGCGAAGAATTTAGATTTGCGACGGAAAACGACGGCGCCGAAAATGAGGAAGGTAACTACGAGAAGAGGCGGGATGATGGTGACAGGTGAGGCGAGATAGTTCCAGGCAGTGATAGTCTCGGTGGTAATGAGGCCGAAACGAATATCCTGGATGGCTTGAGAAATGGGGTTCATGAGAATGATTTTCGCGGCGATTTCGGAAGTGGAGGCGACCATAGCAATGGGGTAAATGATCGGCACGGCATAAAATAGGGCTTGGACGAGAACGTCCCAAATGGAGGTGATGTCGCGGTATTTAACATTGATGGAGCCAAGAAGGAAAGCAAGCCCGAGAGAAAGAAGATAAAGTTCGAAAATAGCTGGGATGGCCAAAAGCCAAGTGGGGCTAGGGGTAACGCCATTGATGAGAGCAAAAATGATGATAACGAGAAGGTTGATGAGCATATTGATGACCGCGGTGAGGGTAGCGGAGACAACGACGATGTATTTAGGAAAAGAGATTTTACGGAGTAAGTCGCCGCGATTAACAATGGCCTGGATGCCTTGTGAGGTGCATTCGGTGAAGAAACTCCACATGGTGGTGCCACAGAGTAGGTAGACTGGATAGTGTGGGATGTCGCCGCCGATTTTCAGGAGTTTGGCGAAGACGACATAAAGGATGGCGAACATCATGAGCGGACGAAGTAGAGCCCAAAGATAGCCCAGTACGGAGCCTTGGTAGCGGAGCTTGAAATCGGTCTTAGTGAGCTCCTTCAGAAGAATGCGGTTTCTGCGATTTAGAACGCGGGGAATAGCCATAATGATATTCTAGCATATTTCATGGAAGTTGGCGAGAGGTGGGGCGTGTGATAAAATGAAGGTATGAAAAAATCGGCCAAAGATGGTGGTGCGCAGAGGGGGGCGCGATCTACTAAATCACGAAAAGGTTTTGGCGGCGGGAAGAAGCTTATTAAGCAGAGGATTGGCCTCAAGAGTTTTTTGTGGCGATGTCTGATAGTGGTGGTGTATGTGGCGATATGGGCGGGACTCTTAGTGGTAGCGGTGAAGATGAAGGATGATGGATCGTTCGAGGGGGTTGATTCGGCAACGGTGAACGCGTCGACACAAGGGGTGGCCGTGATGGAGATTGAATTAAATGGCGTGACACTGGCGGAAATTCAGGAGAATCCAAAAAGCGTAAAGTATAAAAATAATATTTTGTCGCTTGATGGGGAATTATTCTACGGAGTCGAGGTGAAGGGCCGGGGGAACTTTTCGTGGATGGCGGATAAAAAATCGTACCGGATAAAATTTCCGAATAAGGTGGCGCTGCTTGGAATGCCACCGGCGAGAAAGTGGGCGCTAGTGGCAAACAGCGCGGATGATAGTTTGATGAGAAACGATTTGGCATACTATTTAACGAGTTTAGTAGTTGGCGAATATCCTTTCCGTGGCGAATTTGTTGAGCTTAAGGTGGATGGAGCGGAACAGGGGCTTTATTATTTGATCCGAGCTATGGATATAGGAAAATACGGAGTGGCATTAAGTGATCCGATGGGCGTTTTAGTGGAGATGGATAACGTATATTGCGAGGAGGAAGAAGCATGGTATGAGACCTGGGATAATAACTGTTTGACATTGAAAGCGGCGCTAGTGGATGATAACGCAGATTCCGCAATGGCGGATTTTCTAGCGGTTTTTAGTGCCCTTGAGGAAGCAGCCGAAGATGGCAAATTTGGCGAGGTGGAAAGGATAATTGATGTAGAGTCCTTTGCAAAATATTATTTGGTCTCTGAGCTTACGGCGAATCCAGACGCATATATAACGAGCTGGTTCTTTTATAGGGATGGGTTAGATGATAAAATACATGCCGGATTAACGTGGGATTTTGATGCGTCGTTTGGAAATTATAAGTGGGGCGGCGACATATGTAAGGAGGGTTTTTATGCGCCGACGGTGGAAACAGTGCAGATGGTTGATGGGACGCTGAGATCGAGCGATGTAAAAGCTTCGATGATGATGTACCGACTACTTGAAAATGAAGATTTTAAAAAAATGGTTGGCCAGATTTATTATGAGAAGCTTTTTGGGAAATGGGATGAAATAAACGAATATATAGATGTACGTAAGCGGGAAATTAGTGATGCGGCCATGCGGAATGCCATTTTGTGGGGGGATGGGGATTTTGAGGTCGAGGTGGAATATGTTAGACAATGGCTGTTTGATAGAATGGAATATTTAGAACAAAAACTAGCTGGCTATTTGTAGTTCTTAGTTCTTGGCAGCACGATGTTTGGCGCGGATGAATGAAATGCACCAGCGTAGTCGGACGGCGTAGAGCCAAAATCGTTCTCTTATATTAATATGGGGCCCGAGCCACTTTTTGAGATTTATATATGCGGCCTGCCAGTTTTTCCAAATGGTTGAAGATTTTCTGATGGTACTGCTTTCGGTGCCATAGTTATAGGTGTAGAGAGGCTCCAGCACAAAGCGAATTTCCCCACCGGCTTTGTTGAGGTAGTCGAGGACATAGTTTGTGTCTTCGGAAAAATTGATGGACTCATTAAATTTTATTTTTTTTGCTATGCTGGAACGGAAGACTTTGTCTATGACTGAGTATATTCGTCCATCGGTAGCGAGTAGATAAAGAATATAAGCTTTCTTGGATTCGTGTTTCTTTTGGGGGCGGATATATGAGATATAGATTGTTTTGCTACATTTTTGTCGCAACATTTCGTCATGACGGCCGCAAACGGCGACGGCGGTATCGTCATCTTCGTAAGGGGCGAGCAGTTTGGAAATGAAGTTTTTGTCGATTTTATCGTCGCTGTCGATGAAGCTGATGAAGTCGCCAGTGGCTAATTTTAGTCCGCGGTTTCGGGCGGCGGATTGGCCCTGATTCTTTTGGTGAATTACTTTAATGCGAGAATCTTGGCGAGCGTAGTCATCGGCGATCTGGCCAGAATTGTCGGTCGAACCGTCATCGATGAGGATAATTTCGAGGTTGCGATAAGATTGGTTGATGATGGAATCTAGGCATTTCGTTAAGTATTTGGAGGTGTTGTAAATGGGGACGATGATGGAAACTTTTTGATCGGTGAAGGTGGTGAGCGGTGCAGGAGGAGTCTTTACGGGTTTGCCGAATACGAGCCGGTCATAGAAGAAAAAGTTGATGATTAGAGTGGCGCAAAGGGTAAAGATGAAAACCATAGTGCTTTCTATAAAGTTAAAGTCGAATGACAAGCCGAGGTTTGTAGCAAGATTAAAGATAAAAGTGTAAAATGGCGTAAAGAGTTTAAATAGCCAAGTGAAGAGTGGGACTACGACAAGGGCAGTGAAGAAATTCCAAAGGAAAAATTTGACAACACCAATTGCGTCCGGACGGTGTTCTTGCCAGGTGATGCGAGAATGCATGAAATAGGCAAGAAACGTAGTGAGAAGATAGGCGGTTAAGCTGTCGAACCAAAGAAGGTCGTTGTTGTTGATGACGCGAGCGAGGAAGGTGTAAATTAGAAAATCGGCGAGAGTAATAACGCTACAAACGATAGCAAATTTAACGGAACGGTTTTTCATATTTTTTGATTATAGCATGTTCGAGGGCGCTTATCAAACGGCTTAAGTTAATAGGGTAATTACATGGTTAGCCAGCACTGGACAAAGATTGCTTTTTGGTATATAATATTGGTTTAGTTAAAAAGAGGATATGGTCATGGGCGATAAGTTTGAGCAGGAACTGGAAGGAGAGATTTTTGGCACGGACAACTACATAAGAGTAAGAGGCGCCCGACAAAACAATTTGCATGATCTAGATGTTGACATTCCGCGTGACAAGTTAGTGATTATTACTGGGCTTTCGGGAAGTGGAAAGTCGAGTCTTGCGTTTGATACGATTTATGCAGAAGGGCAAAGACGGTATGTGGAGTCGCTTTCGTCTTATGCGCGGATGTTTCTTGGAGTGATGGATAAACCGGAGGTGGATTCGATTACGGGGCTGAGCCCGGCGATTTCGATCGATCAGAAATCGACATCACGAAATCCACGTTCGACGGTAGCGACTGTGACTGAAGTGTATGATTACTTGCGTTTGCTTTTTGCGCGAGTGGGGGTGCCGCATTGTCCTGTTTGTCACAAACCAGTGTCTAGGCGGTCGGTAGAGGATATTGTAAATGAAGTAATGAAGCTGCCGCTCGGGAGCAAATGTATGTTGCTCGCGCCGATTGTTTCAAGTAAGAAGGGCGAGTTTTTGCATATCCCAGAACAATATGCAGCGAGAGGATTCTCAAGAGTGCGAGTTGACGGGATTATTTATGCATTAGATGAATTTCCAGAACTTAACAAAAACGAACGACATGATATTGAAATTGTGGTGGATAGATTTGTGTTATCACCGGAGCTTTATTCTAGAATTTCTGGTTCGATTGAGCAGGCGCTCGAGCTTGGACAGGGCATTATGAAGCTAATGAAAATTACCGACACTTCGACGGCGGTGGGCGAGAGCCGGATTTCAGCAGAAAACACGGAGGTTTTGACTTACTCGCAGAGATATGCGTGTCCGGATCATCCGGAAGAGCTGATCCCGGAGTTAACTCCGCGGTTGTTTTCGTTTAATGCGCCGGAAGGGGCGTGTCCAGAATGTACTGGCTTAGGGTCGAGAATGGTCGTTGACCCAGAATTGGTACTAAATAATAACTTGACGATTAGTGAAGGTGGCATCCGGCCGTTTAATCGAGTGCAGCAGGATTCGTGGTGGCTGAAGCGGTTGTCCGCCGTGGGGGCTAAGCATGGGTTCAATATTTATACGCCGATTAGGGAGCTTTCGGATGAAATCAAGTATTTGATTTTGTATGGTACCGGAGACGAGAAGTATGAAATGCGAATTAGCGGGTCAGGTAGGTTTGCCGATGGCACGGTATATGAGACGGTTTATGAAGGGGTGATACCAATGCTGGAGCGACGGTATAACGATCCGAAAGTTTCAGATTTTACGAAGCATGATATTGAAAGGTTCATGCGCGTGAAGGAGTGCCAGACTTGCCATGGGGCAAGATTGAAGCCGGCGGTGCTCGCAGTGACAGTGCACGATCTTAATATTGTCGACATGTGCAACTTAGATGTGGATGCGATGCTGGAACTCTTATCGCAGGACTTGGGATTTTCGGAGGCTGAGAATCTGATTGCGGCGCCAATTTTGAAGGAGATTAGAGAGCGCGTGAAGTTTATGCAGGATGTGGGACTCGGGTATTTGGAGTTGGGGCGAGCAGCAAATACATTGTCTGGCGGAGAGGCGCAGAGGATACGGCTAGCAACACAGATAGGCTCAGGGCTAACC
>DGIF01000036.1 GCA_002393165.1 Candidatus Saccharibacteria bacterium UBA3829
TAGGCAAGCCTCGGACTAAGGAAATCATCCGATACGAAAACCAAAACAAAAATTAAAACCAAAACCAAAGCGAGGAAATTTCAAAAATGTACAGCCAAACATACGTGACTAGGAGAAGCACTAGCTTTACCCGCGGCCGCAATACCGTTCGTCACACCAAAAGAGGGCTTGGCCCCATCTCTCAAATTGTTATTATCAGCTTAATTACGCTCGTTTTTGGCTTGATTTATGTTGCTGAAGGCACCAAAGCCACCGGCTTTGACTACGAAATCTCCGCCGTGGAATCCGAAATTGCCGAGATGACCGCGCGTCGCGATGATCTCGCGGTAGAGAAAGCTCGCCTTAATTCTGTCGCTACCGCCAAAAGCAGCGTTGTCGCTGCCACGATGGAAAACGCTACCGTTACTGGTTATGCTACCGACTAGCAGCCGTGCTATAATATAATATATATGGCCAAATCATCCTCGCGTATCAAAATTCTGAGAACCGTGACTTTTGTCGTACTAGCTATTATAACAGTACGACTTTTTGCTATTCAGATTATCGAGCATGATAGTTGGGTCGCGAAAGCCAACCAGCAACACACGCTCCTCGAGACCATTACGGCCAAGCGTGGCGAAATTTACATGATGGATGGTGGTGAGCCGGTGCCCGTAGTTCTTAACCAAACTACTTACCAAGTCATTATTGACCCTGCCGTCACCGATAAAGACGCCCTGAAGGACGTTCTGGAATCCTACGCCAAAGATTACGTCTCGGCTGATTTAGACGAAGTTTATGCAGTTGAAGGCCTGCGCTATTATATTGTCGCCCGGAACGTTCCTTATCGCACCGCCCAGCAAATTGCCGAAAAAGTAAATGATGGCGAACTTTCGAGTGTTTGGCTCAAGTCTTCTAACCAGCGTGTCTACCCAGAAGGAGAAATGGCGTCTACTTTACTCGGCTTCGTTAACGCCGATGGTATTGGCCAATACGGCGTCGAGGGATCTCTAAATAAAATCTTATCCGGTAAAGACGGCATGATCAAGACAATTTCTGACGTTAACAACGTCGCGCTCTCTATTGGCAGTGACAACATTAAAATCCCAGCCGAAGACGGTAAAAGCGTGGTGCTTTCCGTCGACCGGGGGCTTGAAAAGGGAATTGAAGAAATCGCCGCTGCGCACATCGATAACACTGCGGCGTCAAATGCGGCGGTCCTAGTTATGAACCCCAACACTGGCGAGATTCTCGCTATGACCAGTCTACCGAACTATGATCCAGCCAATTATGGTCACGTCGACTCGGCCGCCGATTACATCAACCAGGTCACCGAAGTCCCGTACGAGCCAGCTTCGATCTGCAAAAATTTTACTTTTTCTGCTGCTATCAATGAAGGTAAAATGACCGCCGAAACCACCTATTTCAATCAGGGTTTTGAAATTATTGACGGCTGGAAAATCATGAACGCCGAACAGCGCGAGAGTATCTACGGCACCATTACCATGAAAACTGCGCTCTACTGGTCGCTCAATACCGGCTCCATGCACGCTCTAATGCTGCTCGGCGACAGCAACAGCGAGATTACGCAAATCGGTCGCGAGCGCCTGTATGATTATTACCATAATAAGTTTCGCTTGGGACAAGCTACTGGCATCGAGCTGATCGAGGCCGAGGGCTATATTGAAGATCCCAATGAAGGTTGGGGCCGCAACTCGACCTACGCCAACATGACTTTTGGCCAAAATCTCGGCATCACCATGCTCCAAACCGCTGCCGCCTTCTCCGCGGTCATCAACGGCGGCTATTGGCGCACGCCCACCATCGTCAAGGGAACCATGCAGGGCAATACGATCATCCCATTGGAGGGCATCGACAGAGAAGAAGACCATATCTTGACTGAGGAGACATCGGCCACAATGCGCGATATGCTCATCAATAACCGCAACTACAAAGTACGCGGCGGCATCGATCGGCTAGGTTACGCCATTGGCGGCAAATCTGGTACTGCTCAGGTCATCGTGAATGGCGCTTATGACAACACAATGAGTAATCTGGTTGGTTCTTATATTGGTTTTGTCGGTCCGGCCGACGAACTCCCACAGTACGTTATTATGACCAAAATGTGGGGCGCCGGCGCCGCTCTGTCCGGCGGGGAAGCTCAGGACCTTTTCGACTCATTATCGAACTACGTAATCAACTATTTAAAAATTAAACCTGTGCTATAATATATCCATGACAATTGACGAAGAAATCTTTTATGGTTTGCTGTTGGCGCTCGCTGGCTTCTTATTCTCGATGTTCTTAACGCCAATCTACACCCATTTTGCGTATAAATATCACTTTTGGAAAAAACAAAAAAAGACGACGGTAGATGGCAAGGCTTTGCCAGTCATGACGAAACTCCATGCCCATAAATTTAAGCGCGCTTTTCCGACCATGGCCGGTCTCGTTGGCGTTATTGCCATCACGCTTGTGACCTGGATCTTCAATCTTGACCGCGGACAGACTTGGTTGCCACTAGTCGGTTTTCTCGGTGGCTCTTTTGTCGGCGTGGTTGATGACTCAATCAATATTTTTGGTAGCGGACGAGGCGCGGCTGGACTGCGTGGCCCCGTGAAATTTCTCATGATTACTGCCGTTGCTGTGGCCTTAGGCTGGTTTTTTGCCGTTAAACTCGGTTGGACCGCTATCCTGGTACCGTTTGCTGGCAGCCTAGAAGTCGGCACCATTGGTATGATTATAGTCTTTGCCTTTGCCGTCGTTGCAACAAGCAATGCCGTCAACATTAGCGACGGCCTTGATGGCCTCTCGGGCGGCCTCGCCCTGATATCTTACGGTGCCTTTGGCGTCATTGCTTTATTCCAGGGCAATGTTCAACTATTCGGTTTCTGTATGACGGTGGCCGGCTGGCTACTTTCTTATATTTGGTTCAACGTTCCGCCGGCTCGCTTTATGATGGGCGACACCGGTTCATTTGCGCTTGGTGCTGGGCTTGGCGTTGTTGCAATGATGACGAACTCTTTTCTCTTACTTCCGGTTATAGGCTTGCCATTTGTCATCGAAGCCGGCTCCTCGCTAATCCAGCTCGCCAGCAAGAAATTTCTCCATCGCAAAATATTCATTTCCGCTCCGCTCCACCACCACCTAGAGGCGAAAGGCTGGGGTGAAGCAAAGATCGTGATGCGTTTCTGGATCATCGCTGGCGTCTGCGCTATACTGGGCGTTTATCTTGCCACCGCCGGAGGCGCGATTTGAGAAAGCACAAAGCCGATCTACTTATCATGTTCACTACGTTTGGGCTGATGGCTCTCGGCCTGATTGTGATATATGCTATTGGCCCGATGCGCGCCAACGTGCTGAATTCTACTTATGGCACCAACTATAGTCCACACTACTTCTTTCTCGGGCAGCTTCGCTCGGTTGCAATTTCACTGGTTGCATTTTTCTTGGCCTTCAAAGTCATACCGTATAAATACGTTAGGAAGTTTGCTAAACCCTTAATTATTGTTGCCATTGGCCTTTCGGTGCTACTTTGGCTTCTAGCCGCGGCTGGATCTTCGCTCGCGAAGTGCGAGCTTGGCGAGTGCCGCTGGTTCAATCTCGGCATTGTTAGTTTCCAGCCTGCAGAGCTTCTTAAACTAGTGCTCGTTATTTATCTCGCCGATTTTCTAGCTCGCAAAAGGGAAGCCAATGAAATTGGCAATCTCAAGGAGTTTTGGTTGCCGATTGGCCTCGTCTCAGCTCTATCGCTAGGCCTAGTAGTCGTGGCGCAAGGCGATCTTGGCACTGGCGTAGCGATGATCGCCATCATTTTTGGCACACTTCTTGTTGCTGGAGTTCCCACGAAACAGTATTTGATCATGCTCGCCATCATTGCCGTCGGCTCCGTTGGCGCTATTGCCACCTCATCCCATCGTATGGAACGTATCACCGCCTGGCTCGACACCATCCAAGGCGCCGAAGTCACCGATTCCACCTATCACATCGAAAACGCCATGCTCGCCATTGGCACCGGCGGTTTCTCTGGCGTCGGTATTGGCAACTCCGTTCAGGCCACCGGATATCTCCCCGAGTCGATCAATGATTCGGTTTTCGCAATTATGGGTGAAACCTTCGGTTTCGTCGGGCTTTTCCTTGTCGTAGCGGTTTTTGGGGCCCTGCTCACCCGCATGCTAAAAGTCGCGGAGCGCACCCAGCCGTCGGACCAGCGTATTTTCGTCGTCGGCGTCTTCTCGTGGACGCTTGCTCAGTTTGCGGTTAATATCATGGCCATGACCGGACTTATCCCAGTTACTGGCGTTACGCTCCCGCTTTTGTCCTATGGCGGTACCAGCATGATATTTCTAGCTTATGCTTTAGGCCTCGTTTTGCAAATTTCATGCTATACTAGTAGAGAGGGAATTGCTGATGAAGATATTAGTAGTCGGCGGCGGATCGGGGGGCCACATCACTCCAGTGCTCGCCGTCATTCGTGAGATTTTAGACTTAAAGCCCCGCTCAAGGGTGGAATTTTGGACTGACTTCAAATATTACAAAAACGTCACCCGCCTCACCACCGAACTTGGCGTCTCGGCTCACATCGCAACCCATCGCATTCCATCGGGTAAATTCCACCGCTACTCCGGCTGGACGCTTCGCGATTATTTCGCACACCTCGATATCACCATAAAAGATCTCATTTTCGGCAACATTTTTGGCTTTTTGAAATTTATTTGCGGGATTATCGTAAGTTTTTGCCGCCTTTTCAGGAAAAAATCCCGCCCAGACATCATCTTTCTGAAGGGCGGGTATGTCTGCCTGCCAGTCGGCCTCGTCGCTCGCCTCTTTAAAATCCCTTACATTATCCACGAGTCTGACACCGTCGCTGGTCTCGCCAACCGTCTCCTCATGAAAAAAGCAAAGAACGTTGCCTTTGGGATGCCATTTTCTGACGAGGTTAAAAAAGCTCATCCAAACTACGTCTGGACCGGTATTCCGGTGGCTCCAGAGTTCAAAGCGGTTTCGCCCAGTCGCGCAATGTCACTAAAAAAAGCCTTCTCCTTTAACCCGGATAAACCCCTCGTAGTGATTACTGGCGGTTCGCAAGGCTCCGAAAATTTAAACGAAACCGCTCGTCTAATTCTGCCAGAATTGCTCAAATTTGCCTCGGTCGGCCTGGTCGCCGGACGCAAGCATTATGAAAACATGATCGACCTCAAAGATTACGAAAACTGGGATCATGCCTCGCTCGAATCAAACTTCCGGATGTGGGAGTTCAATAACACCATGGATGAGCTAATGGGCGCCGCCGATGTCGTCGTTTCACGTGCCGGCGCTACTACTATTGCCGAACTCGCCGCTCTGAAAAAAGCTGCTATTCTCGTCCCATTCGAAGTTTTGCCAGGCAGTCATCAGCTTCGCAACGCCGAGCGCTTAGCTGAAGCGCAGGCCGCCATCATGGTGCGAGACTCCACTATGGTTAAAAACCCATCTGTGCTCCTGGACGAAATCCGCCATCTCGTACGTTCGCCGCGCCTACGTGCTGATTTGGCCGACCGTCTACACGAAGAAGCGCGCTCTGATGCCGCGCTTCGTCTGGCAAAGTTGATCTTAGGAGAAGAATAAAAGTGAGCGGCATTAATACCACCTCAAGTGACGACGCCTCTCTGCCACGCCCATCTCGGCAGGGCGTGGTTAGAAAGTCCACTCTAAAAACCGGCAGGACCCTAAGCGCCAAGCGCGAACGCCTCGAGACATCATCCGAGCGCATTGCCACGCGCCAAAAACTTCGACGCAAAGAGCGGGCCAGGGCTTTTACTACCATCGCGAGCTTCAGTGCCATCGCGGTCGTCATTATCTGTCTCGGCGTGTTCTTGCGTTCTTCTTCATCTTCAGAGCAGACGCCGGACGCCGATCAGGTCACCGTCATCTACAAGCCGACCATCGAGGTTGTTGACGAAAACACCGGCGGGTCTATCACCGGCCGCATGAGCCATTACATTGGCCAGGCCGAAGTCGATCTCCGCGAATATGGCCTCATTCCAACCAAAGCCGTCATCCCAGCTGGCGCCATCAGGGAGGTGGACCTCTATCTTGACGGTCACTCCGGGTTTATCAAAATGACCCTTGACCGCGATACTGCAGTATCGGCCGAAGATGCACTCCGTATGATTAACTACCTTGAAGCCGAACTGGGGGTTACCGACTATCAATATATAGACGTCCGTCTCCCTGGCCAGGCTTACTGGAAATAGATTAAAAACAGGGAACCACCATTGCAGTTCGGGATTTGTTCGGCGGAGTTTAGTGCTCTTTCCGTTCGGTATTTGTTCGGTAAAAATCAGAAAATAGCTCACATTAATTGCGGGAATTGTGGCTAAAAACAGGGAAAAACATAAAACAGGGAAACATAAAAGGGGAAATGTCAAATTGAAAAAATCCTAGGCCATAGGCGGCAGCTAACTGGGGCTGGACGCAGATTGGCGTGTCAAAAGGCCCCGCGGCACAAGGAGGCCCGCCGCGACCCAGCTGGGGATCCCGGGTGCCTTAGAATGGCCCCCAGGCTGGTCTAAGCCCAGTTAACCTATAATTCGAAGTAAAAGTGGTCTTACAGAGCGCAAAGCAGATTGTTCTAGATTTTTAGAATCACTAATTCCCCTTATCTGACCAGAAAACGACAGCCGGCAGACGGCCTAGCCATGCAGGCGGACATATCTACCTATAAATGCCCCACGCCCCATATAGTGTCGTAAAAGATATATTGTGCGACATTAGACTTTTGCCAAAAAGAGGCTAAGTTATACGTCCAAATATGCTTATGCTAACCACGGCCCAGGCAAATTTATCGTGGCGTGGTTTGTTTAACTTAGCTCTTCCCGTTTGGCTTAATGTCTAATGCTTAAGAACCCATCCATAGAGTTGTCGCGCCCGGCAAAGTCGTCCGGGTCACTGACCGCCTTGCTGAGGTCTATACTGCGCTCATTGGTATTTACAGAGGTAGCGGACTTTTCCTGATACTCGATAACAGGGGTAATTACTGAATGCTTTTGGGCGAGGGAAGAAGCATCGTTGTCACGCTTTAGGGAATCATTGGAGTCCTTTACGGCCGGTGACTTGGCCTTATTGTCTATAGAAGCTCTATTTTCGCTCTGGTTTTTCCCTGTTTTCTTGCCGTCTTGTCTACTGTCTTGCCTACTGTCTTGTCTGCCGCGCCTATCGTCGCGTCGCTTCCCTCCTCGGTCGCGGCTATTTTTCCCAGCTGCATCTTTATTGTCTCTGACGCGGGATGGCTGTTCACCCGCGGTATCTCTAGTACTTTGCTCCTTCGCCTCAACAGGCTCTGCAACAGCACCTTCCCTTACAGAAATTTCCTTTTCACCAGTAGCTACCAGTTTCGCAAGGTCCTTTAGTCCTAAGCGTTCTTTCCCTTCGGCTGCATTTGGCGATAGACCAGAGCGCCGGAAATCTTCCTGAGGGTTGGCGGGCTTTCTGTTCGGTTTTTGTTCGCGTAAACCAGAGCTACGCAAGCTTACATTGCCAGACGCTTGGGCATTGCTACGTCGTGGTGCCGCTACCGGCGCAAACGTCGGCGTGCTGCTGGCGGAGGAGTTGTTGATCGACCCAAGCATACCGGCCGCTCGTCCAGAGTCGGAGAGCTCGCGCTTGTATTTTTCGGATTGCTCAATAGTTTCACGAATCTCCGCCTCAATCTCGGCGCGCGGCCGAGCATATAGCGCTCGTGACGATTCGACGATAGCGCTGAAGTTGTCCGCTGGTGAGTTTGGGATCGATAACGTCGTCGCTGAGAAGGCTGGGACTTTTTCACCGTTAATAATCATGGAGATTACGAAGTGTCGGTTATTGAGTTGTAGAAGGTCTGATGCCTCGAAGGTTGGCTCAAATTGTTTTACCAGTACCGGGGCATCGTCTGCGGAAACCCGGAAGGAAATAGTCGTACCGACGTTGCCAAACACTGCATCTCGCACTGAATCGGTCATCTGGGCGACATATTGGTTAGCTACGGTCAAATTTAGGCCGTATTTTCGCGCCTCAGACAGAATTACGGCGAATGAATCAGTTGCAAAGTTCTGGAACTCGTCCACATACAGGTAGAATGGTCGCCTGTCCTCTACGCGAGGGATGTCCGAACGGGACATCGCAGCCAGTTGTACCTTAGTCACCAGGAATGCGCCAAGTATGCCAGCGTTGTCTTCACCGATGAGACCCTTAGATAAATTAACCACCAAGATCTTGCCTTCATCCATGATTTTTCGGATGTCAAACGATGATTTGGTTTGGCCAATGATATTACGAATGATTGGGTTCGCCGTGAATGCCCCCACCTTGTTAAGAACCGGCGCGATAGATTCGTTGACCTGTTTCTCGTTCCACTGTCCAAATTCGTGCTTCCAGAACTGTAGAACGGTAACGTCGTGACAATACTCCAAAGTGTCCTTGCGGAAGTCCTTATCCGTCAACATTCGCGAGATGTCAAGCAGCGTCGTGGATGGGCGATCAAGCAATGCTAGCAAGGTGTAGCGCAGGATATGCTCTAGTCTCGGGCCCCATGAGTCGCCGAACATCCGCTTCAGCACCCCAATCACCTCGGAACAAATATTCGGCTTTCGCGATGGGTCAGAAACTTCTAGCGGGTTAAATGCTACCGGATATGCAGTATCGGCCGGGTTGAAATAAACTACATCCTTAACGCGCGATTCCGGTACAAACTTCAGGTTATCGATCGCAAAATCGCCATGCGGGTCGATAATACAATATCCCTGGTTATAAAATACATCAGATAGCGCCAAGAGCTCGAGTAAGCCGCTTTTCCCTGCGCCAGTCTGCCCAATGATATATACGTGGCGTGAACGGTCGCGGCGCGTTAAGCCAAACTGATGGTTAATGCCGCGGAAGTTGGTAAGGCCGAAGGCTGAAATATTGGCGTCATGCTCGGTTTCGCCGGTGAGAACCGGCAATTTTGCCGGCGGTTCCGCCGTTTTGGCTGAAGCCCAAACAATGTTCGGAGTCTCCACCGAAGTATGTGGCAAGTGATACACCGACGCTAGCTCAGAGATATTTAAAATAAAACCATGATCTGCGAATTCGCGGATTTTATACCCGTCTAATACTTTCGGCCCAAAATTTCCCCCTACCTGCTTAAAGCCGTTTAGATTGGTCGAGTTAAACTGCTTAAACGTCCCGACCAGCGCCTGCATGTTGAGCTTCGCATCCACGTCGGAACTGCCAAGATAAGCCAACCTAATCTTGACCTCATAGCCAAGTTTAGTCGCTTTTTCCTCTGCTTTTGAAATCTGCGTTTTGGCTCGCTCAGACAGCTCCACCTTCGGCGCATCAGAGCCCGTCCCGCCCGCTGGCGGGCGGAATAACGCCCCGAGCACCTCGACCAGCCACGTCCAGTCAATCCCGGTACCGGCAAACAATGATTTTTTACCGGATTTAACGCGTGTCACCCATTTGTCGGTCGTGCTCTTGTGCCAGTCATCGGCAATCGGACGCGCTAAAATTTGGATCCACATCTCTTCGGAGTGGTCTGGGTCGAGTTTCGCCAAGGTTCCGGTGACCCCGGCTAGTGGGTCCACCTCAAACGTATCAAACGTTTTAATCGGCAGCGCTTCGTTCTCAATCAGGCCGAGCTCCGCCTCATATTGCACCGGGTATTTATCTCGGTTATCTACGTAGTCTTCGTCCATCTTATAGATCTGCACCGTTGGATACTGTGAATAAATCTGTCCTTCCACAAAGCTTTGTAGCACCTTTGGCACCCAGACATAAAACCTAATTTGTCCCGCCGTGGAGACGATTTCGAACGAGAGATGCTCTTGTACACCGCCAGAGCTCTTTAGTTCCTGCTTATCACGCAAAATTCCGTGCAGGGAGGCGAACATCTGCTCTGCCGCAAGCTCCTTTTTGTCATTCGTACGCGGTATTTCAAGCATCAACAACACCGAGTCGACATTTAAGATTTTTAATTGGTTGAGCTTCTTATAGTTTTTGTATGTCAAAAACGCCAAAATACCAACTACGGGTATCCAGAAAATCGGCATCAATATAAATTGTATGACACTACTCATACCATATATTATATCACATTATGCCAAATAAAACGAGTTTCGATCGACTTTTTTGAAGAGCTTTTTATTCTGTAAATTCAACAGGATCGTGGTTTCTTTCACCTTGCGCACGCGCAACACTTGCTTCACAATTTCTTCTCGCGAGAGCGGCTTTCCTGCTCTCTCCAGTATGCCAACGATAATTTCCGAGATAGTTCCCTTCTTGTACCCCCACGTCGACAGAGCGTAAATTCCTCGCCCGATCAATACAAACCTATGATCCTTAATCAGTTCGTTATGAATTGCCTGCACAGTCACATTTTTACGCTTGAAATTCGACCCCTTAATCTCTTTTGCAATGTCCGAGAAGTGCATCGGCTCCTTATGGGTTTCTAGAATCACAAAGATCTTGTCTCGAATATTTTTTGGATTAACGGACGGCCACTTTGCTAAACCCCATACGCCATTTAGTGAGGCGAGTTGCTTTGAGATTGATGCAACGGCCTTTATGTGGTCAGGGTGCTCATAATTTAGCACATTGTCAAGCTGGTCTAACGCCATCGGCTCTTTATTCTTACGGATCACGGCCACGATCTCATCTGCGCGCGTGCGAATTGCTAACGAATCGCCATAGTCAGTGATCCCGATAGCCTGGTAAAAAGAATCGTTTTCATCTACTACGGTCAAGCTGTTCGAAAAAGTAGCAATAAAGTTAATGCCAGCCTTTTCTACGGCAGTAGCTTCCCTGCCGTAAACTTTATCCGCGAGAGCATCGAGCCGCGCCACGCGTCCCATCTCGGTCAAGTTACGAATTAAGATTTTCTCGGCTGGAGCTAACTCCGGAATCTGACCTTCCTCTGCGGAAACTCTGAGGTGAATCAAGATTGCTTTCTCGAGTTGCCTTACGCGCTCGCGCGTAATTGATAACATCTCCCCAATTTGTTCAAGCGTCTCACGACTGCCAGTCAGCCCAAACCTTCGTGATATGATTTCCTTCTCACGCTCCTGCTCGATGATTTTCAGACTGCCGCGAGTTGCATTTTTGAGGATTTCCGCATTTTGGTCCATGAATGTTTTCCTTGCCCCATCTCCGTTAAAATTTATACTTTTGTTTATAATAACATAGTTATTACATATTGTCAACTACGAAATTGTAAATTCACAATTATTATTGTAGCACATTTTTTACATTTTTTAAAAAAAATTATAAAAACATAACCAAAATCCCAAAATTACAACTTAGTTAAAGAGGGCGCAGATTGTCGCACGTAGAAAATTTGCTGGATTGTATAGGTTGAATGCGGCAATCTTGGCGGCTAGTTCCCCGTCCCAAATAGTAATCGGCGAGCGACCAGAGCTTTCCAGCGGCGTTGCCGCTACGTCCCCATTCTGGGCCACCAAAATCTGCCCATTGTGAAGGGTTATAATCTTGATCGGATAGCTCAGCGTGAACTTGTGCAGTATCTCCGCAACCTGTGTTAGCGGCTGAGTCATTGTCAGCATCTTTGGGTAGTATAACGCCCGCAAAAGCTTTTGCAGCTGCGCCATCGATGCAAAAAGTATCAAGTTTTCATTCATTAGTATAGACTCTCGAGCCTCTGAGACCAGCAAATCAACCGCATCGCGCGTCATAAGTAACGGCGTAGCCGACCGGCCGCAGGCTTCAGTCACGGCTTTCGCGGTTACTGCGTTACGCGAAAGGTCTCCCACAATCAGCCCGTAATCCGCGTCCTCAATTGCGGCTAGAAGATCGGCTGTCTCAGCCACGGACCCGGATTCAGTAGATTTGACAAACACTATGTTCGGCAGCGGCGGCAGCTTCGGCTCTAGAGCGTCTGGCAAGATCATGCGAACTGCCTCAACTGGATAGTTTGCCTCAAGCCACTCGGCGATTTTTATCGGCGCGCGAAAACTCTGCGCGTTGCCACCCACAACCGCCACCACGCCTTGTTTCCGTTCTGGGATATTCCAAGCCAGATCCCCGTATGGATTTTCGTTGTGCTTTTCAAAGTATTCCATCAGATCTCCAAACTGATACCAACCGGGCAATGATCTGATCCGGTCGTCTGATCATAAATTTCAGCCGACTTTAGCTTGGGCAATATGTCTTGCGATACAAAGAAATAATCGATCCGCCAGCCGACGTTATTTTCGCGGGCGTGACCCCAATGGCTCCACCAGGTGTATCTCTGTTCGTCGGGGTGCAAAAATCTAAAAGTGTCAATGAAGCCAGCGCCTAGCAAATTGCCGATTCCGCGCCGTTCCTCATCTGTGAAACCGGCTGAATGGTGGTTGGTCTTTGGCCGCGCGAGATCGATCTCTTCATGTGCCGCGTTGAAGTCGCCACACACCACCACCGGCTTGGCTTTTGCGAGCTCCTTCAGGTAGTCCAGAAACGCCGGATCCCACTTTTTTTCACGCAATCCCAATCTTTCGAGTTCATTCTTTGAATTTGGCGTGTAGACTGTCACAAGATAGAACCCATCATATTCCGCCGTCAATACTCGTCCTTCATCTAATGGGTCGCCGAAGCGATCCGCAAAATCTTCGGCTGGCAAGTCATATCGTACCGACAATGGCTTCAGTTTAGTAAAGATTGCCGTTCCGGCGTATCCAGGCCGCTTAGCCGAGTTCCATAGCTCCTCATACTCCGGTAAATCTATTTCGGCTTGCCCTGGCTTGGCTTTTGTTTCCTGCAGGCATAAGATGTCCGGCTGCTCTGACCCTATAAACTGCTGCAAGGCGCCTTTTTTCAGGACCGCCCTCAGCCCGTTGACGTTCCACGAGCAGATTTTAAGCATATCGCCCCCGTTCAAAATCTCTTTTTTTGATTGTCTCACGCTTATCATATTTTTTCTTCCCTCGCCCAATCGCGATGACGAGCTTAATGTGTCGCGAGCCGCTGAGCAATTTTACTGGCACAATCGTAGAACCGGCCACCTTTTCTCGCACGAGCGTTGCGATTTGCCGCTTAGTGGCCAGCAGTTTGATGTCCCTAGCAGTATCGGCCCCCAAGGTCAGATTATTTAACCACAGCTCACCGCCCCTGATCGTCACGAAGGAGCCTTTAAGCTGCACATGATGGTCGCGAATCGATCGCACCTCTGGGCCGGTCAATACCATTCCACAAGAAAGCTCTTCGCCGAGCTGATAATCGAATCTGGCCCGTCGATTCACTACTACCGAATCTGACGTTTTTTTCTTCATGGGATAATTATATCACCTCGCCTGGAGTTTGTCTCGTCTCACGGTGTTCTATTTGAGCTTGACGCTCTCTTTTCCGACCAACGCGTGGAGTTTTGGCAATAGATCGCCGCCCGCATCAACGCGAAAAGGCATCTTGAGCGCGCGTTTTGTTCCGCCGTCCTTGACCACCAAAATTGTCTCCGTAAAGCCAGGGTATAGATCCGCTAGCCGTCTGATCCCGGTTAGGGTCTCGATATCGTTTTGGTCTTCAACCAAAATATACAATTTTTCCGACCTCGGGTCTTTTGGCGGTTCAGACAAGACTCTTGGCGCCTCAATCGTCTGCGACGCCGAGTTTTCGCTTCTAAATACTCGCTCTGCGGAATTCCGCCCTCTTTTGAAGGATTTTTCTGGCGCCTTGGCTGGCCGTGCGAGCTTCGTTCCGGTTGGTGCATAAGATTCCAGCACCTCGTCAGACACCAACTCCACCGTCTCAGCCATTACTTTGGCATCGGATGTCAAATTCCCGTCTTTATCTGTTGCGCTAATCTTCCCTTGCACGCGCACCACGTTATCTACCTCGAGTTTAGCGCCGTATTCTGCGAACACCGATGGGAACACGATGAACTCAGTCTCAGAAGATTTGTTCTCAATCTTTATAAACGCCATCTTGTCGCCTTTTTTAGTTAAAATCATTCGTACGGCCGTTATGATGCCGCCGATCGTTACCACTCGCCCGTTATTCTCTGGCGTGATTAATTCCATCGGGTGTGTCTGCTCCTCAAAATAAGTGTCATACTTGTCCAGAGGGTGAGCCGATAGATATAACCCCATCAAGTCGCGCTCCCACAGTAGTTGCTCTTTTTCTGGAGCTTGCACCGGCGCTGGTTTAATTTCTACCTCCGGAATCGCTCCGGCTTCCCCCATCATCGCGAACAAATCCATCTGTCCTGCCCCGACGTCCTTTTGACATTTTGCCCCGTAGGCCTGGATCGCCTCGAGGTTAAATAACAAATCCGATCGCGACGCGCCAAAACTATCAAACGCTCCAGTTTTGATCGCCGCTTCCCATGATTTCTTATTAAACTTGGTCGAGTCGACTCGCTTCGCAAAATCACAAACCGATTTGAATGGGCCATTTTTGTCCCTTTCTGGTATCACAATTTCCTCCACAAGGGCCTTACCCATGCTCTTGATGCCAGATAACCCAAATCGGATCGTATTTTCGCCGCCCACGATCGCAAAATCACCGAAACTTTGATTGATATCTGGCCCAAGGACTTTAAGCCCCATCTTCTTGCATTCAGCGATTTCAATCGCAAGCCGATCCGTCCAACGCATATCTGCCGTCATTAGAGCTGCCATAAACGCATCCGGGTAGTGCGCTTTAAGATAAGCCGTCCAGTAAGCCACCAAGGCGTAACATGCAGCGTGGGACTTGTTGAAGCAGTAATTCGCAAAGTCTAGTAGTTGTCCCCAAAAAGTCTCAGCAATCTCTTCGGTCGCGCCGCCAATCTTGACGGCACCCTCAATGAACTGCGGTTTTACCTTCTTCATTAGGTCGATCTTTTTCTTACCCACAGCCTTTCTAAGGGTGTCTGCTTGGCCGCCAGTGAACCCACACCACTCCTTGCTGATCTGCATGAACTGCTCCTGGTAGATCATGATCCCATAAGTGTTTTTCAATGAGTTCTCGAGCCCAGGGTGCAGATAAGTAATCGGTTCTTCTCCATGCTTGCGCCGAATAAATGAATCGATAAACTGCATTGGCCCCGGACGATACAATGCTACCATAGCGATGATGTCCTCGAAAGTAGAGGCCTTAAGATCTCTGAGATAGCGTTTCATGCCCGCAGATTCCAACTGGAATACGCCGGTCGTTTCTGCACGCTGCAAAAGCGCGTAGGTTTCAGGGTCGTCTAGCGGTACCGAGTACATATCAAGATCGACGCCATAAACTTTACGGATCATACGAAGGGCGTTATTGATCACCGAGAGGTTGGACAGCCCGAGAAAGTCCATTTTAAGCAACCCGATTTCCTCCACCTGACCCATCGGGAACTGGGCTGCAATTGGCCCTTTAGCAGAAACTTCGAGCGGCAGAAATTTCACCAAATCGTCGGGCGCGATAATCACGCCGCAGGCATGCACACCGTGGTTTCGGATCGTCCCCTCAAGCCGCGAAGCGAAGTCGATCACCTCTTTGGCCGTCGGGTTGGTTTCGTACTCGTTTTTCAGGTCCGGGACGTCGCGAATGGCGTCTTTTAACTTCACATGATGCCCCATGACTGGGTCTGGCACCATTTTCGCAAGCCTATCAGCCTCGTTGTATGGTACTTCTAGCACTCTTGCTACGTCTCGCACGGCGTTCTTGGCCATCATCTTACCGAAAGTTACAATATTACTGACCCGATCGAACCCATATTTATGCGAGCAATATTCAATCACTTCGTCTCGACGCGTGTCTTGGATGTCGGTATCGATATCTGGCATAGAAATTCGATCCGGGTTCAAGAATCGCTCAAAGAGTAGGTCGTACTTCAGCGGGTCCAACTCCGTGATGCGAAGTGCATATGCCAAAATCGAGCCCGCCGCCGACCCACGCCCGGGCCCATAGACAATTCTTTGGGCCTTCCCCCAGTTGATAAAATCCTGCACAATCAAGAAGTAGCCATTATAACCCATCTTGTCCACCACCGATAATTCGTAATCAATTCTCGGCAATATCTTATGCGCCTCGTCTCGCTCCTGATCTATTTTTTCCAAAATCTTGCGGCATTCCGGCACTGCAATCTTACTAGACTCATCCAAAGTCTTACCGCCGTAACGACTAACTAGCCCCTGAAACACTAACCTATCCAGGTAAGTCTTTTCATCCTCATCGGTTGGGATCGGGAATTTTGGGATCAAGATTCGCCCAAGCTGCAAGTCCACGTTGCACCTATCGGCGATACGCTTCGTGTTGAGCACTGCTTCAGGGCAGGTATCTTGCCAGTGATCGATGATCTCCTCCGCCGGGACTACGTGCAAATCATAGTCTTTCAGCGTCATCCGATTTTTATCGGACAAGTTTGCTGCCGTACCAACGCAAAGTAAGACTTCGTGCGCGTCCTGATCTTCCTTTCTCAAGTAATGCGCATCGCAAGTTACGACTAGCGGCAGGCCAAGCTCTTTCGCATGCTCCATGTGCCAATCATTAACCAGTTTTTGCTCTTTTGAGTGGGTAGATGACTTCGGATGACCATGGTCTTGCATCTCAAGATAAAACCGATCCTTAAACACATTGCGATACCAGTCAATTAGTTCGTACGCGCGTTTATCGTCGCCGGCCCGGATTGCTTCACTAATCTCTGAACCCATGCACCCAGAAAGGCAGATAATCCCTTCACTATATTTTTCAAGCTCATCGTGGTCGGTGCGCGGCTTATAGTATTTCCCTTCAATCTCGGCGTGACTCATAATCCGGCAAAGATTTTCGTATCCTTGATTATTCATAGCGAGCAGAGTTACGTGGAACCTCTGTTTATCATGCGCCGGATCTTTGTCCGTCATCTTGCGCGCTGCGACATACGCTTCGAGCCCTAGAATCGGCTTAATTCCCGCCGCGTTACACTCTTTATAGAGTTCAATTAACCCAGACATTGTGCCATGGTCCGTCACCGCGACTGCCTCCATCCCGTCGCTTTTTACAAACTCCACTAACTCCTGCACCTTTGTGAGCCCATCCAGCAGCGAGTAATGCGTGTGGTTGTGCAAATGCACAAAATCACTCGGCTTCAACTCCATCATATCTCAATTATAACACAAAAAGTGGCACCCCAGAGTGCCACTTTAGGATAAAACTATTTGTCGGCCTTCTTCGCTTTAGTTTCCGGCTTCTTCTCGTCAGCTTTTTTCTGTTCGCAGCTGCACTTCTCGCCACAATCACAATCGTCGCATTCGCAATCCCCGTCACACTCGCATTCGTCCGCGCGCTCCTTCGACGAAATAAACTTTCCGGCAATCGCTCCAGCCAGCGCACCAAGTGCTGCGCCTAAGATAAATTTTCCTGCTCCGCTACTTTTCTTTTCGTTCTGCATTGTCTTTCCTTTCTTTTAATGCTTCTTTGAGTTTAGGGTTAACGTACTTGTCCACCAGCATCTCAACTGTGCCGCCGACCGAAGTGAGGCCTCGGACATTGGAAACTACACCGTTGGCGTTGTCCGCGATATCTTGACCTTTCATCAGTACCCGCTTCGCGTCATCGGTCATGCCGAGTATCCGCACCATCAATACTATGCCGATGATGAGAAATACTAGCAAAGCCAATGAGAGTATGGCTACGATTATCCATTCTGCTACGTTCATCTATGCTCCTTTATTAATATTAATTTTCCGCAATAAACTTACGCACATCGTCGGCGTAGTCCGTGTTGCTTAGTACGTATTCTAGGTGTGCCATAAAGTAATTTTTAGGGTCTCCAGTCGTGATCCATTTGCCTTCGCTCCGCGCTACTACCACGTCACCAGTTTCGGCAAGCTTTGTGATCGCATCCACCGTCCACAGCTCACCGTCAAGCCCAGTATTGGACGGCACCAGATATTTAAATACTTCCGGAGTTAACAAATATCGCCCGTAGCTCGTGAGGCTGCTTGGCGAAAGATCTGGCGTCTTTGGTTTCTCTACGATGTGGGAGAGCGTTCCGTTTTCCTTGAGGGCGATCATACCGTACTTGTGCCAAACTTCTTCTGGCATTTCCTGCGCCGCAATTACGGCTTTCGCGAACGGATGCTTCTCGTACTCTTCAATCAAAGTTTTGACGTCGCCTTTGCCCAATATCAAGTCATCTGAATAAAGCACTACGAATGCATCTTCTCCCTCAACATAGCTTTTAGCCGAGACGATCGGCGAGCCATTCCCGTACGGCAGAGTTGGATCCTGCTCAATCACTGTGATTTTCGGGAAATTGAGCACCTCTGCTACCGGCTTGAACCTGTCGGACTTGCCCTGCTTATCTAGCAATGTCTTCACGTTGTCCGCCTTACCGTGGAAGTAGTCATCATAGATCGCTCTCGACATCGTGCCCGGCGTAGCCACGATGATGATTTCTTCAATCCCGGCTTCCGCGCATTCCTCGACGCAAAGCTGCATTACTGGCTTTGCTCCAATCGGAATCATTGCCTTAGGAATAGTCTTAGTGATTGGTAGATACCGACTCGCAAACCCGGCGTCGGTGATAATTGCTTTTTTTATAGCCATAAAGCCTCCTTGAGCTTTAATTATATCAAACTAACTAGACCTTGGCAAATCAGTTACTTTTTCTTGGTCGTCTTCTTGGTCTTTTTCGCTGCTCGTTGCGCCACGCTTCGCGCCGCACGATCTTCAGCTTCTTGCGATCGGTTATGTACCCCATAAACCATACTAGTCACACCGACGATAAGAAGGTATGCCCCGAAGAATCTCACAAAGGTCATCATCTCAAAGCCGCCAGCGTTCAAGATCACAAAGCCGGTCACTACGCCGATTACGCCAGCCAATATCCGGATGAATCGATCAGTTGGATCCACCGTTGACAAAAATCCATGGAATACGTCGATAATTCCAGAAATAGAAGTATAGACCGCAAGTGTAATTACGCAAGCTACGATGTTGCCCTGAGCGAAGAACAGCAAGCAAACCGCTGCCACCACATCTATCAAAGCGTCAATTACTGACGTGATCCATCCGCGCTTCTTCAGTGAGCTATAAAGCGCCCCGATCGCGTCAATCACGCCCATAGCGAGAAGATAGACCACGATTACTGAGATCACAAAGTTAACATTGGCCCAACCGCCAAACAGCGCTAAGAACCCAAAAGCCGTGGCCAGGCCACCCCTTAGCACAAAAGTCAACCAATGCTTATCGATGAATCTTCTATTTATCTTTGCCATAAAAATCCTTATATTACTTATGCTTATTATAGCACGGCCCCAAAAAAATATCAAAAATTCCCCAACATCGCGCCGTTATACGTGTCGCTTCTTCTTTCGGGCAGTCTCCACGAGTTTCGTTACCTGATAACGCAATGGCTTCAAAATCATATCGTGTGCCGGCGTGTATTTTAACTCTTCACAACCAAAAGACCGCTTGA
>DGIF01000026.1 GCA_002393165.1 Candidatus Saccharibacteria bacterium UBA3829
AGGATTGCATCAAGCAGCCGTCATGTGAACCGGGCACCTGCGACTGTAATAAAGACGCCGAGACCATAGAGACTGCAGTAACCTTAAATCCTTCCGGCTCCGATTATTTGCTTGGCGTCACTATGGAAGGGTCTAAACTGACCTCATTTGCGACTTGGTCGGCACCGCTGGTGGGCGTGGGCGTGACTTTGCAAATCACTGGCCAAACGTTCCAAGGTGTAGGTGAGCTCCTTTGGAATCTGGTAACCGGAGTCGGCAGATTATTCAGCCCCGACGCCGGCATTCGCGAGAGCGGACAGGCGGCAATTTCGGCGGTGGGCGATTCGGTGTCTGGGCCGGTTGGAATTATCGGCGTGCTATTCCCGGCCTTTACCGCCGCTGGCCCGTCCAATCTGGCTTACCTCGCGGCAATCATTTCGATTTCGCTCGCCTGCATGAACGTGTTACCAATCCCTGCGCTCGACGGTGGCCGCTGGCTGCTGATTGCCATCTACAAACTTCGCAAAAAGAAGCTCACCAAAGAAACTGAAGAAAAAATCGTAGCCCGGGCGTTTTTCGTGCTACTTGCGCTTATGTTCGTAGTAACAATTTTAGATATAGTGAGGTTTTTCTAATGCGTAAAAAAACGACTAGCAACCAAAATACCAAGCCGGCCGCCGCGTCCGACAAAAAGACCTGGTGGCAAGTGTTGATGTGGGTGCTTGTCCTCTGTGCGTGGGCGTTCGTGTCGATGATGGCCGCACAGTTCGTGGTGGGGCTCGCTATGGCCTGGATTTTAGGGGCCGAAACATTGTCGCGCCCGGTGCCGCTTGCAATCTGTTATATCATAACTGACATCGTAGCCGTGGCGCTCACGGTCTTGGTGCCGATCGGGGTTCTTTTGAAACGAAAAAAGAGATCCGCGCCGGCAGCCGAAGACGACTTTAAGGGAATTTTGAAGTCGACACGAACGGAGTTGGGACTAAAGGACTGGCCGACTTGGACCGATATCGGTTTGGCGCCGGTTGGTTTCATCGTATCCTTGCTGATTGCGGCGGTAGCGGTAGCGATTTTTAGCCAATTCCCGTGGTTTGACGCCGGGCAAGCCCAGGAAACCGGCTTCATGGCCTACATGAGCGGGGCAGACCGGATCATGTCATTTATCTCGCTGGTGGTAGTGGCGCCGATCGCCGAGGAAGTGATTTTTCGAGGATGGCTATACGGCAAACTGCGGGAAAAACTTAGCGATCTACCAGGATGGAGCGGGGTGGCGCTATCGATATTGATTACGTCGGCACTGTTTGGGCTATTGCATTTTCAGTGGAATGTGGGCGTCAATGTGTTTTGTTTATCGGTAGTGCTTTGCGCGTTGCGAGAGGTGACCGGCACGATTTATGCCGGGATCTTGACGCACATGGTAAGGAACGGGGTGGCTTTCAGCATGCTCTATGTACTGGGTATCTCTTGACTTTTTTGGTAATGTGTGGTATAATTGAAGGATAGAGTATTTTTCTGTCTTGTGTTATAATTAGCGTCATGAAAATGACGCAAACTTTTATGAAAACTCTAAGGGAGGCGCCGAAGGATGAAACGGCTAGGAATGGAGCTTTGTTAACGCGCGCCGGCTACGTTTACAAGGAAATGGCCGGGGTGTACGACTTCTTGCCGCTGGGCCTCCGAGTGATTGAAAAAATCAAGAACATTGTCCGCGAGGAGCTGAACGCGATCGGTGGGCAAGAGGTTCTTTTGTCCTCTCTGCAGAACCCAGAGCTGTGGGAGAAGACTGGGCGGTTTTCAGACCAGGAAGTGGACATCTGGTTTAAGACTGAGGTGACTGGCGGGGGGTTGCTCGGTTTAGCGCCGACGCACGAGGAGCCGATTACAAACCTGATGAAGTCGTTTGTGTCGAGCTACAAAGATCTGCCTTTTGCGGTGTACCAGTTCCAAACCAAATTCCGCAACGAGAAGCGTGCAAAGAGCGGGATTTTGCGGGGACGGGAATTTTTGATGAAAGATATGTACTCGTTCCACCGGACCGAGGAGGATTTGGACCGTTATTATGCCAAGGTGGAGAAGGCCTACGCGCGGATTTTTGCAAGGCTGGGGCTCGATGAGACTTACGAGACATTTGCCAGCGGTGGAATTTTCGCTAAATACTCGCACGAATACCAAACTTTCTTGCCGGTAGGCGAAGACACCGTATATTATAATAGTGATAAATCCGTGGTTTTGAATGAGGAGGTCTTACTGCCGGAGGTGTTGGCGGACCTTGGCGTAAAGCGCGAGGATTTGGCGACGACCGCTGCGGCAGAGGTTGGCAATATCTTCAAGCTAAAGTTCAAATATTCTGAGCCGCTAGGGCTAAAGTTTATCGATGAGAAGAACACTCAGCAGACCGTATACATGGGTTGCTACGGGATCGGCATTTCTCGGGTGATGGGAGTGATCGCAGAAAAATTCGCCGACGGCAAAGGGCTTGTGTGGCCGAAGGCGGTAGCGCCGTTCAAGGTGTACCTGGTGGGGATCGGGGAAGCCGGTATAGCGAAAGCTCAGGAGTTTTACACTGGCCATGAGGACGAGATTTTGTTTGATGACCGCGACGCGCGACCGGGAGAAAAGTTCGCCGACGCGGAGCTGATTGGCCTTCCGCTAAGGGTGGTGATTTCGGACCGGACTATCGCCGAAGGCGTCGCCGAAGTGACGGAACGAAAGACCGGCGAGACCAGGAAAGTCGCCCTTGACAAGCTGGCAACGATACTATAAACTCTATTAGGTATTAGGAGTTTAGAATGATCAAGAAAAGCATTAGCCTGACTGCCGAAGGCAAAAAAGAGCTGGAAAAAGAGCTGGAAGAACTAATTGCGAACCGGCCAGCCATCGCAGAAAAAATCGCGACGGCCCGGGCTTTTGGTGACCTGTCCGAGAATGAAGAATATAGTTCGGCACGCAACGAGCAGAAGATGGCTGAGAGCCGGATTTTGGAGATCCAGGAGATCCTGAAAAATGCCAAAGTGATTCGCGGCGGAAAGCGCGACTCCGTGGCGCTAGGAGCAACTGCGGTGCTCGACATGGGCGGACGCGAAGTAGAATATACGTTGGTCGGTCCGACTGAAGCGAACCCGCTTGAGGGGAAAATCTCAAACGAGTCGCCGATCGGCAAGGCGATTTTCGGGCGGAAAGCCGGAGAGACACTCGAATTTAACGGCAAAAAGATCAAGATTACCAGTATCAAATAACTCCAGGATCAGCTACGGGGCTTGGTTTTTGGATTTGTTTCGTGTTATCTCTGATTTTGTGTTATAATATATGGCATGTTGTTGGAAGATTATCGAAACGAACGATTAAAAAAACTTGACGAACTCCGCGAGCGAGGGATTGATCCATACCCGTCAAAGAGCCATCGCAACACTTTCATCCGGGATGTGGTAGATCATTTTGAGGAGCGGGCTGGACAAGAAGTTTGCGTCGCAGGAAGAATTGTAGCAATTCGGTCATTTGGTAAGCTGGTGTTTTTGAAACTTCGTGACTATACGGGCGAGGTACAAATTTTTATGCGGGCCGTAGCTGAAGAGACGCCCGCCGGTATGCTGGGCGCAAAAGACGTGCGTTTGCTTGACCTTGGTGACTTCGTGGAAGCTAAGGGCACAGTTGATAAATCGCAAACCGGTGAGATTTCGGTGTTTACGAACTTTGTGAGATTATTGACGAAGAGCCTTCGGCCGTTGCCGGAAAAGTTCACTAACAAGGAAGAGCGTTACCGCAGGCGCTATGTCGACATGAACGTCAATCCAGAAGTGCGCGAAAGGCTAGTCCGGCGATCGAAGTTCTGGCAGGCAACGCGTGATTTTATGAACGCGCATGGTTTTATCGAAATCAACATTCCGGTACTGGAGCACACCACCGGTGGAGCCGATGCGACGCCGTTCGTAACCCACATGAATGCCTTGGACGAGGATTTTTACCTGCGAATTTCGCACGAGCTGCCGCTTAAGCGGTTGCTTGGTGGCGGATTTGAAAAAGTGTACGATATTGGGCCAAGGTTTAGGAACGAAGGCGTGGACGATGAGCACTTGCCGGAGCATATCGCATTTGAGTCGTATGCAGCGTACGAAAACTATGAGGACGGTATTAAACTCTACGAGGAAATGATTAAATATGTAGCGATGCAGACCTGGGGGACGCTGAAGTTTCACGTAGGCGGATTCGACATTGAAGTCGATTGTGAATGGTCGCGCGTCAAGTACTCCGACCTTTTGCGCGAAAAATTTGATGTTGATGTGTTTAATCCAGACCGCGAGCAGTTAATTCGGATTCTGAAAGAAAACGGTGTGGAGACCAACTTTGACGTAAGTGAGGCTAGACTAATCGACCATGTTTGGAAGCTGATCCGAAAAACCTCGGCTGGACCGTACTGGCTGGTGGAAGAACCGCTCAGCCTATCGCCGCTGGCAAAGAAATCGGCCGAAAACCCACTCGTAACAGAAAGGTTCCATCCGATCATTGCCGGAACTGAGATGGGGAACGGCTTTTCGGAACTGAACGATCCGCTAGACCAGTTGGGGCGATTTGAAGAGCAGCAAGCGGCACGCGACGCCGGTGACGAGGAAGCGCAGATGCTGGATCGTGATTTCGTAGAAATGCTAGAATATGGAATGCCACCAGCTTGCGGCTGGGGTAACTCAGAGCGTAACTTCTGGTTGCTTGAAGGCGTCCCGGGCCGCGAAGCAGTCCCATTCCCAACCATGAAATCGAAAACCGACGACGCTACCATGTGATATAATGAGCTTATGGTAAGCTCAAAACGCACTAAACAAACATATAAACAACTTTTTAAAGAATACCTGGATCGCGGCGTCAAGCTGCAGCGATATCAAAAAGTCGGCATTTTGTTTTTGGTCGTGGTAATTTCTGGCTTTATCGGCTGGCTTTATGAAGTCGCTGTGGGGCTGATTGACCTTGGCGGATTCTATATGCGTGGGGGGAACTTGCTGCCATGGATTAATATTTATGCGTTCGGAGCGCTCGCAGTAGTGCCACTAACCTATCGCGTTAGACGTCATCCGTGGGCGGTGTTTCTGATCGCCGTACTAGCCACTGGATTGGTGGAGCTAGTTGGTGGTTGGCTCGTTTACACGATCGGAGACGGCACCAGATATTGGAACTACGACCAGGGTCTGTGGGCGATTGGAAGCATCAATGGCTTCGTGTGCCCACTCAGTGTGACAATCTTTGGCATCGGCTCGCTCGCTTTGGTTTATGCGGTGGTGCCAGCAATGATTTATCTTGCTAAAAAAATGTCACGGCGAGCCTTTTTGACGCTAGCGATTACGCTTTTTACGCTGGTGATGCTAGATGAGGTAACTAACTTGACGCTCAAAAACTGTGGCCTACCTAACGCCATGGACTTTTACCGCTCGCTGGGGATAAAGTATCAAAACTTCTAGTGTGATATAATATTAGGGTGAAATTCGAATTAGTTTCAAAGTACCAGCCGACCGGAGACCAGCCGGGAGCGATTGCTAAGCTCACCGAAGGGATTATGCGTGGCCAAAAAGAGCAGACCCTACTTGGCGTGACCGGATCCGGAAAGACTTTCACGATGGCAAACATTATCGAACGGACGCAACGTCCGACGTTAATTTTGGCGCACAACAAAACACTCGCCGCGCAGCTCTTCGCCGAGATGAAGGAGTTCTTCCCGGAGAACGCGGGGGAGGATTTTGTCTCTTATTATGATTACTATCAGCCGGAG
>DGIF01000052.1 GCA_002393165.1 Candidatus Saccharibacteria bacterium UBA3829
TTACAGCTGACTATTATGAAAATTATTTTTATACTCGGATTGAAGATTATGGTACTACCGATAAGTCGCTTGCGGAGATTATGGAGCGTTATGTTGAAGCTGGATTTTCGAGAATTACCTTGCGGCAGCTATTGCTTTTTGATAGTGAGCGCTATGCGTCCTCGGCGGCTTACATTACGGAATATTGTGATCCGGAGACTACATACGTCAAGATTTATCCCGAGGCGCCGTTTACAAAATCTGATTATCGTGTAGAATATCACTACGCTTGCACTTTCTAAGGCTTTTTGGTATAATATGCATACGTGGTCGCGTCGTCTAGAGGCCTAGGACACATGGTTTTCATCCATGCAATCGCGGGTTCGAATCCCGCCGCGACTACCAAAGACGAAAACAGCCATTCATGGTTTGTTTTTTGTTTTGGGGTTTTATTGTTCTATGGCGGCAAGACCCGGTAAATCTTTGCCGAGGAGGAACTCCAGGGCGGCGCCACCGCCAGTAGAGACGAGGTTGTAGTGAAGATTCGGATGATCCGTGGCGAGGTTTTCGACAAACCCGGCGGTGTCTCCACCGCAAATAATCGTAGTAGCGTTTGTTTTTTCGCCCATGAGTTCGGCTGTAATGGTAGATGCGGTAGCATAAGCTGGATCTTCGGCTTTGCCAAGTAAACCATTCCAGACGATGGTGCTGGCATCAGTGATGAGGTTGGCGAGATGGCCGGTAGCGACGGGACCAATATCGAGCTTATCGCCGGCTGCGTTTTCGTCGAAATCTTCAGCGACGTAAATTTTATCACTGGTGGCCTGGTAACCATCGGCGGCAATTTTACCGCCAATCACGATATTGTCGGCGATGTTTGCGAATTTGTTGATAAGTGGTTGCTTGTCGGAAACTTTGGCGCCGCCGAGGATGAGCAAGAAAGGACGGGCCGGGTCTTGTAGGGTTTTAGCGAGATTATTGACTTCTTTTTCGACGAGTAATCCAGCATAGACTGGCAGGAAGTTCTTAACTGCATCGGTGGAAGCGTGCGCGCGGTGTACTACCGCAAAGCCGTCTTGGACGTAGACGTTGGCGTGTACTGCATCGATAATGTTCTTGATGAAGTCGGCAGAATTGGCTTCCTCGCCTGGGTCGGTGCGGAGGTTTTCTAGGACAGCGATTTTGATATTGTCTGGGATTGGGATTTCTTTACCCGTGGAGGGAAGAGGGTAAAAATCGATGGCTTGTTCTGGTAAAAGTTTTTTGAGCGCGTCAACGGTGGGACGCAAGGTGGTATCTGGTGTAAGTTTGCCTTCTGGACGACCGAGATGGGAAATGAGGACGATTCTTTTTGCGCCATTTTCGAGTAGGTGATGGATGGTCGGCAAACTAGCGCGGATTCGGAGATCGCTTGCTACCTGGCCGTCTTTTAATGGTACGTTGTAATCCGTGCGAACGAGGACGATTTTATTTTTGAC
This sequence comes from Candidatus Saccharibacteria bacterium UBA3829, assembly GCA_002393165.1. Taxonomy (GTDB): domain Bacteria; phylum Patescibacteriota; class Saccharimonadia; order Saccharimonadales; family Saccharimonadaceae; genus Nanosyncoccus. The sequence goes on from DGIF01000052.1 coordinate 1,458, forward strand.
ATCAATATCTCGAATAGTTTTCATATATTATATTATAGCATAGTTTGGACTTTACAATTATTCGTCGAGTGATATAATTTGAATATGGAAAAAGTAAAAGCTTATAATGAATTAGTTGGGGAAACAGTCGAAGGTTTACGAGTAGAGCGTGGTTGGACGCAAGGGGAGCTAGCCAAGAGGGTTGGCACGAGCCAGTCGGCGATTCATCGGATTGAGAAAGGCGGGCAGAATATCACGCTTGAGATGGTACGAAAGTTGTCGGAGGCTTTTGGGACGCAGATCTTATCTGTTAGTGGCGCGTCTTCGCAGAATTATTGTATCCATGGCGGGAGAGAATTGCACGGTGAGATTACGATTAATACATCGAAAAATGCCGCCGTTGGCTTGCTTTGTGCGTCGTTATTGAACTCTGGTAGAACGGTGCTGCGTGGTATGGCAAGGATTGAAGAAGTCTTCCGAATCATTGAAGTTTTGGAGTCGATTGGCGTGAAGTGTCGCTGGCAGAATCAGCAGAGTGATCTAGAGATTATATCACCGCGAGAATTGAAGCTTGACGAGATGAATATTGAGGCGGCTCGCAAGACACGGTCGATCATCATGTTCTTAGGCCCGCTTTTGCACCGTTATCCAAAGTTCAGGTTACCGTATGCCGGTGGCTGCTCGCTGGGCACGCGGACGGTGGAGCCGCATATTCAAGCGCTGAAATCGTTTGGCTTAACTGTAGATGCGGCATGCAACAGTGGGTTTTATGAAGTTAGCGTGCGACAAGAAACTTTGAATAAATACACGGATCGTTACATTGTGTTGACTGAACGTGGCGATACGGTAACGGAAAATGTTTTGATGGCGGCGGCGTTGTCTGCGGGGCGCACTACGATTGTTGGGGCTTCGCCAAACTATATGGTGCAGGATGTTTGTTTCTTCCTCGAAAAACTTGGAGTGAAGATTTCCGGGATTGGTACGACGACATTGGTGGTGCAGGGCAAGAAACAAATTGACCAGGATGTTGAATACTGCGTATCGGAAGATCCGATTGAGGCGATGAGTTTTATGGCGGTGGGGCTGGCGACGAAGTCTGAGATCACGATCCGGCGGGCGCCGATTGAGTTTTTGGAAATCGAGTTAGAAGTTCTCAAAAGTATGAATGCGAAGATCGACAAGTCGGAGGAGTATTTGTCGACGAATGGGCGGACGAGATTAGTTGATCTTGTGGTCCATAAGTCTGAGCTGGTAGCGCCGGTTGACAAGATCCACCCGATGCCGTTTCCGGGGCTTAATATTGACAACTTGCCATTCTTTTCGGTAATTGCGGCAACTGCTAAAGGGCGGACTTTGATTCATGACTGGGTATTTGAAAACCGGGCGATTTACATTACGGAGCTAGCTAATTTGAATGCCAAAGTAGAACTTCTTGACGCACATCGAGTGTATATAGAAGGGCCAACTAATTGGCGATCGGCCGAAATGGTGGCGCCGCAAGCGTTGCGTCCAGCAGTAGTGGTGTTGATTGCGATGCTAGCTGCGCCAGGTACTTCGATTTTGCGGAATGTTTATCCGATCAAGCGGGGATACCAAGATTTTATGGCTAGACTGCAACATCTTGGTGCGGATATTGCGCCGCTTAATAGTATTTAATGGTATAATGGCGGGATGAATGAGATTCTGGAGGGATTAAATGAGGCGCAGCGTGAGGCAGCTGAATGTCTTAGCGGGCCGATATTGATACTTGCGGGGGCCGGGTCTGGAAAAACAAAAACTCTGACGCATAGAATCGCAAACTTGATTGTTCACGGCGTAGAACCTTCACGCATTTTGGCCGTGACGTTTACCAATAAGGCGGCGAACGAGATGCGGAGTAGGCTTTGGACGCTCACGTCCAAACTCGGGGCATTCCGGAGCGCGGCAGCGCGAGGATTAGCATCGGCTGCCCATGGCGATGGGGCAACCGGACGCGGCCCCGAGTTGGATGTGAGCGTCCAAGTCCCGCCACGGTCGTTTATGCCATATATGGGAACGTTTCACGGAATTTGCGTGAAGATTTTGCGGCAAGAAGCTGATGCAGCGGGGCTGAGTCGAGATTTTGTGATTTATGATACAGATGATCAAGTGGCGCTAATAAAGCGTATCATGAAAGATTTAAAGCTTAGTGACAATAAATCTTTGAAACCGAAATCAATACAAGGTATTATTTCGGGCGAGAAGAATCACGGCAACGGCCCGGACGAATACGCAGCCAAGGCGATTTATCCGAATCAGCAGACGATTTTGAAAGTTTTTCGAAAATATGAAGAAGAGAAGAAAAAGGCTGGGGCCTTGGACTTTGACGATTTATTAATTAAGACTTTGGAAATGTTCGGACGAAATGCGGAGGTGTGTCGGAAGTGGCAAAATCGGTTCCAACACATTTTGATTGACGAGTATCAGGATACAAACATGGTGCAGTACCATTTAGTGAAATTGTTGGTGGGTCCGGAGCGAAATATTTGCGTAGTGGGGGACGATTGGCAATCGATTTACTCGTGGCGTGGCGCGGATTTTACGAATATTTTGAATTTTGAAAAAGATTT
>DGIF01000054.1:0-19312 GCA_002393165.1 Candidatus Saccharibacteria bacterium UBA3829
CTCAAGGTTGGACCGCTGCGACTCTCATTCCGATGATCCAAAAATATGTGAAACCGACGGAACAAACTTCCATTCTCTCTGTCACTAAAACTCTATCCCAAATGCTCTACATTCCCACAGTTTGGGTTATCGGTTTCGTGGCAGACATCAGATTGGAATATGGGCTTTTCGCGACAATAGCTATATTCCTGCCGCTCGGGCTCATCATTATTAAAAAATTAAAGCAAGATGTGTGATTTTAAAGCGCTTCGGTCTAGCATCGGGGCGCTTTTTGTGCTACAATCATTTTTACATTAACATAATATCAAGAAGGAGCGAGGGAACGGCCCGCTGACCTCCTGCCAACCTAGCCGAGGCCAAGGTGGTAATTCCGCCCAGAAAGGAAAGATATGTTCTACAGAACTGCGGAGAGCGTTTCTCCGAAACATCCAGACAAACTTTGTGACCAAATTAGCGATGCTATTTTGGACGCTTACCTCGCCAAAGACCCGGATTCGCGCGTCGCGGCGGAGGTTTGCGGCGGCCACGGCGTAGTTTTTGTGACTGGCGAAATCACCAGCCGCGCTGGCGACATCGACATCGAGAAAATCGTCAAACGCATCGCGGGCGACAATGTAGAAGTCCACACTAAAATCGTCGCGCAATCCCCCGAAATTGCCCAAGGCGTTGACACTGGCGGCGCCGGCGATCAGGGAATCATGATTGGCTATGCTACCGACGAAACTCCAGAGATGTTACCACGTGAAGTCGTCCTCTCCCGCAACCTCAACAAGTACATTTACGCCAAATTCCCATATGACGGCAAAACCCAGGTCACTATCGCCCCAGATGGCTCGATCAGCTCCATCGTCGCCAGCTTCCAGAATGCCCCCAAAGCCGAGCTCGAAAAGCTCGTCAAGGAATTCATCGCCAAGAACAAGTTAATGAAGGCTCCAGAACTATCCTCCGGGGACCATAGGCTTGGCCGTTCGCCAAAGGCGCACGAAGTAACGGCCTTGAGTGTGTCCCCGGAGGATAGTTCGGAGCCCTCTTCTAATATTGAGCTTCACGTCAACCCCGCTGGTGACTGGACTCAGGGCGGCTTTGACGCCGACACTGGTCTCACTGGCCGCAAACTGATCGTTGATAACTACGGCCCAAGAATTGCCATTGGTGGTGGCTGCTACTCCGGCAAAGATCCGTCCAAGGTGGATCGCTCCGCCGCCTACATGGCCCGCCGCATCGCCGTCGATTACTTGAAAAAAATCAAAGCCGCCGAAAAACATCTTGGTTCTGAAAACACCGGCCAGCCGCACGAGGTTCTCGTTCGCCTCGCCTACGCCATTGGTTATGACCAGCCGCTCGAGAAAACCGTCATCATTGACGGCCATCCAGAAGAAATCACCGGCTACGACCTTACTCCACAGGGCATTATTAATTATCTCAAGCTAAAACGTCCCATTTATGAGCGCACTGCCCGCTATGGCCACTATGGTCACGCCTTTCCGTGGGACGACTAGCCTATCTGTTGCATAAAACTCCAATCTGTGCTATAATTAACACACAATATTAGCTCAGCAAACGAGCCAACCCACCGCCGAGTGAGCAGTGGAGAGCCGCGTTTGCTTTAACCAAAGGAGTATTATGAAAGACTACGAACTTTCAATCCTATTCCATCCAGATCTCGAAATGAATCTGGATCCTGCCCTCGAGAAGGTCAAGAAACTCATCGAAGGCAATGGCGGCAAAATCATCAAAGAAGAAGCCGACGGCAAAAAGCGCCTCAGCTACAAGATCAACGGCCAGGAATTTGCGGTGTATCGTTACTACGATGTGCAGCTTCCAGCTGACGCTCCGCAGAAGCTTAGCTCCGTGCTGGGCATTACTGACGAAGTGCTACGCGCGCTGATCGTCCGTGTTGACGCTCGCAAAGCCAAATATGAGGCCCGTCGCAAAGAGCACGCCGCTGAAGAGCCAGCGGAGAATAAGGAGGAAGCCTAATGCGCGGTTTCTCCAAGGCCATCATTACTGGCAACCTCACCCGTGACCCAGAGCTCAGAAGCACGCCAAGTGGCGCCTCCGTCTGTAGTTTCGCCGTTGCAGTGAATCGCACCTATCGCAGCGCCGACGGTGAGAACAAAGAAGAAGTCAGCTACATCGACTGTACTGCCTGGGGCAAAACTGGTGAGATGATTTCTCAATATGCCAAAAAGGGCAGCAGCATTCTCGTCTCTGGTCGCCTTAGCCAGAGAAGCTTTGAAGATAAAAACGGCGTCAAGCGCTCTCGCACCGAGATCGTTGTTGAAGATTTCAACTTCCTCGGCGGCGCAACAGGTCGTGATGGCGGATCGAGTTATAGCGCCTCGACTTCCGAATCGTCCGCTTCTCAAGCTTCCGATTCAGACGATATCCCTGAAGAAATTGATCTGAATGAGATTCCATTTTAATTAAACAAGGCAACGAAGGAAAGGAAATTATGAAAAAGTTTAAGAGTGATCCTAATCTGTACTTCGATTACCGCGACGTTAAAACCCTTCAGCGGTACATCGATACCTATGGTCGGATTGAGCCGATGAGCAAGACTGGCCTCTCCGCCAAGCAACAGCGCCAACTAGCTGTCGCCATCAAGCGCGCCCGCTACCTCGCACTTTTGCCATTTGTGTCAAACAACTAAGGAGTTAAAATGTACGGACCAACAGATCTTAAGAAAAATACGCTCATTACGTTAGACGGCCAGCCGTACAAGGTGGTTGAATACTCGCAAAAAGTCATGGGCCGTGGTGGCTCCATCGTCAACGTCAAGGTCAAAAACCTCATCACCGGTGCTCTTCTCCCCAAGACTTTCAAAGGTCAGGAAAAAATTGAGCCGGCCGAGGTCACGACCAAAAAAGTTCAGTACCTCTACAAGGACGACGAGAAGTTCTATTTCATGGACCCGGAAACCTTTGAACAGTATGAACTTAGCAAAGACATGGTCGGCGACGCAAAGGACTTCATGAAGGATGGCGATGAGATGGACATCCAGTTCTACAATGGCACTCCAATCAATTTGCAACTTCCTAAAAACCTTTGGCTCACTGTCACCTATACTGAGTCGGTCGTCAAAGGCGACACCACCAGCTCGGTCATGAAAGACGCTACGCTCGAAACTGGCGTGGTCGTGAAAGTCCCAGCCTTTATCAAACAGGGCGATATCGTCTCAATTGATACAGACACCTACGAGTATCGCGAGAGGAAGAAGTAGATGGGTAGGGCGGGTGACGGCCGAAGGGGGACCACCAAAATGTTTGCGAAGCAAAATTTTGGGGGAGGAGGCCGTCAGGCCCCGCCAATCGGAGGCTGTCAGTCCTCGCCCATTCGTGGCTACGTCAAAATTGAAGGCGCCGCGTGCGCTTTCAATTTTGATTTTAAGGACAAATTAGTTCTCGACATCGGTTCTTCCACTGGTGGCTTCACGGAATATGCCTTAGACCATGGTGCCAAAAAGGTCATCGCAGTAGAGAAGGGCTCTCATCAAATGAAAGCCCCTCTCCGCTTCGATCCTCGCATCGATCTTCGCGAAAAAACCGACATCTTCGACCTAACAGTTTGCCCTCATCTGGATGCCATTGTCGCTGACGTTTCGTTTCTCTCGCTCACTAAGATTCTCGCTCATGCTAAATCAAATTTGGCCAGCCCGGATACCGATTTTCTCGTAATGCTGAAGCCGCAATTCGAGGCCGCTCCCGCCGAACTCCACAACGGCGTTGTCAAAAACGAAACCATCCGCCGCCACATCATCAAGAACTTTGAAATGTGGCTTAAACAGCACGGCTTTTTGGTGATTAACAAGCACGACAACACCCTTTCCGGCAAGAACGGGAATAGAGAGCGTTTTTACCATTTAAAACTTGCAAAATAATCATAAACAGCTTATAATTAAAACATGAGTTTATTACATGGCGTGGGCGATTTCTTCTCGCTAGATATCGGTACTAACTCGATGCGCATCGTGCAACTTTCTGGTGACGCAAAACGTGGTTGGGCTCTGCAAAAGTACGCCTATATTCCGATCACCGCCCAGCTGACCAGCGACAATTCTGACCTCGGTCGCAAACGTTTTGGCGAAGCCATCATGGGCGCCGTCAATCAAGCCGGCATCAAGACCAAAAATGTTGCCGTCGGTTTGCCCGCCAGCAAAACTTTCACTTCCATCGTCGAAACCGACACCTTGCCGATGAACGAACTCACCAAAGCTTTTAAATACGAGATCGACAAATATGTTCCAATGCCAATGAGCGAGGCCAAGGCCGACTACATTGTCATTGGCCCAAGTCCCAACGACCCTGCCAAGACCGAAGTGCTGGTTTCCTCAGTTGCGAAAGAATATGCCGAAACCAATATGGAGACCATCGAGCGCGCCGGGCTTAATATCATTGCCATGGAGCCGGAGCCATTAGCGATGGCGCGCAGCCTCGCCGTCCCCGGAGCTATGGATGCGAACATGATAGTTGACTTTGGCGAAAAATCCACCGACATCGTGGTCTCATACAAAGGTATGCCACGGCTTGTTCGTTCTATCCCCGGTGGTTTCGAAAACCTCTCCCAGACTTTAGCCAACGGCCTCAACGTCCGCATTGACCAGTCCCGCGACTACATTTTGAAGTTCGGCCTTACCGAGGACAAAGTCGAAGGTCAAGTTTTCAAGGTCTTAAGCCGACCGCTCGAAGTTTACGTCCAAGAACTTACCAAATCTATCCGATTTTTCCAGACCAAATATTTGAACGGCAAAGTCGGCGGCATTATTCTTTCCGGCTACGCTAGCATAATCCCACTTTTCTCCGAGTATGTTGAAGCGAAGACCGGCATCCCGACCATGAATGGCAACCCGTGGCAATTTGTCCGTACCACTCAGGACCAGCAACGCGCCCTTGCGCCCGTCGCATCGGAGTTTGCCGTAGCAATTGGGCTATCGGAAAGGAGCAATGACTAATGGCTACCGAAATTAAACTACCGTCAGCGAGTGAGACCAAAGCTAAAATCAACGGGTTTATCTATAAGATTCGCCCCGCTCATTCAGAAATTAACCTCGTACCAGAAGTCAAAGATGACATGATCAAGGCCATCAAACTTCGCAACCTTACTTTCTTTATCTGCATTATTATTGCGTCAGCCAGCTTTGCGGTCACTGCTGTGTTTGCGTCCATCGCGGCTGGTCAACAAGCCATCGCTGACGGCAAAAACGAAACCATCACTAACCTATCGAAGAAGCTCTTCAGCTACAGCGACCTCAATAACTTCCTTACCATCAAAGACCAGCTCGGCAACTTGTCAGAAATTTCCAAGAACAAAACTCTGCTGTCGCGCGCTTTCAACATTCTGTCGGCCGTTATTCCCAACAATGGCGATACCATCACCGTCTCTGCGCTCAGCATTAACCTTTCTGGCTCTGCCCCAACCATTGCCTTCGACGCGCAAGCAGACGCTTTGCAGCCACCATATATTGATTATAACGTGCTAGAGTCATTCAAAAAAAGCATGCAGTATCTACGTTATGATTACGGCAGCTACGTCGATCGAGACGGTGCTGCCATCCCGGCCTACTGCATCATCGAACAAGATTCTGGCGGCACGACACTTTCCGATCCAGAAAGAGGAGTTTTTGCCTACTGGCTCATTGACGGTGAAGGCTGCAACCCATCGGCTACACAAGACGATCTGGAATCTTTGTCAGAAGACGAGTCTAGCGATGAAGAAGCTATCGAAAGCCTCAAGCTCGCGACCACCATTTCCGGCTACGAGACCGAAACCTACGAAGGCGAAACCGTAGTGCGCATTTGGCGTACGCCGCAATTCAACGAATGGTACAGCGAACAAGGCGATTCGAAGATCAGCCTTTCCGGTGATATTTCCGGTGTTGCCCATTTCGCTAGCAAGTGCACGGCTTACACTGGCACTAAGGACGAAGCCACTGGCTCAGTGACTTGGACTGCCAGCAACGAATCGTGTCTGCTCGTTCCAGAAGAGAATGGCCTCAGAATTTCCAGCTCTTCCAACGGGCGTGACAGCAGCGGCAACTTGGTGCTGCGCTTCTCGGCCTCAATTACCCTAAGCCCAGAATTCTTTAAATTTAGCAATGCCCATATGCTTGCGGTCGCCCCAAGCGGACGTTACAATGTGACCGATTCATACATCCAAGTTCAGGACATTTTCGGCGCCCCGGCCACGGACTGCAGCTCTAGTGACACACTTTGTAATAACGGAAATGGAGGCAACAATGGCTAAAGAAGCTGCGGCCGGCAAACGTGCAAAAATCTCGCAGGCGCAACAATATCTACTTCTCGCAGTACTCGGGACTTCCATTTTGCTTGGCGCAGCGATAGTTTTGGTCGGCTATTTCCAAAAGAAAATTGCTTTTAATGCCACAGTTATCGAGGCAGAAGATGCTTCGATCAAGAAATACTCGGACGTTATTAGAGGCATCGGCATTTGCAAAAAGCCTAGTGGCGATGTTTACACCGACGAGGAGCTCAAAAAATGCTCTCCAGATTCCATTGACCTAGCTTCAATCCCCGGCACACTTCGCGCCAACGTCATCAACGGCTTGGCGGAAAATGAAGCGTTAAACTCCGTGCCCAAAGAAGCCGACTCGGCCTGCATCAACCCGGCCACCAACAAAAACTACACTTACAAGGAAATGACCACGCTTTACACTTCGGCCACCACCAGCGAGCAGCTCGCCGCCGCCAGCAACTTAATCCAAGTCTGCTCGGCGCTCCGCATTATTCCAGATGCGCTCCCGGCCTCTAAGAACGAAGAAGCTCTGCTTTCCAGCTTGAACAAAATCTTTAACATTTCAGATTGGGAGCCAGAATCTTTGCGCCCAAGCGACACGTCTGGCAAAGCCTCATTCGGCACCAACCTTAGCACCATCGGCATCCGTTTGTCCATTGAAGCCGACCCCACCACCACGGTGAGAGTTTTAAGCAACATCGAGCGATCAATCCGCGAATTTAACATCACCCGCGCCAGCATCGAATGGAGCAAGAAAAACACGCTCATCCTCCAAGCTCAAGCCAACACCTATTACACTGGCAAATCCTCAATCACCGAAACCACCAAAACCATTAAGCCAGGAGACACTAAATGAAAAAAGATCTTCTAACTACCGTTTTATCAGCGATTCTCGGCGTCGTCGTTTCTTATATCGTAGTGGGGATATTCATTCCCGAACTCAAAAGCGTCAGCTTTAAGGCTTTAAACTCAGACACCACTTACACAATCGCCAGTCCGGACCCTGAGGTCTTCAACTATCGCGCCATTAACCCTACCGTAGAAGTTTACGTCGGCCAATGCGAAGAGTATAGCGCGTCTGGCGAGTGCCTCGATGGCTTTCGCGGAGATGAAAATACCCCCGAAACTCCGGAAAATCCCGAAACTCCAGAAACCCCAGAAAATCCAGAGAATCCCGAAACTCCTGAATCACCGGAGAATCCTGAGACTCCAGAAACGCCGGAGGCCCCCGAGAACCCAGAAACTCCATCAGAGCCATCAGGTGAGGAGGCTGACAATGGCACAACTAACTAAAGCCGCCGAAGAGCGCATCATCCGGCTCTTGATCCTCGAAGGCTTAGCCGACGGCGAAGCGATTTCTTCTTATCTCGAAGGCCGCGATCCGGACGCTAAAACCTCAGCTCTCACCGAGCTAGTTGGCAAGGGAATCATCAATGAGGATATGGTGGCCCGCGCCACCGCTATGATTATCGGTGTGCCTTACGTCGAGCTCAAAAACATTGTTATCGATCAGGATGTTTTGTCGATTATTCCGCAAGATGCTCAAATGCGAGTTCTCGCCATCCCGCTCGGCGAAAAAGACGGCCTCCTCAACGTCGCCATGGCCGACGTTACCAACGTCCAGGCGACCGATTACCTTTCGAATTTGCTCAACCGACCAATTCGAGTCTGGATGTCTTCCGAGCATGGCATCCGCGAAATGATTGAAAAAAACCACGGCGACTTTTCCGGCATTTCAGAAGCTGTGCAGGAGGGCAGAATTGGCGCCTCTACCGATGATCAAGCCAAAGCCAAGACCATCGTCCAAGACTCTCCGATCTCTAAGGCACTCAACACCATACTAAGCTACGCCGTCAAGACCAAAGCTTCGGATATCCACATCGAGCCGCTCGAAGATTCGCTCATCATCCGTTGCCGTATCGATGGCGTGTTGCGTCGTATCATGGAACTCCCGAAAGCGGTCGCTCCAGCGCTAGTCTCGCGCGTCAAGATTCTTAGTAACCTCAAAATCGACGAGCATCGCATCCCGCAAGACGGCCAATTCGCAGTTTCTGTGGAAGGCAAGGAAGTCGACCTGCGTATCGCCATTTCTCCAGTTACCTGGGGCGAGCAAGTCATTATCCGTCTTCTCGATAAAACTGGAGTTAGCATGGACATCGAAAAAATGGGCGTCACTGGCCGCGCTTTGCGTTCCATCGTAGCTGGCATCAAACGCCCTAACGGCATGATCCTCACTTCAGGCCCAACCGGTTCTGGTAAGTCCACTACTCTCTACGCTTTGATTCAGAAAATCAAGTCCGAAGAAATCAACATCGTTACTTTGGAAGACCCAGTCGAGTATAAAATGGATGGTATCAACCAGATCCAGGTCAACGTCGACGCCGGGCTGACTTTCGCCTCCGGGCTTCGTAGTATTCTCCGTCAAGACCCTGACGTCGTCATGGTGGGCGAGATCCGCGACTCCGAGACAGCTTCTCTCGCCGTACAAGCCGCTTTGACCGGCCACCTCGTCTTCAGCACCCTCCACACCAACTCTGCCGCCGGTATTCTTCCGCGTCTTCTCGACATGGGCATTGAGCCATTCTTACTGGCTTCGACGCTCAACGTCGTGATTGGTCAACGCCTCGTTCGTCGTATTACAGAGAAACGCGAATCCTACAAATCATCTGACATCGAGACCAAGGGCATCAACGAGATCGTCGGCGATATTCTACCGCAGATTAGCGGCGACGTTGCCAGCGTCAGCGAAGACCTAGGCTATCCTGGCCTTCCGGTCAGAAATGATGACTATTATATGTTGGCCAAAGGCATCAACACTAAGGAAACTCCTGGTGGCTACAAAGGCCGCGCCGGTCTCTACGAAACCATCGACGTCGATGAAGACATCCAGAAAATGATTGTCGCGCGCGCCACTTCAGCGGAAATTATGCGACTCGCCCGCGAAAAGGGAACCATCACCATGCGCCAAGACGGCGTTTTGAAAGTTTTGTCCGGTGTCACCAGCATGGCCGAGGTCAACCGCGTAGCGAGCGATTTAACATAAAAGGTATGGTATAATAATCTTATGGAGCAAAACAGACAAACTATCAAAGTCGAAACCTTACTCGAGGAATGTGTTCGTCGCAACGCATCAGATATTCATATTCAGTACGGTTTGCCGCCGATCATTCGTGTCGATGGCGCGCTTTTCCCGATCAATGGTCTTCCGAAGCTCGACGAAGAAACTTTAAAGAGCCTCATCTTCTCTACGCTCGATGAAGAGCAGCAGAAAATGTATTTGAAAGACAAAGAATACGACTATTCGTTTGCCTTTGGCGACATTGCTCGCTTCCGCGTCAACGCCTTCCACGAGCGTGGCAAAATGGCCGCCGCCTTTCGTCTAATTCCGAACAAAATCGTTTCCATAGAAGAGTTAGGCCTGCCGGGCGTTGTCTCTTCGTTCTCAGAATTCCCGCGCGGCCTAGTTCTCATTACCGGCCCAACTGGCTCTGGTAAGTCCACCACCCTTGCTGCGCTCATTGATAAAATTAATCGCGAAAAGAGCAAGCACATCATCACCATTGAAGACCCGATTGAGTTTACTCATAAATCTATCCGCTCCGTCATCGTCCAGCGCGAGGTTCACTACGATACCTTTAGCTTCGCTGCTGCGCTCCGCAGTGCTCTCCGCGAGGACCCAGACGTTGTCCTTATCGGTGAGATGCGCGACCTTGAGACCATCCAAGCCGCTATTACTATTGCCGAAACTGGCCACCTAGTTTTTGCCACTCTTCACACTAACTCCGCCTCACAATCCATCGATCGCATGGTCGACGTTTTTCCAGCTCACCAGCAGCCACAGGTCCGCACTCAGCTCGCGAATATTATCCAGGCCATTTGCTCGCAGCGCCTTGTTCCCGCCATCGGCGGCGGCCGCGCTATTGCTGCCGAGATCATGGTCGCCAATACCGGCATTCGTTCGCTCATTCGCGAAGGCAAGACTTTTCAGATTGACACTGCTATCCAAACCGGCAACGACCAAGGCATGCAGACCATGGATCGCACCTTGGCCAAGCTCGTCCAAACCGGCGTCGTTACCTATGATTCTGCTCGCGAGTACGCTGTCGATCCAACCGAATTTGATAGGCTAGTCGCGGGGTAATATCACATGAGACGTTTTCACTACAAAGCTAAAGAAAAATCTACCGGCAAAACTATTAAAGGCATTATCCAAGCCGAGAACGAAAAAGTCGCCGGCCACGTTTTGGTGGAACAAGGCTACATCCCCGAATCCATTCGCGAAGAAGGCGTTGGGCTCCTGGGTGGCCGTGGTCACGTTGCCACCAAAAGTCGCATTATGTTTACCCGTCAATTATCGACTCTCATCGGCGCCGGCCTACCGCTAGCGGCCAGTTTGCGCACTGTCGTTGAACAAACCGAAGACAAAGCCATGCGCAGCGTCGGCGAAGACATTATCGCCAGCGTTGAGTCTGGCAAGTCCCTTTACGAATCTTTCGCTGCTCATCCCGAGGTATTCGACAAAGTTTACACTTCGCTCATCCAGGCCGGCGAGGCTTCCGGTACGCTCGACAACGCCCTGAAACGCCTAGCCGATCAGGAAGAAAAAGACGCCGCCATGCTTTCCAAAATCAAGGGCGCCTTAGTCTATCCGGCCATTATCCTAGTTGTTATTATCGCTGTGCTCGCCTTCATGATGATCATGGTTGTTCCGGAAGTCCAGAAGCTTTACGCCGATATGGGCGAAGAGCTCCCCGAACTCACCCAAATGCTCGTTAACGTTTCCAACTTCTTCGCCGACTTTTGGTGGCTGGTTGCCATTCTACTTGGCGCCGCCGTGTCCGGCATTTACTACTTCATCAAAAACACTCCAGCTGGGCGCAAGACTATGGACACCATTAAACTTCACGTCCCAATGTTTGGCGGCTTATTCCGCAAACTCTACGTTTCGCGCTTTGCTCGCACCGCCGAAATGCTTCTCGCTACCGGCGTTCCGATGCTCAAATCCATTGAAATCGCGATTGCCGCGACCAGCAACACTATTGTCGAGTCGGAGTATTCCAAGTCTCTAGACACCATCAAAAGCGGCAAGCCTTTGTCCGAGGCCCTCACCGGCCTAAATTATATGCTTCCGCTTGTTCCGCAGATGGCCTCTATCGGTGAGCAGTCCGGTAAGATCGACGAGATGCTTGGCCGTTCCGCCGCCGTTTACGAAGAGGAGCTAGACACGCAGATTAATAATATCTCCACCATGATCGAACCAATTCTCATGGTTGCCATGGCTGGCGTGATCGGCATCGTTGTCGGTGGTACTCTGCTCCCGATTTACTCACTCGTGAACGCCGTCGCCACGTAGCCCAAGCCTCGTCTCCTGCATCATCAAAAATGCTCCCGAATGGGAGCATTTTTGTAGAACTGCTTAATTCTATTGATCGTCGATGCAGTACACGCCAGCACCTTCGAGGCGGTACATAATCGCAAAGTGACGAGGAGTATCAGAAATGACATACTCACCATCGCACTTACCGCCAGGGATCACATACACGATGTGGTTCTTGAACTCGGTCTCGAGAGAAAGCTTATTGCTGTCTACTCCCAACGTGGCTCCGCCAAGCGTCAAGGTTACATCCTCACCAGAGAGGCTGGTCTTGTCGCCAATGTTTTCTGTGATGTACATGCTGTAATACACGCCATCCGGATCCTGGAACGTGTTGGTGGTGGAATCAGTGCCAGAGTTCATGTATCTCTGAACGAACTGTCTTGCAACATCGTCGTCGGCAGAAGCACCAGCGTTGCTATCAACATCACAGCCAGATGTGAACGTGCCATCCTTACATGCTGCCCAGTAGCTTGGACCTTTCGGCAAAGCCGTCAAGTTGCTACCAGCCGACATGTTGTTCGTCTGATACTGTACGAGCGAAGTGTCCACGCGAGACATATCGTTACGGCGCTGAGTATCACGCTGCGATCGCTGCAATGCTGGGAGAGCAACGAACACCATCAAGAAGATAAGACCCGCGATTGCAAGCACGAGCACGACTTCGATGATGGTGAAGCCTTCTTTAGAGTTAATATTTTGTTTTGTCATATATAAATCCTTTCTAGATTTTTATACTTGACTTGCACTACACAATCATTGCATAATGCAATCTTAACCTTAGTTTATCAAACAAAAATAAAAAAAGCAATAGCATTTTAGAGTTTCAAACTTATTAGATACCTTGAGTATCGGCGCAGTATTTGTCCGAACGCTCCATCTTATAAATGACGGCCACACCTCGAGGATTTGACGAATACACGGCATTAATGCCGCTGCAAGTTGCATTCCTTACTACATAAATCGTATGAAGTGTGGGCTCGTCTAAGCCCTCATTGGTGCACTCGCTGCCCACAGCCTCGGCCGCGCAGCGCGTCACAAACAAATCGTACCGCGTCCCATCCGGATCCACGAAGGAATCTTCCAGGTAGCCACCATAGAAATCTGCCCAAGTATTCCCATTGTTATTTCCGAAAACGACCTCAGATCCCATCACCCACGTCTCATCGCTAGTTCCATCGATAACTGGCAACGCCCCGCGGTTATTATTCGCCTGGAAGTTTTTCAACTGGTTAATAAAAGTCAGCATGTGATCTTTTCGCACCGTATCTCGCTGCGAAGCGGTTAGCGCTGGCACACCGATAAACACCATTACTAAAATCGCACCAGCCACTGCCAGCACGAGCACTGTTTCAATCAACGTAAATCCCTTATGCCTTCTCATGCCACCATTATAACTATTCGCCACCAAAAAATCAACCCAAAACCCTCCCTCCAGCCAAACTATGCTAAAATACTAAGCATGGAGATATTAATTTATTGCCTAATGTTTCTCTTTGGCGCCTGCTTTGGCTCCTTTCTTTGCTGCCAAGCTCGCCGCCTGCACTTAAAAGCGACCGGCGAACCAAAACTCGGCGCCCGTTCCGTCTGCCCGTCCTGCCGCCACCAGCTTAAATGGTATGAAAATCTCCCAATTATTTCCTGGACCATCCAAAAAGGGAAGTGCCGCCATTGCCACAAAAAAATCGGCGCCGCCGAAATTATTTCTGAGCTCGCCGCCGGCCTGGCCTTTCTGCTCGTTTCGGTTGCTTTTGTCACTGCGTCGCCTAATCCTACCTCTACAATTTTTGGCGCTTTCCCAACCGACGCCACGCCGAATCTGGTTTTTGGCTCCGGCGATGTTTTGAACTATCTCATCCTTGTCTTTACGCTGCTCCTTGTCCTCGTTTTCATCTTCCTTTCGATTTACGACGGGCTCTATGGCGAGCTCCCGACTTTTGCGCTCATCATCGCTGCCTCGCTTGCCACTATCATCGTTGTGCTTCGCCTCGCTACGGTCGGCTTTGCCGCCTCGTACTTGATCGACACACTGATTGCCGTCGCAGTGCTTGGCGGGCTCTATCTGGTGCTGTACCTCGTCTCCAAAGGCAAATGGGTCGGCGACGGCGACTGGATACTCGGCTCCATCATCGCCGCAGCCCTCGGCGCGCCTCTCTTAGCATTCGTAGTGCTTTTTCTGTCTAATCTCGCGGCCTGCCTCGCAGCTCTCCCCACCATCAAACAAGCCAAAACCCACAAAATCTATTTCGGGCCGTTCCTGGTCTTCGCTTATGTCATCACGCTCCTAATCGCGAGCACCGGTGTTATAGATTATTTCGTTTCACTGTGAAACTTTTCGTGCACTTCTCTTAGATGTGCGTCCGTCACGTGCGTATAAATTTGGGTAGTCGAAATATCCGAATGCCCCAGCATCGACTGTACGGCGCGGATGTCTGCACCATTCATTAGTAAGTCTGTCGCAAAAGAATGTCTCAAAGTATGCGGCGACACGTGTTTAGTTATCCCGGCCAACCTAGCATATTTCTCGACGATTCTTTCCACCGAGCGTGCCGTCATCCGCCGAAAATTTCCCGACGTGTCCACCGCCTGCGTGTTTCGCGAGTTGTTCAAAAACAACGCCGGCAGGGAATCAGTCCTCGCGTCCAAATAATCCGCCACTCTGTCCGCACAGGCTTCGGAAATGAAAATCGGCCGGTCTTTTGACCCTTTCCCCCGCACCATGAATTCTCTTCGATCTAGGTTGATCGAATCGCGATTCAGCCCCACTAGCTCCGACACGCGCAGCCCCCCAGAGTATAGCAGCTCGATGATCGCGCGGTCTCTCAGCCCCGACTCCGTCGACGTATCAATCTGCTCCAACATATCTTCCACCTCGTCGTAATGCAAAAACGTCACCTGTTTGCGAATAATTTTCGGCAGCTCCACCATCGACGGATCCAGCGATTTAATCTCTCGCCGCACCAGATATTTCAAAAACCCTCTCAGCGCAATCAAATGATAAGCCTGCGTAATCGCCTGCAAATCTTCACTCCCGTTGTCCGACCCGTAGCGGTTTAACCTCAATCGGTACTTCCTCAGCAGCTCCCGCGTGATGTCTTCCGGCTTCAGCCCGTCTTTCTCAGTAATTTCCAGTGCCAGATCATAAAACCTTTCAAGATACAGCCGATAGTTTTCAATCGTTTTCTTGCTCCGTCCGCTCTCAATCTCGAGATGTTCCAAAAAGTCATTAATCAGGTTGCTTACGTCCATGGAAAAATTATAGCATAAACAAACCATCGCACAGCTTCAGAATTGCGATGGTTTGTTTTGTTATTGCCTAGTTAGTTTATAAGCGTCGCGAGTAATCATCACTTCTTCATTGGTCGGCTCTACATACACCGGCACCGTTGAATCGTCAGTGGTGATTATACCGCTAGTAATCTCTTTGAAGCTTGCAATCGCATTGTTCACTTCACGATTGATTTTAATTCCAAGCGGAGCTAATGCATCGATAATTGCTTCACGAGTCGTCGCCCCGTTTTCCAGCACACCAGCCGTGAACACAATTGCATCCACTTTGCCACCAAGCTCCAAATAATACTCTGCGATGTAGCGATCAATCCGGTCCACGTACATATCAAGCGCCAGCCGCGCATTTTCATTACCCTCAGAAATCGCCTTCTCCACGTCGCGGTTATCGTTGAACCCGCACACCCCCATTAGCCCAGATTTCTTATTCAATGCATTATCAATCTCGTCATACTTCATTCCGGCCTCATCAATCATGTACTTAATGATTGACGGGTCAATAGAACCAGACCTTGTTCCCATCATTAGGCCGTCAAGTGGTGTTAGCCCCATGGTGGTATCATAACTTTTACCATCTTTCACCGCAGTAATCGAAGCCCCCGACCCCACATGACAAATAATCAAATTAACCTTCTCCTTACCAAGTTTCTTCTGCATCAACTCGGTAATGTATTTGTGCGAAGTTCCATGGAAACCATACTTTCTCACCCCGTATTTTTCATACCATTCCATCGGCACTGGGTACATGAACTGAACCCTCGGAATCGTCTGATGGAACGCCGTATCAAACACCGCCACCTGTACGGCATCCGGCAAAGCTTTCTGCATCGCTCTGATTCCGGCAATATTCCCAGGATGGTGCAGAGGTGCAAACTTAGTGAATTTCTTGATGTCCTTCATCACTTCCTCGTCGATCACTACCGACTTAGCGTACTTCTCGCCACCATGCACTACCCGGTGTCCTACGCCACGAATCTCCGACAGATCCTTCACTGCACCGTAGTTCACTAGTTCTTCGAGCATGACTTTCACCGCTTCAGCGTGGTCTTTGACTGGCTTTACCACTTCCATCTTCTTGCCCTCGTGCTTAATCGTATAAAAACTATCTTCCGCCCCAATTTTCTCCACATAACCACCAATAATCGATAGCTCGGCCGGCATTTCATAAAGCTGGAACTTTAACGACGACGACCCCGCATTGACACAAAGTATTTTCATTTTTACTCCTTCATTTTTGTATATTATACCACGAAGCAGCGATAATTTAAATTACCTATTGACAGCCACGATAGTCTCTGCTATCATCAAATAAGTAGATTTTTTAATCCGCACTTTTCCATATAGATAGTGAATTGCAATTTCGCAAGCTCAGCATGACCATTACTAGTAGTGATCACACTGAGCTTGCGAGAATTGGTTCAGTGAACAAGAGGCGCCATTGTTTGGGGTCAAGTTTCGCAACTCATTTACCATCCGTCCGTGCGGTGAGATACTAAGCGACTGAAACTCGTTCTCACGATGCTAAGTATCGTCCCGCCACCGACCACAGAAAGGAGAACTACTCTATGCATGACGGAACTGCTTTCTCTCCCCACCGCGACGTTGTCATCGACATCATCGAGGAGGGCACCGCTGCTGGCCATGGCTCCACGCTGGAGCATGGCCGCTACACCGACTGAGGACGCCGACTTTACCCTCAGAGGTACCACCGGCGCCCGTCCATGAGACGGCTTGCGACCCTGACCTTTGGACGGGAGCCATCGAACTGGGCTATATGCCCGACCGCGGTTAAAAGGAGGCCGCGAATCTATGAAGACGACCCGTACTCTTCTTCACACGGAGTAGTCTCCCTCCCCACTTGGGGGGACGAAAACTACTGGCCGTGTGAGACCCCGCTCGCGGGCCGGCGGCCATCTCGTTAAGCCGACCGTTATGAGAGACAGGTACAACAATTGCCCCCGACCCGCGGGCATCACTAAAACCAAAACCGTCCGTCCCGGTCCCATCGCGCTAAACTTTGGGCCCGGGGCGGCGGCCCATTCGTAATTCACTTCTCCTTCACCGGCTTCGGCCGATGAGGAATTCTGTGTGCCCGTGGCATAGCTACGAGCACTTTTTCTTGCCAAATTTTCGCGAACCCCAACAATCCCCAATTTACCTATTGACATTCCTCAAAGTCTTTGCTACAATGAATGTAGATTCGTTTTTGAGTCCGTACATTTATAGAGTGTGTTACATTTCTTACAGGTCAGCGTGGCTACTACCACCTAGCAGCTACACTGACCTGCAGGAAAATTGATTCGCTTGTATACAAAACGTAAAAGCGACGTCCACATCAATTTGCGCAGGGGCACGTGGTAAAGGACATGACTTGTTTGAAAAGGCAGAAAAAAATGAAGAATAGAATCTTTCTGGTCCTGTTCATAGGGCATCCGCTTAGTTGCATGGTGCAAGTTGCCCTTGGCATACCCTTCGGCGAATGCGCCCCAGCTCACGGTGTTTATCAGGACCAACGGAACCTATATCTCTGGTTCCACCGCATCCTACGCAAGTATCAGACTATTACAGCGTAGCAGCAATCTGCCACCCTTGCATACGAAGCGCATGGCTTGAGAGCCGCCGAATAGCTACATCATGCTGCTGGAACGTCTCGGTAATCTCTTCCCATGCATACGTATGCACCCGCCACCGGTGTGGCAGCTCTTGCTGTTTCGCACAGCGGCGCTGGGGTGCCGCCGACGCACCCTGCGGGCTCCGCCTAGCGTGGACATAGGCGGAGCACCGCCCCAAACACACTCTGAATCCCACTCCTCTCCCTCACGGGTAGAGGAGTGGGGAAGTATAAAGCTCGCGCTGTTAGACAGCACGAGCCTTTCTTTTTAGCAAATTACCGATAACTCCTAAATCCCACCGTTGACATTATAGATGGTATCTGTTATACTCAACCTACGGCTATACGCTTGCCGTTTGACTGGCGCAAGGCAACTGGTTGTTTTGAATCTCACATCGTTTTTATCTGCCCGCCCCAAGGCTTGGGACACCTTGTTGCGGCGGTATAGGTTACTCCTTACGGTATAAGCCAGTCAGAAAGCGTCCGGGGGCATTCTCATGCCCCCTTGGTCCATGTTTCACGTTTCCGGGGCGCTACACTTTGGCGCCCTCGTCTTTACAGTACTTTTTCCAAAAATTCTTTCACTCTCGGCGTCTTCGGGTGCGCAAAGAACTCTTCCGGCGCCCCTTCTTCAATGATTCGTCCCTTATCAAGGAATACCACCCGCGTTGCAATCTCGCGCGCAAAACTCATCTCGTGCGTTACAATCATAATCGTCATTCCGCGGTCCGCCAGCTCCCGAATCAAGGACAGCACATCGCCAATCGATTCCGGATCCAGCGCCGAAGTCGGCTCATCAAACAGCAATACCTCCGGGTTCATCATCATTGCCCGCACAATCGCCACCCGCTGCTTCTGCCCGCCAGACAGCGACGCCGGGTACGCGTCCACCTTGGACAGCAGCCCGATGTGCTTTAGCAGCTCGCGCGCCCGTTTTTCGGCCGCGTCGCGCTTCATAATCTTGAGCTTCACCGGCGCGAGCGTCAGATTTTCCATCACAGTCAGGTTATTAATCAGATTGAAATGCTGAAACACCATTCCGATATCCCGCCGAATCCGCCGGATATTTTTTTCGGTCACCACTTCGCCATCAAACACGATTTCACCGGACGTCGGCTCTTCCATCCAGTTGATGCACCGAAGAAACGTCGATTTGCCAGACCCAGACGGCCCCAGCACCACCACGCGCTCACCTTCAGTCAGGCGAAAATCGATTCCGTTCAAAACCTTGTTCTTCCCGAACGACTTGCGCAGATTCTTCACGACCAGCTCGGTGCTCCTCTCTGTCATTTTTCTGCTCCCCTCATTTCACTTTTCCGCAAACTTTTCTCGATTCGCTTCACCGCAAACGTAATCAGATAGATTGTTACCAGGTAAAACAGCGCCGCCGTTACCATCGGCACCACATAGCTCGCCATGTTTTGCCCCGAGCCGATGTCTTTTGCGGCCATGTTGAGGTCGTACATCCCCACCATGCTTACGATCGCTGTCTCCTTGATCACCGTGATAACTTCGTTGCCAAGCGCCGGGATGATATTTTTGATGGCCTGCGGCGCCACAATCTTAAAGAAAATCGTCGACCGCTTCAGCCCCAACGCCAGCCCCGCCTCCGTCTGCCCAGCGTCCACCGACTGGATCCCACTTCGGATCACTTCCGCGGTGTATGCCGCCGAGTTCAGCCCAAACGCAATAATTGCCGTGATAATACTCGGAAACCCCCGCGTCGCAAAAATCACAAAAAACATCACAAACAGCTGCAACGCCATCGGCGTCCCCCGTATCACCGT
>DGIF01000054.1:19371-26391 GCA_002393165.1 Candidatus Saccharibacteria bacterium UBA3829
GTGTAAACCGTGCAAATAAATTTCGGTATCACCAACCACTTCGTCTTTTTCGCCGTGTCAACCAGCGCAATTACCGTCCCGAGCGCCACCCCGATCAAAATCGCGAAGTACGAAATCTGAATCGTCAGAAGAAACCCGTGCAACAGGGAATCAATGTACTCCGGCGTACTAAACAGCTCCCCGATTTTATCAAAGAAGTTATTCATCTGATAACCCCATATACTTTAGCACTAATCGGTCGATTTCAGTTTCGCCGTCCTCGTTCTCGGTCAGCATTTCCGAGAGCACCGCATTAAACGCCTCGAGTAGTTCCGTTCGTTCCTTGTTTACCGCAATCGCGTACGATTCCTCCACCGGGTAATCCTCCTCGCGCGTCGCCCCAGAGTAGTACAGCGGCAGCGCCGCGAGCTCCGGGTTCTTTTCCACGATAAACTTCGCCGCCAGCTCATCCGCCACCGCGTAATCCACGATGTGCGACAAAATCGCGTCCGCCGCCAGCTGGTGCGAGTCGATGCCTTTCAGCGTCGTTCCCGTCCCGGCCAGCACGCCGTTTTCAATCTCGTCCTCGATGAAAATGTAGCCCGTGCTTCCAATTTGCGTCCCCAGCACCGCCCCTTCGAGCGCCTCCCATACCACGTGATCGTCTCTGAGCGACGGCGGCATCTCTCTAGAATAAATCACGTACTGTACCGAATTGTAATAGGGAATCGTAAAATTCACCTTTTCCGCCCGCGCCGGCGTGATGGTCAGCCCTGCCGCCCCCGCGTCCGCAATCCGCCCCGCCTCGACGTTGTCGATAATCACGTCAAACTCCACGTTTTTAATCTGGATTTTCTTGTTCATCTGCGCGGCCACCCGGTTCACAATCTCCACGTCCACCCCCACGATCTCTCTGTTCTCATAGAACTCAAACGGCGCAAAAAACGCATTCGTCTCCACCACATAGTCCGCCTCACCCTCCCCCTGAATCGAAGACCACACGCTCACTCCCATCCCCACCGTCACCAGTACAAACAACGCCAGGAAAATCGTGTTTTTAACCTTATGCATAATCCCATTATAACACACTTGCGCCCTCGCGCGCCATTTCTGTATAAATTTTTTGTTCACCCCGCGCGGCCGCTAGTCTCCACCTCCGCCCCACCCCAATTCATCATTGACAAAACATAAAAAGTATGCTATAATGGAAGGAAGAGGGGAGTACATTAAGAAAGGAGTGATTTTTTATAAAACCCATCAGCATTCTCTCCCCTCGCTGACAGATCACAGACAAATACAAAAAAGGAGAACATCATGGTCGCCATCGAGAAGAAAGATTGTTACTATGTCCACCTCCGCGAGGATGCGACAACAGTAACAAAGGCCAGCATCTTCAACACAGCAATCTTGGAGAGCGAGGGCGGAACCTATATTATCGGAACCCGCCGGTTTAAGATTCCGGACCTTGCGGAGCTATTCAGGATAAGCTGCGTCCATTGCTCACGAAAGATGGCCCAGGCCTCTCGCGCCATCTTTTGTGACAAATACAGCGCTCTGGCTCTGGTCCAGACGCAGATTATCCCCGCCACCAGTCTTCTCCGCGCCACAATCGTCGAGCCCACCGAGGAATGCCCCTACCGACATATTCTCTTCGACGTGCCGGTTAACGACGTAAAAGGCATCGAGTCTGTCATTCTGAAGGTCTATGACCTCTCAGAAGACGAAGTGAGAAAATATGCAGAGAAATCTGGTGCTTGTTGTTTCGACTTTTGCTCCACGAAGTACCTTGACCTGGTCGCCGTGGAGATCCCCCAGAGCCCCACTCCCTGAATCGAATCCCCCCGGACTCTCGCCGCACACCATGTGCGGTCAGAGAGCCCGGGGGCTTTCTTTTGCGCCAAATTTACCAAGACGGGCCCCACCCCGCCCGTCGCAGGTTCAACGCCCAGGCTCATCCGCCATTGACAAAACGCAAAAAAGTGCTATAATAAGAAAAGATGGACGCAACTTAGAGATAGAAAGGAGTGGTATTGTGTCCCAAGCCATCAACACCGAAAACCACGCCGGGGCAGCGGCACTGCGCACTACTTTTCAAGAGCTTCCGGAGAGCCTGACCATCCTGGGCGTCGAGTGTTTTCAGTTGGCCGCCGACGTGTACGAAACAGCGGACGATCACCAGCACATGCTCATTGACGGCGCCACCTACGGCTTCTCGATGAATGGATTTTGTAAACTTGTCCCCAGAGGAACGAATTGCCTCATCGTCGAAGCCCCGATTGTCGGTGCGATGATCCTGGTCGGCGGCATTCCTCTCGAGAACTGCAACCAGGCCACCGCAGGGTGCGTGGACGGCCTCACCTTTCTCGAATTTCCCGAAGTAACAATCGGTCAAGGCAAGGTGACCATAATAGCCATCCCGCCCCGTCAGCAGATTCGGATTTCTCAAGAGAAGCTTGACGGCATCATCTCTAAGAAGTTTCCGAATAGCACCCGTTTATTGAGGGTCGCCAAGGCTCTTTATCCGGTTTCTAGCAACTAGCTAAAGGCCAACGGCCCGCCCCCCCACATCAACAAGAAAGGAGGTCGCTATAGTATGTCCGTTGATCAAGAAGACCTTAGCATTATTGACCATGGCGGCCTCTGTCGCGTACAGATGTCGCCTAATGGAAAAATCAAGATGGCCCAATTCGGCACGATAAGGGCCGTCGCAGTTAGCAACGGTTACAGGCTAGACTACCTTAAGGAGGGAGAGGTGGGGCATCAGGTCTTCGGGCAGTATTCTAATCCGTCTGGCATCCTGGATCGGGCTCGAGAGAGCATCTTCAATCGACCCAGCCACCAGAGGATCAAGGAACTTGTAGTCTCCCCGTCCACTGCTGCCCGAATGGCAATCGAAGGCGCTTTCGATGAAGATAGCCTTCGCGGGGCCAGCGTCGATCTCTGCTATCAAATAACCAAGATCCCTAATGTCTGGTTTGATGAGGGCGAGAGATCCATCCTCGTGACCGTGGTGGTCTCATACCAGCAGAGAGGAAGTTCCTACTTCCGGTTCGTGCTGAGTTGAACCACTTTATTAGCCCCCGCGCTTTGTGCGGGGGTTCTTTTTGTCGCTCACCGCACTACGTCTCCGCAGGCAACCGATAGGCCAATCATTGACAAAACACAAAAGGTATGCTATAATAGAAACAGATGAGGGGGAGTAATTTAAAAGAAAGGAAGTGGTTTTGTTGAAAACCATACAAGTCCCCAAAAGCACCAGGGAAAAATACAATGTCATCTTCTCAGACGACGGCGAGCGGGTGCTTGCCGTGTGGACGAAGAAGCAGGGGATTCAAGCTATTCTCCTGCACGACAGCGTCTACGAAATCAAAGGGAAAACATATAAGCTTTATCCCAACGGTTTCAGCGATGCGGCCTTCGCCGTCGCCAAGGCCAAAAACGGTGGTTCGTTATATGCCAGCGTGAATATCAAGCACCTCGTAGTCAACGAGGCGACGTTTTTGGCCATCATCTGTGCCGGATTTGTTCCGGAGAATCTACTTGAGCATGCTCAGGAGGAGGATGAAAACACGGAAATTCGCTATAGCTATTTTGAGCCAAAGGAAAAAGAGAATAGCTATTCACCAGCTCTCCTGCTCCCCCACCACTCCCGCCGAGACCCCAAACGGTACGCAGAAAGCAGTAGTTGTTTCGCGTATTTTGACGCCTTCGGTACCTATGACTATCCCGTGGCCCAACCAGTCCAAGGGGAGACGCTGTCCAGCAAGACGCCCATCATCGCCAGCTTAGTTGACGCTAACTGCATTTTGAAGGCGCTCAACAGAGCCGAAACAGGGACGGATTGGGTTCGGAAGGCGAAAGAGCTGATTCTCCCCGCCACAGTCGAAGGGAGAATTTATGAATATCTCCGGTACTCCGATCCTGTCAAGAAAGTCCTCGACTGGTTGTGTGACAAAAACCTGATTGATCCCGAAGGGCTTAGAGATGCCAGTTATCGGCACTTTGGGCTCGACCCCAACGATCCGAGCGACGTCATCAAAATGGCCTTCAAGGAACCCGGCAACGCCTGCGATGCCTTCAGTATCATGCTGGATGCTGTCAACATGCACACTGATTAAGGAGGAAAACAGAAATGAACTTTCCGCGCAAAGAAATCAGAGAATTCAACGAAGCTGCTAACAGGTCCTTCTGGCACCTCATCGATGCAATGGACGGCGAGAAGGCATTATGGACACTGAGGGATAAGCTCGCATCCTGGCCTCAGCCCAAGACCGAGGAAGGCGCCGACAACATCGAGTACATCATGGCCACCGCCTTTAACGGGGGGACAAAATACCTGAACACCAACGGCGAACTCCGTTCCTCCAAAGAATTGGGAGGTTACAAAGCATCCGCAAGCGGGGAACGGAACGGCTACCGGTTCTTCTTTCTCCTCTATGAGAATGAGGTTCTGGTGGTGGCAATCGCCGTCGAGGATGTGATGCTCCTCGCGGAAGATTCGGAAGAAGTATCCGCGGTGCTCGCAGCGGCCGACCGGGTTGCTGAAGTGGGTGTTTCCGGCAAGGGAAGCTGAGTACCTCACTCTAGCCAGCAATTCCGTCACTTCCTGATCTTACAACCCCGGCCCCCCGCACAACCAGTGCGGCGGGACCGGGGTTTTCTCGTGCCGCTCAGTTCTCGCCCGCCTCTAGTGTTTCTCGCCAACTATCCACGCTTCCGCTCCCCTCGCCCCTGGATTTTGCCGCTAAAACGTGTTATAATGACACAATCTATACGAAGCACCTTAGATATTTGCAAGTTGTATCAGGTGTTTCCGATTTAGGAGGTACTTATGCAGCATTTACCATCATGGATACCCGCACTATTCGTTGTTGTCTTTGTGGCTCTTTTGTGGTACAAAAAACACGCCGTGCACGACCATCGATATTATAGGACGCGCGGACAATACGAATGGCGTGGGCCCGGTGATTTCGTCTTGGATCCAGAAGACAGCTTCGACGGTTCGGAGGTCACAGGCCAACAGAGCGCCACTTTGCCCAATAAAGATAAGGTGTCGTTCAAGTTTACTCTCACCCCACTGAGCAATTGCGCATGCGCAGTATCCAAACAAAAAGAGCTAGAAATGATTCAGCAATTTCTGCTTGGGTTTGCCGCTTCTTACAATAGCCCAGACGCCACCACCAAAGATATAATTTTCTCAGTCACTGAGGCCGCCAAGTTACATGCCACTCTCGACGGCTTTAAGCTCGAATTAATCAGTTCTGTAAGTTCCGGTTCGCAATGATTAAACTTGCACCCCCGCTCGCCGCCCAAACTGGCGAACGGGGTTTTTAACCCCCAGTTTACCACTAGCGCTATTGACTTTTTTGGCATTTTGTGATATAATGGAAGCATAGCGCCACCTCTATAAAACTAGGTGCTAGCAGATTAAAAGTTGTTCTTCAGAAAACATGGAATAACTCCTTTATCTTGTTGTCGTTCGCACTCAAACTACGCGATCAATCCTGGCTGACTGCTCCACCCAGTTAGCTAGAATTGATCGCGGCAGTATGACTGCAGCGATACAACTAAGAAAAGGAGAAAAACCATGAAGAAACTCACCACCATCATCCTCGCGCTGATCCTGGTCTTCAGCCTGGTCAGCCCCGCCTCCGCCTCTGCCGCTTACGTCGCCGTCTTCGACGACTGCGGCTCCCGCCACCTCGAGTCCGACAACGCTACCCCCTCCACCACCACGGTCGAGTGGGGCAGATTTCTCAACGTGGATCCCGAGACCGCTCCCGAGGGCCTGGATCTGTCCAACCCTCCCGACGGATGGAAAGAGATCGAACTCTTCCACCGTGTGGTGGAATACGCTAAGGCTCATCGCCAGGAATCCTTCGAGGTCCTGAGCGAAGGCGGCCATCCCTGCATCAGGTACGAGTCCGTCACCGGCACCGTAGAGGTCAACGTCTTCGCCGATTACAATTTCTACGGCGATGACCCCTACAACTACGATTTCAGCCTAGCCCATGACCCCTACGTATACACTATCGGCCAGGCCACGCTTCCGAACTGGCAGGGCGAAAGCCCCAGCCAGCGGTATAAGGAGCAGATCTTCGAATCTCTCGAAAATCGCTCCGCTGCCTGGACTGAGGTGGTCGAGGGTAAAGTCCTAATCGCCTGGACGGACAATCTGGAGCATCGCTTCATTTTGTCCGATCGACTGGCATATTGCGACGGTCACGTCCCTACCGTCCACGTTGATGACTGGGGATCCGGAGCCTTCGACGAATGGGGGTATGCCGGGGCTTCCCGCATCGACACCACCGACCCTGCTAAGCTCCACGAGCTCTACCGGGAAGGCAAGTGGGATGGCGCTCCTGTCCGTTGTGGACGAACCACCGCCGACCCCATCGCCCGAGTGGACGAATGCGGCCAAATCTTGATGTGGTACTCCGACTCGGAGTACAACTTCGAGATTGAGGACACCAGTTGGAGCCCCACCGGGTTTTTCACCATGCTAGAGGGGCATTATGAGCCCCACTGCGTGGTGGAATCCCACGAAGACCCCAATTTTCTCGTCACGCTTTCGGACGGGGAACTGAACGTCTTCCGCTACGAGGAGAAGCTTTTGGCCGTCGAAATCGAATATGGTACGGCCAGAATCTTCCAGGGCTTTTGTGGCTGCCTCGCGGTAGTCACGGACGAGGGGACCTGGTGGGTCGTGCCCAAAGACTGCGATCACGACCATCACATGGGTCCGGACTGGGAAACTTTCCCGGCCGAACCGCCCATTGACCCTCCCGGGGACTACGCAATGAGCCTGGCCTTTGACGGCAGCGTCAAGCTGGTCGCTATGAGCGACAGTGCTGACACCGCAGTCATCCAGTTTGGGGACGACCGCTATTGCGTCGCCTCCGACTGGTGGAGCAGCCATTGGCCCACCGGCCATTGGTTCCCGACCGTCACGCCGGACACCCTGGCTGAGTTCGAGGTCGTCGGCTTCGAGGGCGAGACCCTCATCCTCGACGGCTACAAGAACAATTAACCCCCGGCGGG
>DGIF01000034.1 GCA_002393165.1 Candidatus Saccharibacteria bacterium UBA3829
TGAGGAAACCACTTTAACGTCTTACCCACTGATTATTTCAAAAGAATCTGCTGATATTACAGGAATGTTGCTTAGCCTTACTGGCGCAGGCGAAACTGGGCTTGAAGGTGATTTTGTGAACGAAAATAGACTCCTTACATCGATGCTTGGCAGTATGTCGTCAAATGATTTAAAGAGCCTTCAAGAGTATATTAAAATACATGAAAAAGACATAAAGGGAGATATCCGTGCTATAAACTATACCTATAATGTCGACCCACCGATCTATACGATTGATGCGACAAATAAGCCTGCGAAACTTAATCCAAATAGTTTGTTTTCGACATTTTATGGCAACAGCACGATTATGAGCTCATATTCCAATCTCACCTCAATTTATGAGCAGTTTAATATTGAAGTAATAAAAGATGTCACTAAAATTGTTGCTGGGCGCTATCCGGAAAAATATAATGAACTAGTTCTTGTTCTTAATGACCCACACCAAATATCTGATTTACTCACCTATTCTCTTGGCTATCACGACACTAGTGAACTTGGAAGTATTGTCACAAAAGTAATGAGCGGCGAAAGCGTCAAAATTGATGGCGATCCATTGAAGCTATCTTACGAAGACATTATGTCAAAAGAATATAAGCTGATCTATCCTTTCGATTTGTATAAATATAATCCAAAATACGAAGTCTACGAAGATATGAGCGAGGATGAAGCTTATATGAAAAAGCTTTATGATAAGGCTGAAACTTTAAAGATTGTAGGCATCGCTACGCCGCGCGATGACATGTCGATTATGAATAGTGGCGTTATTTACCTACCTGACCTTGTTACTCATATTATTGAAAAATCTAAAGATGCCGAAATCACCAAAAAACAACTAAAAAATCAAGAAATTGACGTCTTTTCAAATACTAAATTCGGCGAAAAAAACAACGACTTTAACTTCTCGTTCTCGGATTTAGTTTCAGTCGATTCAAACAAGTTGTCAAAAGCATTTAACATCAATATCGACCAAAACATGGTCGCTGCAAAAACTATGGATTATATGAACAAGATTTCTGAATCAATTGATGGCGATGCTCGTCCGATTAGAAAAGAGCTCGATAATAAAGTCACCGAACTTGGCCCTGGATTAATGGCATTTATTGCTGGGAAGAGCACCGAAGAAGATTTTGACGTTACAAAAATACCAGATTACATTGACGAATATGTTGCTAGTAACGACTTTTCAGAGTTTGAAGAAAAATATCTAATTCCAGCCGAAAGCTTCGCCCAAGTATTTAGCGGCGTTCTAAAACTGGGTTTTGCCGGCGGACAAGAAGATTTAATTAATCAAACCCTTGATGAGTTTTCGATTGCAATACTAGAAGTTAAAATGAAATCAGAAATTTTAACCAAGGTTGGAGAATTGTCTTCATACCTATCTAGCACATTCGCCAACGCTTTTTCGATTGACGAATCAGCTTTTCTAGATGCATTTACGCTCAACTTTACCGAAGAAGAGTTGGCTCGCGTAGTCACAGCTATGTTTACCAAAAGCGAATCAACACTTGATGCAAATTTATCCGCGATGGGCTATCAAGAATTTGACGACCCTACTTATATTCAGTTCTACTTCAATAGCTTCGACGGTAAGACACACTTCGTGGACTTCCTCGATGATTATAATGAGTATGTAAAAGCTTCTGATCAAGAAGAGAAGGAAATAAAATACACTGATATTACTGGAGTTCTAATGTCTAGTGTAAAAACCATTGTAGATGCAGTTTCTTATGTACTAATTGCTTTCGTTTCTATTTCTCTAGTAGTTAGCTCTATAATGATTGGCGTCATTACTTATATTTCTGTATATGAGCGCACTAAAGAAATTGGTATTCTTCGTGCGATTGGCGCCAGCAAGCGAAACATTTCAAATATCTTTAATGCAGAAACTGTGATTATTGGGTTCTTGTCCGGCATATTTGGGATTGGTATTTCTTATCTATTAATACCTATTATTAATGCGGTACTTCATCATTTTACAGGAGATATACCACTTTCCGCTTCGCTAGCTTATACGACTGCATTTAGCTTGATACTGCTTAGTATTATATTAACCTTTATTGGCGGTCTGATTCCGGCTCGCTCTGCATCAAAGAAAGATCCGGTAGAGGCTCTCAGAAGCGAATAAGCACTATATATAAATTATAAATATTGTGGTATAATATATTTACCGTTGGGGATTCGCCAAGTGGTAAGGCAGTGGGTTCTGGTCCCACCATTCGGGGGTTCGAATCCCTCATCCCCAGCCATGAGAATATTAAACAGTAGAAACTAGGAAAGCGAAGCTTTCCGAAGGATACGAAGTATGCAAAAATCTAGAGCTTGCTCTAGTGTTTTTTTGTGCGAATAGACAGTTTGAGGGGGGCGGACCATCAAGCCCATCCGCTTGCCGATTGTTCGGTTAGCTGGGGATGTAGGAATAGCACATCGCTCACCCCCGTTGACGTTGACAAGAGTGCTTATATGTGATATAATCGGAGTGGTGAGCGTTAGAAACTTAGGCTTGAGGCGCTCACCTAATCAACAGTCTACGGACTTTAAAAGAACAGGTGGAACATGGAATATGGTATTCAATTTCCCAACGCACACTTCGGCACCGATGGTTGTGTAGCCGAGGACGCGGCAATCAACTCCGCGTTGACTCGTGTGCTGTTCAATCATCTTGCCATGGACGTCGACCCCAGTATCGGCCCAACGGTTGGTTATGGCTGGGCAGCTGAAGTTGTCGACACCCACCCCGGCGAGCTCATGATGGAACCGGACAGCCCGACGGGGAAGACGGCCCACTACGCCTTTAGGGCAGGGGAGCGTGTGGGTGTTCAGATCGGAACGCGAAATCTCCCCGCCCACAAAACGATCAAGCTGGCAAACAGCGATCAACCCCAGACGGTAGACCTCCGGGGCCGGAGCTACGTGATCCTCCGGAGATACGAGGACGCCCACTCGGTGGTCGCGGACGGCGCGGGGGATGGAATTGAGCGAGCCCGCGGCGTCTACAAAATCACCGTATGGGTCAGTGAGCAAGCTCCGTCTAATATTGACCCCCGTATTATCGCGTTTGTGCTGGAGGATGCCTACTGCAAAACGATGGGGCAAAATTTCCCCAGCTACGCGGTGCTGGTAGGGAAGCGTAACTACGCCACCCAACCCTCCAAATAGTCCCCTCTCCTGCCTGAGCCACCACAAAAACATGCCCTGGATCCCGAAAGGGAACCAGGGCTTTTTGCTGCC
Source organism: Candidatus Saccharibacteria bacterium UBA3829 (assembly GCA_002393165.1). Taxonomy (GTDB): domain Bacteria; phylum Patescibacteriota; class Saccharimonadia; order Saccharimonadales; family Saccharimonadaceae; genus Nanosyncoccus. Next base: position 3,268 of record DGIF01000034.1, read on the forward strand.
TTTCGAGCTGACCGGGGCGCAATTTTGTTTACAAATAAGTAAATCCCGGCAAATCAAATTTGCCGGGATTTTTTCAGGAAGCTCTGCTGGCGAGCCCTCGGTACCCGCCGTTAGACGGTGTTTGTAGAAGGTCCACTAGCCCCCATGTTTATGATGAGGGTGCAGGACCAGGTTTTTGGGGCTCGTGGCTTTCTGAACCGTTGAGACGGCCAGAGTTCCGTGCTATGATGTTAATATGGATTCTTTTAAAATACTACAAGTCAATGTTTGGGGCGGAAGAATTAAGGATGGCCTGACGCGATTTATTGCTGATGGTGGTTACGACGTGGTTTGTATGCAGGAGGCGACCTGGTGCGAGCCGGATACTGGATTTATGGACCTCTTTGTCGACACGGTGGATAAGATTAAGCGGGCTGGCGGTTTCTCCTATGACCTAAGAAGTTCAAACTATGGCGTTTCGCTACTTGGCGGCGAGGATCGGCGCCAGCTCGGAAATGTGATTTTGAGCAAGATTCCTTTTCTGGAGGCGCGTGAGGAGATCATTGTTGGGGATTATGGTGTGGCGACCGGCCCGCAAAACTTCGAGAGTGCGGTTTGCCGGCACCGGTACACTGCGCAAAAGGTGGTCCTAGAAAACGGCTTCGCGGTTGTGAATTATCATGGTTATTATCTGAAAGACCCGCTCGGCGACGAGACCACGGTGCGTTGCATGAGGGCCGTCGCTGAAATGGCGCAGGACGACCAGCACCCGGTGATCATGTGTGGCGATTTGAATGTGGTGGCGGAAGCGCCGGCGATGCGGGAGTTGGACTTTTTAACTGACCTAACGGCGCTAAATCATGTGAAGACGACGCTCCGTAATGTCAGGTTTGTCAAGGATGTGGCCTGCGACCATATTCTTGTGAGCGGCGATGTTCGTTACCAGGATTTCGGGGTGATCGATGCGCCAATTTCCGATCACCGGGCGCTCGCGGCGAGAATTTTGACCGGCGCGTAAAAGTTGCAGAATCGGGGGATTTTAGTATATAATGTGGTTATGAGCAAAAAGAAGTTTGATTTGGAGGAGTTGGCGAGCCTTAGCGCCGAGGAGATTATCGATAAAATTCAGCATGAGAATTACTCGTTGCTTGAGACTTTGGGTGCGAGCAAACTGCGGCGCGAAATGGTGCCGGTAGGGAAAATCTGCAATGCGGCGGTGAATTATGTGCTCGGGGCGACCGCGAAAGGCGAGTCCGAAGAAGAACACGCCAGGCGGGCGCGCGCCAAACTAGTGAAGAAATTGCGCAAACTAACGCCGGGGACCTACGCGGGTTTTCCGCAGGATTCCGAGAATGGGCTGGTGGTGGGTTTTAATCATCCGTCGCTCGGCGAGATTGCGCGGATTTTGATGATGAAAATGGACGTAATGGGCGATAAGCCGATGCTATTTCCGGTGAACCTGCCGTGGTATGAAGCGATGGCGCCGGATTACGATAGGATTCGGCAGCTTGGTATCATTATTACACCAACCATTACGCCGTCGACTTGGGCTAAGTTGAAACTGGTTGAGGGGACGCCACTGTTCGAAGAGGGCACGCGAATCAAGCGAGCGTTTCGGGATTTGTATACTAAGCTGTCGCACGACACTATCAAGCAGGGTGGCGTGATTTTTGTGGCGCCGAGCGCTACAAGGCAGGCCACTGTTTTCCGATCGCGGGCGGTTTACGATAAAAAAGACCCGATTATTCCGACGATGTCGATTCTAGCCATTCAGCTATTTAGTGACCCGAAGATGAAATGCGATTTTTTGCCGATGGCGGTTTTGCCACCAGACGGTTATAAGCGCGGGCTAAACTTCCGCAAAAAGTACCAGCTGATTCCGGGCGATTTATTTACCGCCGCGGAGATTCGCAAAAAGTATCTCAAAAAGAACGCGACCAAATTGCCAGATTTTGACTGGGATTTTCACATGAGAATTGCTGAAAAACTGCCGAAAAAATATTGGTATTTATGATATAATCATAAGCGACATGGAAGACGCACAATATTTTTATCATCCGCTCGAAAATATTGAAGACGTTGAGATTTTTGAAGAAGCGGTAGAGCGCAAAAAGCTGACGCCGGCGCTGTCGGCAGAGCGGCCGTATACTTATTGGACACTTGAGCTTTATGACCAAGAAAATGGCATCCGTGGCGGCGGCGGGCTAGGCGTACTGGCTGCGGACACTCGGCGCGTGGCGGAGCAGATGGGCGTGCCGTTTACGTTGGTGACGCCGTTTTATCCGAGCGAAACGCACCAGGTGATCCGTGATGGTAAGATGTACGATGATCACGTGCGGGTTGGCTATGCGAACTTTGGCTACCGCTACGTCGATACTGTGAATATTAAGTGCGCAGATACGATTTGCCATCTGGATGTGATTGAAAAAGTGTTCGAAAATACCCGAATTTTATGCGTGACGGAGCCGAACTTTGGGGAGCTATATTCTGGGCTGAGCGGCTCGGACCATCGACTGTATCAGGAAGTTTCGCTCGGATTCGGCGGCTACCAGGCTTTGAAGCTACTTGGATTGAAGCCAGCCATCATCCAGCTGAACGAGGTGGCGACGTTTTTTGCAGCGCTGGCTAGGCTAGACGAGCTCGCAAGCAACGGTATGGACTTTTACGAGGCAGTGGTCTACACGCGGAAGCACACTCTCTACACGAATCATACATTGGTGCAGGCAGCCGAGGCGGAGTTTAGCTATGACCAATTCGAGCGTTTTGTGTTTCCGAATCTGAAGTCGGCGGCGGTGCGAAAATGGATTTCGGATAAGTTTACGGACGGACGACTGAGGTTGTCGTCGGTAACGATCGAAATTGCCGAACTGCGCAGCGGAGTGTCGAAACTGCACGCCCGGGTAGCCAATTACCACGATATTGCCGGCAATAAAGTGAAGTTTAAGGCGATCACTAATGGGATTGATATGGAAAAGTGGGTAATGCCGGACGTGATGGCATTTTATCGTAAGAGCGGGGTGGTCGACGAGATTGGCTTGCCGAGCGCCGGATACGAAGACCAACTGGAAGCCTTGTCGGCGGGCAAAATCCGGGCCCTGAAGAGCACCGGACGCCAAATTTTAAATCAAGTTTTGTCCACGCGGCCGGATCAGAATGGTAAAATCTTGCAGTTTAAGGACGATGATTTTATTTTCGATTTTAAGCGTAGATTCGTGAATTATAAACGACCGGAGCTGCCGTTCAGAAATACAGCGAAGCTGCGAGAAATTTTGGAACCAAGAGGTGCGCATTATATTATTGCCGGACGCGTACATGCGGGTGACAGCGTGATGCTAAAGAAACTGCACGATCTCTTGTGGGCCGTGTCGCGCGACCCTTATCTTAAAACGCACGTGCACTATCTTGCTGATTACGATGAGCGGCTGGCTTACGGGCTGTCGTGCGGTTCAAACGTAGCGATCAATGTGCCAATCGTAGGCCTTGAGGCTTGTGGCACGTCGTGGATGAAAGACGTGACAAACTTGAATCTACTAATTTCCACGCACGATGGCGGCGTGGCAGATGTGTCGGCGGAAAATTACCTAAATGTGCACGGTGCGAACGAATCTGAGGAGCTAAGCGAGCTATATCACCGAATGGAAGAGGCGATTTCAGCGTGGGACAATGATTTTGACTTAGAGTTTTTGATACGCAAACAACTAGTCGCTTTCTTGCCGGTAATATCTGGCGCGCGAATGCTGCAAGACTACCTTGAATACTTATTCCCGCCGCGTACGTAGATAGGCGGCGATGCCTAGTAGTCCTCGTAATAATTGAGGATTTTTTCTTTGGTGCCGTTACTTGAAATGCGGTTCCATTCGGCTTGGTAAATTGTCCGAGCCAAAGCCTCGTTGAGAAAGTCTTTCTGGAACTGGTTGCGCCGCTCTACCAAAATCGGGTTATTGGTCCAGAGGTTAAAATTGCCGGCGCTGTTGATACGGCGCAGAAGGTACTGGTAGCACCTCTCAAAATGCTCATCGAAGGTGCGAAGATCTGGATAGTTTTTGAGCGAGGTGGCGAGTTGTCTTTTGGCGAGCAGTGCGATATCGAAATCTCGGTCGGCGTCGGACACGCATTCACCGTAAAAATTCCGTGGGCGCGTTTTGCGTGAGCCGCGGTGGTCCTCGACGGCTTCTTTCATGATTTTGATCTGGGCTTTGTCGAAGAATTCGCCAAGTCTGGCGTCGTTTCCTAGCAATTTGCCAGATTCAAGCTCGTGATGCTCGCGGTCGACATTTAGGCCGGCGTCGTGGTAGCTGGCGATCGTGTAGGCCATGTTTTTATCCAAGTCGTAGTAGTCGGCGAGCATCAACATATCGTCAATGACTTTTTCGACGTGCAGCATACCGTGCGAGTAATAACGGTCATACCTTGGAAAAATATTATATATAATATATTGTTTTAGCGTGTCGTCTACGTCTTTCATCCGTGATATTATTATACTACTATTTAGTAAAACTCTTGATTTTTGCGATAAAGTGCGTTATACTATTGACAAGTCTAGGAAATAGACTATTTTTATTGCAAAGGAGTAAAATGGCAAAACCAAAAATCACCCGCATTAAAGCAGGCGAGTCGAACGCGAAGGCCGAAGCCGAGCGTGACGAGACGCCGATTACTCGTAAAAAGGTAGTCATCAAAGACAAAAAGCAAGAAAAAGCCAAGCTAAAGGAAACGCGCGCTGAGAAAAAGGCCGCAAAAAAAGCCGAGAAGGCTGAGGCGAACAAAAAAGTATTTATCTTGTTTAGGCCGTTTGCAGCGTTTTTCCGCTACTTGCGCGATTCGTGGAAGGAAATTCGCCAAGTGCGCTGGCCGAATCGCAAAGCCACTTGGAAAATGGTGCTCGCGGTGCTAGTATATACGGTGCTGTTTGTAGTACTAATTTCGGTGCTAGACTTGTTCTTCACGTGGTTATTTAATTTAATATTAGGGAATTAGAAAGGAATTAAAATGGCAGTAAACCGTTACGATGATACCAGGGCGTGGTACGCAATCTCGACCTACTCTGGCTATGAGGACAAGGTCGCGGATTCGATCAACCAGCGCACCGGCACCGTGGAAATGAGCGGCAAGATTTTTGAGGCGATTGTGCCAAAAGAGAAGCAGATTGAAATTAAAAATGGTAAGCGCAAGGTGGTGGACCGCAAGATTTTGCAAGGCTATGTACTGGTGGATATGAAGCTCTCGGATGAGACGTGGTATATTATCCGCAACACGCCTGGCGTGACTGGGTTTATCGGGACTGGCACGCAGCCGACTCCGGTATCTGAGAAGGAAATCACTAAGATTAAGAAACGCATGGGCGTTGAAGATCCGAAGTTTTCAGTGAAGTACGAAGTTGGCGAAGTGGTTTCAATCACCGATGGGCCATTCAAGGGCTTTGACGGCACCGTATCGGAAATCGATCCGGTAAAGGGCAAGCTCAAAGTGATGGTTTCGATGTTTGGACGCGAAACACCAGTCGAGCTTGATGCGCTGCAAGTAAAGCAATTGAACTAAAATATTGGGCTGGATTTCCCAAAGAAGCCAACAATAGTTATGCCAAATAGAAACCCCCGCCTTGCACAGGCGGGGGTTTGGTTTGATTCAGAGATTGCGGCCGGTGTTCATGGGCCGAAGCGTCGCTCGATAACTCTGCTCAACAGCAGACAGATTGTATCCGGCTCAAGACGACGCACGCTTGTCCACAGCTCCTCTGCGGTGCTCACGGTAGGGTCGATGATGACTCCGCATACAGACTTGCCATTGCCCCGCTCGACGAAGCTTTCAACCGTCATATATGCGGGGCAAATCGCCCTGAATATGATAGCGGCGTTTGTCGGAGCCATGATCTTTCCGCATCTGTATTGCAGCAGCAGCTCGCGTGCGTACCGCCAAAGCGGATAGCGAAAGAGACACGGACCAGATTGGTTGTATTTTGGTTCTTCCTCGAACTCGAGGCAGCCAACGATCCGGCTGGTCGTGTCCATGGTTAACCGGTCGACGTCTTTTTTTGCCAGATCGATGACGGTCTGAAGCGTGGCCCTGGCCAAGACAGCGTAGACCCTCCAGTTATACTTGTCTTCTGGACGGATCCTCTCCAAGACTTGCTCGGGGTTGGCGCGTCCTCCAAGGGCGATCCAGTAGTATGCTCCACCAACTTCCATCGCCTCATCGGTCAAGAACTTCGGATAAAGCCGATGAAAAGCATTGGTAGTCATATCGCTGCTCTGGGAAGCGGAGTTGGCGACAACGATATCCTTAGCTTGCCACAGTACGTCATACAGATTTAAGTACGACTCGAGGGGAGGCAAGTTGGCGTGGCCACCGCCCCCAGCACCGGCGTTGTTCTCCTGCGAGAAGCCGAATTCGTCAAGAATACGAGTTACGGCTTCTGGTACCCCACTCGCAATCGCTGACACAGCGAGTCTGCCGAGCTGGTAAACATATTTTCGCGCGAAAGGCATGCTAGTATCCTCCTTTATCATTTTTGGAAATTGCAATTACCGCAATGGCCATAAGAAACCACCAAGGATTAAAACTAGGGGCGCAAATGGGCAATGGGCTCTCTTTTAGTTGTATCATACTTATACTAAAATGTCAAGATGCGGAAAACACAACTTCAAGCTTGCCTGCTGGGTATTATCCCTGCTCCCGGACTGTTTATTTTGTATTGCTTTTTTGTTTACGACGTGCTATAATATAGGCGTTACGCAAAAAGCTTCTAAATAAATTTAACAAGGATTTTTATGGCAGAAAAGAAAGTTATTGGAAATCTTAAGCTGCGCATCCCTGGCGGAAAGGCGACAGCGGGACCTCCGGTTGGTTCAACACTTGGCCAATGGGGCCTAAACATGATGGATTTCATCAACCCGTTCAACGAGAAGACGAAAGAATTCATGGGCAAGAATGTGATTGTGCACATTCGCGTGTTCGAAGATCGGACGTTTGACTGGACCTGTCTCGGGCAGCCAGTGGACGATTTGATTCGCGAAGCAATTAAGATTGAGAAGGGCTCTGGCAAGCCGAATACCGAAAAGGTCGGTAAAATCACCCGCGCCCAGCTCGAAGAGATTGCGCAGAAAAAGATGGATCAGCTCAACGCTGTCGACCTCGAGGGCGCAGTCAAAATTGTGGCTGGCACCGCACGCTCAATGGGTGTGACCGTCGAATAGTTTTCAAAGAGAGTTCGCTTGACGCGGGCTCTCTTTTTTGATATAATTGTACGAGTTAATTTAATTGTGGGAGAGTTTACTCGCTAGCACCACAGAAAGGAAATTATGGCCGAAGAAGAGGTCAAACTTAATGAAAACGTTGAGGCGACCGAGGTCGCAGAGACGGAAGAGACTTTTGCAAAATCTGGCAAGAAGTCTAAGAAACATATCGAAGAAGTAAAAGCCGAGGAAGAGCGCCAGGCCCGCAAGGCGGAGCGCGCAGCTGCTGAGGCGGCTGGCGAGAAGCCAAAGGGTGCAAAGCCAGTGACTCGCCCGCGCATTGAGCGCCGTGGTCGCAAGTACCAGGATGCTTACAAGTTGGTCGAGAAGGGCAAAGTTTACACCTTGAAAGAGGCCCTCGAGCTTGCGACGAAAACCAGCCCTGTGAAATTTGACGCTTCGGTCGAAGCACACGTGCGACTTGGGGTAGATCCGCGCCAGGCGGATCAGAATATCCGCACTACCATCGTGCTACCAAATGGCAATGGTAAGACCGTGCGCGTAGCAGTATTTGCGCCGCTTGATGTTTGCAAGGCCGCTAAGGCTGTTGGTGCCGATATCGCTGAGGACGAGGAATTCTTGAAACAGCTCGAGAAGGGCGAAATTAACTTTGACGTGCTGATTTCCACTCCGGCCTATATGCCGAAGCTTGGTAAATATGCACGTCTACTTGGCCCGAAAGGCTTGATGCCAAATCCAAAGGCCGGTACCGTGACCATGGACGTCGAGAAAGCCGTGAAGGATTCCAAGGCTGGTAAGGTTGAGTACCGCGTAGACAAGCAAGCTATCGTACATATTGGTCTTGGTAAGGTCTCGTTTGGCGCCGATAAGTTGCTTGAGAACGCCAACGCTTTCTTTGATTCGTTGAAGGCACAGAAGCCAGCATCGCTCAAGGGCACCTACGTGAAGAGTGTTTTCCTCACGACCACGATGGGCCCGTCGATCGCAGTAGAAAACCTGTACAATTAATGCCTTTTGGCTCGTTTTCGCCCCGTACATTTATATAATAGTGCGGGGTTTTTGGATGTGATATAATGAGCTTATGGAAGTTAGTGATATTGAACAAAACTTAAGAAAAACTATAACTAAATTTTCGGAGGCAGAGTTGGTCATCCTGATGGCGGCCGGCGCAGCGGTGCTGCTAGCGGGATACCGCATCAAAAAAATTGCTTTTTTCGTCGTCTGGTTTATCATCGGGCTCAACTTGGCGCATTTTCTAATGCCGGTCTTTGAGAATATGGTGCCAGAGATCGCGGGGAATGATTTGTGGCAAAATCTGATTCCAATTGCTGGCGGTTTGTTGCTCGGCCTGATGGGTTTTTCGATCGAAAAAGTCTGCGTCGGCGGCATTGCGTTTGCTTTAGTCGTGATGACGATAGCACAGTACTTCGGCACGGACCTACAAACGCTAGCGATTGGCGCGGTGATTGGCGTGATTGCGGCCGGCGCGGCAGTGATGATGATTAAGCCAGCCATTATTATCGCGACGTCGCTAGCCGGATCCTACGTGATTACGATGGGCATCATACAGCTCTCTGATGTAGGGATGAATATGTATTTTCCCTTGCTAATTGGCATCGCGATTTTTGGCGCGGTAACGCAATTCTTGACCACAAAAAGGCTCTAGATCTTGAATTTTTGCTAAAAGTGTGATATAATGGGGGGAGTTACCAAAGACAGTGGCTGCTTCAAAGCTTAATTTGCCACCGAGGATTCTTCTTATAGATTATTTGGTGACGCTTTTTAACAATTAGCTAATCCAAAAAATTTTAAAACTAACCAAAGGAACTTTTTATGGCAA
>DGIF01000008.1 GCA_002393165.1 Candidatus Saccharibacteria bacterium UBA3829
GACGAGATTGAAAAGGCGCATCCGGATGTGTTTAATTTGCTGCTGCAGATTTTGGAAGATGGGGTGCTGACGGATGGGCAGGGTAACAAAATTAAATTTAATAACACGATTGTGATTTTGACATCGAATCTTGGGTCGGCGGATATGTATCGTGAGGGCGAGCTTGGGTTTACGGCCAAGACGGCGAAGGACAAAAAGGCGCTGGCGGAAGAGTACGAAGAAAACAAATCTTATGCAATGAAAGCGCTAAAGAAAGTAATGCGTCCGGAGCTGATCAACCGGCTTGATAACATTCTAGTGTTCCATGCTTTGACCAGAAAAGACGTGGAAAAGATTTTCGATAATTTGATTGACGATTTGAGACGCCGGCTTGCGACGAAGGGCGTGGGGTTAAGTGTAGACGAAAAAGCCAAGAATTATTTGATCGAGAAGGGTTATGATCCGAAAAATGGCGCGCGCCCGCTTAGGCGTTGCATTGAAGACGAAGTAGAATCGCTGCTTTACGAGAAGTTGATTGCCGGAGAACTCGTGAAGGGTGATATCCCGAATTTAGTATATGCGAAAGGAAAATTGGAACTTAAAAAATCATAGTGCTTAGTTTTGAAAACTTAGAACGCATTTTAACAGGGGTGAAAAAAATCATAGTAACGAAAGGAGAAAACATGAAAAATTATTTAGTACCGACAGTGGTCGAAGAAACCAGCAAGGGCGAGCGGGCGTATGACATTTATTCGCGGCTTTTAAATGATCGCATTATATTTATTGGTGAGGAAGTGAATTCGCATACGGCGAATTTGGTGGTGGCGCAATTATTGTACCTTGCGCACGAGGACCCGAAGAAGCCGATCAAGTTGTACATCAACTCGCCTGGCGGTTCGGTCTATGACGGTTTGGCGATTATTGACACAATGAATTATATCGAGCCGGAAGTGGAAACGATTGGGATTGGGTTGCAAGCGTCGATGGGCGCGATGCTGCTGTCGTGCGGGGCGAAGGGGAAGCGATATTGTTTGCCGAACGCACGAGTGATGATTCACCAGCCGTCGTCTGGTACGGAGGGTAAGATTACTGATCAGGAAATTATGCTGCGAGAAGGCGTGTTTTTGAAAAAGCGGCTAGCGGAGATTTTTGCGAAAAATACCGGAAAGCCGGTGGCGCAAGTTGAAAAAGATATGGACCGCGATCACTGGATGAGCGCGGAAGAGGCGTTGAAATACGGAATTATTGACGAGATTATCAAATAGAATTTGAGCTCTTAAACAGGGTTTGAGTCTAGGCTTTACGGGCTAGGGCTATTTCTTGGGTTGTGAAATGTTGGCGCCGCGGCCGTAGTCCGGGAGGATGATTTTGTGTTTCTCGCCGTGGTGGTCGTAAAGTGGGATTTGTAGTTCGTGCGCGAGGGTGTTGACGATGGTGGCGCCGATGCGCAGGCCGGTGAAAGAACCCGGGCCGGACATGAAAGTGATTTCGGTGAGGTCCTGCCAGTCTTTGTTGTTTTCGGTGAGTTTGTCGTGGATAAATTGAAGCAGTTTTTCGGCCAAATCGTGACCGGAATTCCATTCATAGGTTTGGTCGTTTAGTTTTAGAATTGTGGTGGGAGTGCTGGTATCGAGAAATAACCGGATAGTACCATTTCGGGTCGCGTCCGTCGCGCCCGTCTTCACGGGGCTCCGGCGCTCATCCTCGGCAGCAGCCTCCGGAAGTCCCTCAATGGTGCTATTCCGGTTGTCTTCAATATTCATTTCTCGTGCGCCATCATCATTATAAGTAATTTTGATGATAGTGCGATTTTTCGGTAGAATGTTTTTGATCGAATTTGCCCACTCGACAACGATTATATGGTTGTCTTTGATTTTCTCCTTGAGATCATCCGCCATGAGCCCGGGGTCGTTTAAGCGGTAGAAGTCGTAATGCGTGAGAGTTTTGCCGTCGGGCAGGGCGTAGGATTTGGAAATAGTGAAACTGGGGCTGGTAACTTCGGATGTGAGACCGAGACCTCTGGCGAAACCGCGGACAAAAGTGGTCTTGCCGGCGCCGACGTCGCCGATAAGCTCAATGACGGTGGCGGCGGTTTTGTCGGTGGCCATCGATTGGGCGAATTTCTCGCCGAATTCCAACATCTCTTGCTCGGATTTAATAATCATTATATAATTATATCATGAAAATATATATCTCGGGGATTTCAGGGACGGGGATGGGTCCGCTGGCGTTAATGGCGGTAAATGCTGGCATGGAAGTAGTGGGGTCGGATCTTCAGGAGGGCGCGATTTATGACGAGTTGGTGAAGGCTGGCGTGAAGATGAAAATTGGGGTGCAGGACGGGGAGTTTTTGCGTTCGGAACTTGATGCTGTGGATTGGTTTGTGTATACTTCGGCGTTGCCGGAAGATCATGTGGAGCTGAGTATGGCGCGGGAAGCGGGAATTAAATGTACTAAGCGGGATGATTTTACGGCTTATCTCGTGGAAAAATTGGGGCTCAAAATGGTAGCGGTGGCCGGAACGCATGGCAAAACGACGACGACGGCGATGATCGTGTGGGTGTGTTTGAAGCTGGGATTGCCGGTTTCGTATATTGTGGGGACGACTTTGGGCTTTGCACCGTCTGGGGCGTATCGTGCGGGGGACAAATATTTTGTGTATGAGGCGGATGAGTATGATCGGAACTTTTTGAAATATCATCCGTGGTTGGCGGTGATTCCAAGCGTGAGCTATGATCATCCGGATATTTATCCGACGCGGGAGAGCTATGAGGAGGCTTTTGCGCAGTTTAAGGCGCAAAGTGAGTGGGTGATTGAAAATACGGCTAGCGGAATTATGGATAGAAATGGGAAGGTTGGCGCTTACAAGCCGGGAGATTTTGCTTTGGCGGGTGAAGCTCGGAGGATTGATGCGGCCTTGGCGGCGAGCGCGGTGCAACGAATGATTTCGCAGGAAGATGGCACTAAATATGATGGACATGATTTGGTTCAGGTTCTGAACGATTTTCCTGGAGTGGGGAGAAGGTTTGAGAAATTGGCGGAAGGTTTGTATACGGATTATGCACATCATCCGGAAGAGATTGTCGCGACGATTGAAATGGCGCGAGAACAAGCTGAGATTGATGGGCGGAAAGGCCTAGTGATAGTGTATCAGCCGCATCAAAATGCCAGGCAAATTGAGGTGCGTGATGGATACAGGGAGGCGTTTGTGGGGGCGGATAAGATTTTCTGGTTGCCGACGTATTTGGTGCGGGAGCCTGAAGACCTGGAGGTTTTGTCGCCAGAGGAGTTGGTGTCTGGGTTGGTGAACTCTGGGGATGCAGAACCGGCGGCGCTTTCGCGCGAGTTGGCATTAAGACTGCGGGAGTATTTGGATAATAGATATTTGGTACTACTGATGACGGCAGGGCCGGCGGATGCGTGGATGCGAAGGTTGGCGGCGGGCGAGAGCGTGGACACGCTAGGCGAAAATCATAAGTAATTTTTTGAGATTGCGGTAATGGTTGTGCTATAATGGGGGTATGGAGACTCACGATTTAGCACAAGATTCTGGTGAGGGGGGCCGGAAGGGTTTAGTAGTAATACTTTTGGTAGCAGCGGTCTTGGCGGTTGGGCTGGTTGTTGCAATTGTTGTTTTGAATTTACGCCCAGCCGGGATGAGCGATGAAATTCCGGTTGAAGATATTGACTTAAGTGAGTTTCAAGATATTGAGGGCTCGGAGGTGTCCGCTAATGATGCGCTAACTAAATGTTATGAGATTAGACGCTCTTTTACTGATGGCGGGTATGATCTTGAAGAAGTGAAACAGGAGTATGAGGCCAATATGGCTACGAATGATGCTGCATATAACCTGTATATTACGATGTGCTATGCTGACTTTGTCTACGATTATGATGGTGGGCTAGATGCGGCACTTAATGTGGCTGATCTTGCGAAGCCGTTGCCGAAGGCCGTAGATGTTCAAGCTCATTATTATGTATCACTCAGGGACATATATGAGAAGGCAGGAAATGAGGCTGGAGTGAGATATTGTGAACAAATGTTGGAACAGTTAATGCCGACTGAACCGCCGGTGGATGATCCAAGCATGGTTGAGGAGGAGGAATAAGATGAGAAAGAAATTATTAACATTGACTATGGCGGTGCTTGTCGGTTTAGTATTTTGTGGTGGTAATTGTTTTGCCGATGGTGGCGGCTGGGTGGGCGATAGTCCGATTACGCACCCCGGTGGTGGCTCTAGCGGCGGGGGTGGCGGCGGGGGTGGCGGCG
>DGIF01000021.1 GCA_002393165.1 Candidatus Saccharibacteria bacterium UBA3829
TGGTTAGAGCATGCGTCTTATACACGCAGTGTCCTTGGTTCGAGTCCAAGTACCCCGACCATTTTTGTACCAAAAATCATCAAAATACAGATTTAGGACGAAGACTGTGCTATAATGAGACCATGAAACATAAGCATGATGGGTTTACGCTTATTGAGGTCTCGCTTTTTATTGCGGTTTCGGGTTTGGTGCTAATGAGCGTGATTGGTATGGCTTCGGTTGCGATATCTCAGCAGAGATTCAATGATGCGACGCAGAATTTTGCTGAGTTTTTAAGAAGGGTTTACTCCGAAGTGGAAAATCCGCAAAGCATTGGGAGTGGGAGAAGCCAAGATTATGTAATTTATGGTAAATTAGTGACGTTTGGAGAGTCATACGATTTTTCAGGGGCAGAGGTTTTAGAGCAGCAGAAGATATTTGTGTACGATGTAGTGGGGAAGGATGCCACTACCGGCACCGGGACCACTCTGGGCATGATTGAGTGGCTCAATATGGACGCAATTATGATCCAGAAGGACATTGATGATGAGCCGTTCGTGGAGCGTGCGGGGATGATCGAAAGTTATACGCCGAGGTGGGCGGCCGTGATTGACTCAACGGCAAATGGAGTTCCGTTTGAAGGGTCGCTTTTAATTGTCAGACACCCGCGGTCTGGGAAGATTACGACGCTGGTGGCTAAAGGTAGCGACGGAGTGATAGAAGTTAATAAGGAGCTAGATGGTGAGGATGGACGAGCAGACGTAGCTTTTGCGGAGAGTAGCAGTTTGATCGTGGAGAAGCTCGATAGCTTTAGCTCAGAGCAAATAGATTTTTGTGTGAACATGAACGGGTATGGTAACACCAGTGGCAGTCGGCGAGATGTGAGAATATTAAAAAACGCGAGAGACGCTTCTGGGGTGCTGATAGTCGAGCTTGATGGTGAAGAAAATGCCTGCAACTCATAATTGTTATGGTATAATTTAAGTATGAGAAAGGTGTCGCGTAGCGGGTTTACTTTGGTTGAACTGTCCATAGCGATTGTTTTTGTGGGGCTTTTGTCGGTGTCGTTGGCGGGCGTAATCAGCAGCATGATGGCTTCTTATCGGAGAGGAAATATTTTGTCGCAGGTAAATACGGCTGGTACGAGCTTGATCGATGATTTTACGGCGGCGACTAGGCAATCGTCGGCGCGGAGTTTAACGAGAATTTGCAATAGTGTGTATGCGGACAACGAAGCCGAGAAAGAAGAGTGTCTCGTGGATGATGCATATAACTTTGTATCATTGACGCACTTTTCGGAAGTGACTTCGGGAGGAAAGATTTTTAAGGCGCCGGTGTACGGAGTTTATTGTACGGGGTCGTACTCGTATATTTGGAATAGTGGATATTATGAACTTGAGAATGCAACATTTGAAGAGAAAAGCTTGAATCGATGGGCGGTGTTAATCTCAAACGATTATCCAGAGGGGATTCGTTACCAGGAAGGTGAGGAAGTCGCGAATGGGAATCATAATGTGCCATTTAAGCTGTTAAAGGTGCTGGACAAGAATCGAAGTATTTGCGTGGCGGCTTTTGGCGAAAAGGAGAATGGTTACGAGGCGATAAATGATGAGGCGACGGCTACGGCGGCGTTTGAGGGAAACATCATTGATGTGAGGGAAATTGGCAATGGTATGCTTGAGGGCGAACCGGAATATTTGATCTCTTCACACGGAGCGACGGACTTGGCGATTTATGATTTAACGGTGTCGCGGCCAGCGGTGAATTATGAGAACAATTCAGTGTTTTACCAGGCAGCGTTTATACTTGGAACTTTGGACGGCGGAGTGAATATTTTATCACATAACAGTGCGTGTGAAGTGCCGAGCGGATATGACTTTGCATATAACTATTGCGCAATTAATAAATTTAGTTTCGCCGTGAGGGCGTTGGGAGAATAGCTATGAAAAAAATCAGATTCAAAAAAGGAGTTGCCTCGTTCTACATTGTGGCGTTCGCGGCGTTGCTTTTAGTGATTGTGGCTTCAAGTTTTGCATTAGTAGTAGTTTCGGAAATAGGTAGGGCTTCGAATAGTGACTTGTCGCGATCGGCGTACGATTCGGCATTGGCGGGAGTAGAGGACGCAAAGTTGGCAGTACTTAATTATCAAGCGTGCTTGGAGCAGGGCTATACGTATACCGGTTCGCTTTCGAATGATGGTTCTATTAACTGTAATGACATTATTTATTATATGAAGAATCCGAATTGCGATATGGTGGCGAATATTTTGGGGCGGCAGATTGACCCGGAAACGGGCGAAGTGCAAATTAGCGAAAGCCATGGCGCTGCCAATAATATGAGCCAGGCTTATACCTGCGTGATGGTGGCAACGACGCTGTCCGATTATCGTGCAGACTTAGATTCCTCGAATACCTCAAAAATCATAAATGTGTCGCTAGAAGACGAGAGCTTGATTAGTAGCATAAAATATGTCAAGCTCAGTTGGCATTCGGCTCAGGACGAGATGGGCCTGGACTACGCTAACTTCATCGAGGAAGATTCTGGTGCGTGGCGGACGGCATTTCAGCCGACAGACGATGAGCTAGCAGTACCGCCGATGTTGTCGCTACAACTAGTACAGACTGCAAACAGTTTTACGCTCGGTGAAGTTAATTCCAAGATGTCTCTTGGTGGAAATGGCAAGGCGGAAACTGATCGGGCAACGGTTTTTCTAGTCCCGACAAACCGAGAAGATGGAGCGAGCGAGAGTGGTGAGACCTACGTTGGTGCATATAGCAATGATGGCGGTAACGAGATTACGGCAGAGCAGATGGCGGCGACGAATAATTTGGAAAAGAATTTGCCGTACGTAGTATATTGTCCGGATGACCAGGATGGTGAGTTCTTGTGTTCTGTGAAAATCGAGCTGCCGGATCCGATCGGGTTTAGCAATGGCGGCGGGCGCAACCCCGACACGTTTATGTTTGTGGTGTCACTTCCGTATGGGCAGCCGGGCACAGAATTTGCGCTTGAACTATGCACGGTGGAGGAGGCTTGTTTGACGCAGGGAGCAGAAATTAACAATGGAAGTGCGGACGGTGTAGTGATACTCAAGGATATGCAGGTGGAAATTGATTCTACTGGCAAAGCTAACGACCTTTATCGAAGAGTGAAGGTGAGGACCGGGGAGGCAGAATCGGCTTCGGCTTATTTGCCGTATGCGATTCAGGCGATTGATAATGGCAATGGAAATGAAGTGAAAATCGAAAAATTGCTTGAAGTGAAGAGCGAATATTCGGCAGCAGAATACGGTAATTAGTTTAGTTTTGAGGAAAGCTTTAGGGAAAAGTATTGACAGCAATCGATGATTGGTGTATAATGTTAAGTGTGCCAAGGTTGGCAGTAATGTCGCGGGGTGGAGCAGTCTGGTAGCTCGTTTGGCTCATAACCAAAAGGTCGTTCGTTCAAATCGAACCCCCGCCACCAAGTTCTGAAACGTGTTTCAGGGTAAAAATCAGCTTAAGTTACCCCCCTAACTTAAGCTGATTTTTGTTTTGAATGGTTTAGACAAGTTGCTTAGCGGCCAGTTTGATAGCGTAATTGAAGGAGTTGGCGATGTGAGGAGTGCTGGCGAGCTCAACGGCGGTGAGATGGTGACGAATGGCGAGACTGAGTTCTTCGGCCATGAGCTCGGCGTGAGGCGCGACGATAGAGGCGCCTAAAATATGATGCGAGCGGCGACTGGCAATCAGTTTGACGTAGCCATAATCAAGGCCGTAAATAATACTAGCGGGAAGATCCTTGAGGTAGCAGATAGAAGTCTTATATTTAGCGTGGTGACGCTTGAGCCTGGCCTCGGTGGAACCAACGCAGGCGACGGCTGGGCAAGTGTTGGTGCTGCGGATAAAGCCTTTGTAATCGGCAAAACTTTTGGATTTGTGGAAAATGTTTTCAGCCAGTACAAAAGCTTCGTGTTCGGCGCGCTCGGTGGACGAGTAGTTGCCGCCGAGACAGTCGCCGATGGCATAGATATTTTTGGTAGTGGTTTGGAAATATTTGTTGGTCATAATGCCGCCGGATTTGTTGGTGCGGACGCCGGCGTTTTCGAGCCCGCAGTCGGTGCGGGGTTCGGAGCCGGTAGCTAGCACAACGCAATCAACGCGGACCACTTTGTCTTCGGCTCCGGATTTGAAGATGACGCGTTTTGCAGTGCCGTCATTTTCGAGGGCGACTACTTTGGCGTCGGTAATAACCATGATGCCGAGTTCGGTAGCGAAGTATTCGCGGAGAGTTTGACCGGCTTCGGGGTCTTCTTTGGGCAGAAGTCCGGAGGCCTGCTCCATAATAATAACTTTGGTGCCGAGTTTAGCAAAGTATTCGGCGATTTCGCAGCCGGTGGGGCCACCGCCAATAACGAAAACGAACTTGGGTTGGCGCCGCAGGCGAGGCACGGTATCGGGAGTGAGGCATTTGACGCTTTCGAGTCCGACGATACCGCCGGTTGAAGTTTTGGCGCCGGTGGCGAGGATAAAGTTTTTAGAAGTAAATTGTTGATCGCCTACAGCAACAGTGTGGCTGTTGAGAAAATGAGCGTAGCCAGAAAGACAGGTGATGCCAAAGGCGGTGAACTTGCCGGGATCGCCGGCGCCGAGCACAGTTGATACGGCGATTTGGTGCGAAGCGATGGATGGGAAGTTGTAGTGGAGGGTTTGACTTCGCATTTCGGGCGCGGAGCGGAGCTGGTGATAATGATGCGCAAAGGATTGGCCAACTAGGTGTGGGACGTCTCTTGTGCAAAGATTGCTGCCGCCGAAAGAACGGCCCTCTACGATTCCGACACGGAGCTTTTTGTTTGATGCGAGAAGGCGAGCAATGGTGCCACCAGCTGGACCACTGCCAATAACCAAGTAGTCAAAGTCAAATTTCTCACCCATATTTATATTATTGTATCACGATTTTCGTAAACATAAGCAAAATCGGCGTGGTATTTTTTGAGTTCTTTAGCGACTAGACGCGTAAGGTCGGACGAAGTGATGGTGGTTTTTTTCGCAAGGGATTTCTGGACGGAAGTAAGACAGGCATCAATGAAAGCGTC
Source organism: Candidatus Saccharibacteria bacterium UBA3829 (assembly GCA_002393165.1). Taxonomy (GTDB): domain Bacteria; phylum Patescibacteriota; class Saccharimonadia; order Saccharimonadales; family Saccharimonadaceae; genus Nanosyncoccus. The sequence continues at coordinate 5,054 of DGIF01000021.1, forward strand.
GGCGGCGCCGGCTGGAATGTTAAGCGCGCGGCTGTGAGTTTTAAGTTCGTTGCGGAGAGATTTAAGAGTTCTATCGTCCATAATTTGTGACCCCGAGATTTAAAATAGCGAAGGCAAGAACAAGGTAGGCGAAGAAAATGATGAGGCGCAGATAAGGTTTAAGTTTGGCGCGGAAACGCGTAATGTGGGCGAGGTTATGTCCGCTGCGAAAAAGAAGGCGGATGATAAAAAGCGGTAAAATAGTGCCGAGGATGAAAAGGCCGGTGATTAGAATGCGCGGGAGGGAAGGAGTGTTTAAAAAGATAATGGCAGAGATAAGATAAAGTGGGAAGGTGAAAATTAGTTCAGGGAGATTGGCAAAAAAGCCGAGCGCAATGGCGTCAGAACGGGAACCGGCTTTGCTGGCGCGAGCTTGGAGTGTGGCGGCGACGCGACGTGAAATAAAAAGTGTCGTGCTGCGGCTGCGGCGAAAGTAAAAGAGCAGGAAGGCAATGGCTTCAGCAAAAAGAGTTCCACTTAGAGTCCAGAAAAACGGGGCGGAGCAGAGGTCGATTACGAAGCTGAGAAGAGTTAGGAGCATTAGCATTAAAATCCAAATAACACCGACAAAGATTTCGGCGCCGATGATAAAGCTGAGGCTGCGGTCGTCGGCTTTTTTGCGAGTGGTTTTACCAAGAGCGTAATGATAGAAAATCGAAAAAGTGCCCGGCACGAGCTGGAGCGATGAAATAATAAGCACAGAAAGTAAGAGGATTATAACAGGGGCGATAGCGGTCATGCTTTAATTATAGCATAAAATCCCAAGTGGGGGCTTGATTTTAAAATTGGCCTGTGCTAGTGTGCGGGGCATGAAGAAACTTTTTAAATTATTTAGCTGGGTGGTGTGCATAAACTTAATGGCCGTTTCGATACCATGGGTGGCGTTGGCGGAGGAAGGTTCTCCGGTCAGTGGAGATCCCGATGCGGGGGCGGTGGTGGATGATTCGCCTGGTGAGGGTGAGGTGGGTGAGGAGGTAGGTAATGACATTGGGGGTGAGGATGGGGCGTCAGACGACGATGAGGGGGACGACGACGCCGAGAATGATGATGAAAATATGGACGAAGATGAAAATGAACTTGCTCCGCTGCCGAGCTTGTATATTCGGGCGATTAACCCGGGGTATAAGATCGACGGGGTGAGTGAAGTCGGAGAGATGATTGAGATTGGCAAGAGCTCCGACGATTTGATTTCGCTCGCTGGCGTAACTGTGCGCTATACGAATTCAAGCGGGAAGACCATTGATCTAGTGGAGTTTCCCGAGAACAGTTTGATGTCCGGCGAGAACCTTGTCCTTCGTTACGACAAATCACCGGGCAGTGAGCTGTCTAACGTAACCTACAATGCAACGCTGGCCCTGAAGGCGGGGCCAGTAGCGTTGCTGGTGGATGGAGAGGTAGTCGATAGTGTGTGTTGGACAAACAAAGGTGACTGTGCGAGGTATTTTGAAACGAGCAATGCGACAACTTTAGTGCGGAATTTGGCGACGGGAGAGTTTGAACACGTAAAAGATTATGAGCCGGAGTATGATGCGACAAGTTTGTCGATAATTTCGGACGATGATTCGGATGTGACGCAGTATGATGATGAAGAGCTCGACACGGAAAATCTTAGTGAAAAACCCGATGATGATGGAAAAAATGATTATGCAACAGAGGTAGAGGAGGCAGAAAATGAAGACAAAAACCCGGTGGAGGAAGAAGTGGGCGAAGTTGTGGTGGTAAAGCAATGTTTGGGATTGGTGTTTTCGGAAATGTTGAGTTATTATACCGAGTCGCAGGCGGAGCAGTTTGTGGAGTTTTATAATGGCGGTGCTCAGCCGGTGACGATGGATGGGTGCGTGCTGAGATATAAGAACAAAACCTACGATTTGCATGGGGAGGTGGGGAAGGGAGAGTACGCGGTGAGGTGGGCTACGGATTTTAAGTTGACGAAAAACCCGACGGGTTCGAACGTGTTAGAATTGGTGGACATAGACGGTGAAACGGTGGACGTGCTGGAATATTATAACGGACAGAAAAAAGGTGCGGCGTGGGCTTTGGTTTCGCGAGAGGCGGAAGAGGGGATTTGGCAAGTGACGTATGCGGTGACGCCGGGCCAGGAAAACGTGGAACAAGAATACCGATCCTGTGAAGAGGGAAAAGTGATCAACGAGCTGACTGGAAAGTGCGTGAAAGCAGAAGACGACGAAGAGCCGCTTGAAAAAGTTTGCGCGGAAGGGCAGTATTTGAATCCATTGACGGGGCGCTGCAAGAAAATTAAGGACGAAGCGGAGGAGAAGACTTGCAAGGAGGGGTACTATTTGAACGAAGAAACTGGGCGGTGCCGGAAAATTGTGGTGGCGGCGGCGAAGGTTTGTGCGGAGGGTTACTATTTGAATGAGGAGACGGGGCGGTGCCGGAAAATCGTGGAGAATAACGGCGCAAAATATGAGCTCGAGGAGGAAACTTTTGAGGAGGAATCGTCATTTATCGCGCTTTATGCCGTGCTAGGAGTGGCTGGGTTAGGGGTGGTGTATGTGGTGTGGGAGTTTAGAAAGGAGATTGGGCGCGGACTCAAGAAGCTGTTTGGCCGGAACGGATAGCGAAATCATAGAGTTTGTCGATGATTTCGGCGTAGACGGCGTCGCGCGGTTGGTCGCCGTTGACGTTAATGAGAAGGCCGAGGGATTTGTAGTGTTGCATGACTGGGAGAGTTTTGGTGCGAAATTCTTCAAGGCGAGTGTGGAAAGTTTCGAGATCTTTGTCGTCGCGGCGGTTGCCACGATCGCCGAGAGTTTTGGCGGCGACCCAGCGATTCTCGACATCGGCCTCGGAGATATTCAAGAGGAGAACGGCTTTGATTGGATGTCCGGCGGCGGCAGCAGATTCCATGACTTTATCTTCTTCTCCAGACCAGCGGCCAACGGACGAAAGGACGAGCGGGACGGAAGCGATGTCTTGGCGGGAGAAGTACGGTAAAACCCAGTCGTAAAAAACATCAGTAGGAGTGAGGGCGCCGTGGTTAGTGTAGTATTTGCGAGTTTCGGCTTCTTTGGCACGAATGATAATGCCAGAGGAAAGGAGTTTGGCTCCGATGGCTTTCGCAAGAGCTAGGCCCTGGGTGTCCTTGCCGGACATGGGGAGACCGAAGACGTTGATGGAACCGGTGCCCAGCCAAGTTTTGATTGTAGCGATTTTGTCTTCCATAGTGCAATTATAACACACATGCGAGCTGGTCCCGCTGACCTTCTTCCCCCAAATCTTACTAACGCAAACATTTTGGGCCCCCTTCGGTCGTCACCTGCTTGGCACAGGCGCTTTTCTGGCACTCTTGCATTTTGAGCGCTAATTTTGTATAATTGAAGCATGGAAATAACAGAGCGTCAAAAGCAAATTCTTTGGCAAATCGTGGAAGAATACGCCGAGACGGCGAGCCCGGTGGGGAGCGTGACGATGGCGAAGCTTTTTGATGTGTCGCCGGCGACGATTCGGGCGGAGATGGCGAGGCTGGAGGCCTTGGGGCTGATTGCGCAGCCGCACACTTCGGCCGGGCGCGTGCCGACGGATGCCGGATACCGGTATTATGTGAATCATTTGGGGAATGAGGCGGAATCGCGACAGGAGACCAGTGATAAGGGCGCGCACGTGATAGAGGTGCGGGTCTCGTCGCAGTCGCGGGCCGATGCGGCGATTCGGGTGGCAGTGGATGCTTTGGTGGAACTAACTGGTAATCTTGGTCTTGCGACAATCGGCGGGCAGTTGTATCTGGCTGGATTGACGCGGTTGTTTACGCAGCCGGAGTTCATGGACACGCGCAAAGTGCAGGCGGTGGCGAGATTGCTGGACAACCTTGAGCCGTGGCTGAGGGAAACGGCGCCGGGCGAGGCTTTGAATATCTTTATTGGCCAAGAAAACCCGATTGGTAAAAATTCGGAGGTGTCGCTGATTATTTCGAAGTTCCGTTCGCCATTTTCGGACCGGAGCTATATTGGAGTGCTAGGGCCGACTAGGCAGAATTATGCGCGGGTGATGGGCTTAGTGCGGCACGCTGGCCAGATGCTAGAGGAAGTGATACGACAAGATTAAAGAGTTGGAGGAAAAAATATGAGCAAAGAAGAAAAAATGGAAGATTTGAATGCGCTAAAGGAGGCGTACGATAAAAAAACAGCAGAGTTAACTGCTGACTTGCAACGGACGCGGGCGGATTTTGAGAATTACCGAAAACAGATTGAACAACAAAAGGATAACGAAAAGAAGGCCACGAGGCTAGCGACCGTTTATAAGTTGCTGCCGCTGCTCGATGATGTGAGTAGGGCGATTTTGGCGTATGACGAACTGAAGCCATTAGCTAAATCGCTCGAAAAAACAATGAATGAATTGGGCTTGAAGCCGATTGCGTCAGAAGCGGGGACGGAGTTCAATCCGGATTTGCATGATGCGGTGATGGTGGAAGGCGACGGCGGAAAAGAAGTGATCGCTGAGACTTTGCGCCAGGGGTATTATTACGAAGGGGAAGTTCTTCGTCCGGCGATGGTCAAGGTGAAAAAAGTTTGACGGTAATAATTGGATATGTTAAAGCCCCGCCTTTTCAGGCGGGGTTTTGTTGTTGTGTTTTAGTTGGCCTCGATTATTCGAAATCGGGGGTCAGCGCTTTTGCAGCGGACTGCAGCTCCTCGCTGCGGACCAGCTTTTCGATCTGCTCGATATCGATTCGGATCTCGCGGTCCTCCTGCATAAAGGGAATCAAGGCGCGGACCTTGTCGTAAACTGCCTTGACGGCGGGGGAGAGGCCCTCGCCCCAGGGACCCACCATGCGGCGGATATCCACAGCCTGACAGGCGGTCAGCAGCTCGTAGGCCAGAACGGAGCGGGTGTTCTCCAGGATCAGTCCGGCCTTCCGGGCGGCGGTGGTGCCCATGGATACGAAGTCCTCCTGGTTGGCGGAGGAGGGGATGCTGTCCACACAGGCGGGATGGGCAAAGACCTTGTTCTCCGAGGCCATGGAGGCCGCGGTGTACTGAATGATCATAAAGCCGTTGTTGACGCCGGCCTTGGTGGTCAGGAAGGGGGTCAGACCGTTGGAGAGAGCGGCGTTGACCATGCGCTCGGTGCGGCGTTCGGAAATGGACGCCAGCTCCGCGCAGGCGATGCCCAGGAAGTCAAAGGGCAGGGCCATGGGCT
>DGIF01000010.1 GCA_002393165.1 Candidatus Saccharibacteria bacterium UBA3829
ATTATCAGCCGGAAGCTTATATTGCGTCAACTGACACCTATATCGAAAAGGACTCCGCGATTAATGATGAAATCGATCGACTACGGCACGGCGCCACGGAAGCACTCCTAACTAGAAGAGACGTAATTGTAGTAGCGTCGGTGTCATGTATCTATGGTATCGGCTCGCCAGAGCACTACGAGGCGATGTCGTTGCCACTGTGGCAAACGCCGGAAGGATGGAGAAGAGAAGTGGACGGGGCACTGGTCGCTATCTCTCAACACGATTTCATTAAGACACTGATCGCCATACAATACCACCGGAATGATTTAGCATTTGAACGCGGCAACTTCCGCGTGATGGGCGACACAATCGATCTTTATCCGGCCAATGGCGAGTACGCCTACCGTTTTGAGTTTGGTTTTGACGTGCTAGAAAAGATCAAAATCGTGGATCCGTTAACTTTTGAGGTCCGAGAGCAGCCGGATCACGTGCATATTTTTCCGAACACACACTATGCTACACCGGCAGACCAGCTCGAGCGAGCACTAACTTCGATTCGAGAAGAATACGAGCAGAGGTTGGCCTATTTCAATGAGCAGCAGAAATATCTGGAGGCACAGAGGCTCAGTCAAAGAACCAAATACGACCTTGAGATGTTGGCAAGTACTGGCTTCGTGAAAGGGATTGAAAATTATTCTAGACACCTCGAAGGGAGAAGGGCGGGACAGCCGCCGGCGACTTTGCTGGATTTCTTCCCGGAAGACTACCTGCTAATTGTGGACGAATCGCACATGACTCTGCCACAAGTGCGCGGTATGTACAATGGCGACCATGCCCGGAAATTAACTTTGGTGGATTATGGGTTCCGGCTGCCATCGGCGCTTGATAACCGGCCGCTGACCTTTGGCGAGTTTCAAGCCCGCGTCAACCAAGCAATCTATGTGTCGGCGACGCCAGGAGAATACGAGCTTGAGCACAGCCCAGTCGTAGCGGAGCAAGTAATTCGCCCAACCGGGCTACTCGATCCAGAAGTCGAAGTCAGAAGTTCAGACGGCCAAATCGACGACTTAATGGAGGAGATCGATCGGAGAATTGCGAAGGGTCAGCGAACGCTAATCACGACGCTCACAAAACGGATGGCTGAAGATTTGACTGACCATTTGAAGGAGCGGGGCGTAAAAACCGCTTACATTCATTCAGATATTGACACCCTGGAACGCGGAGATATCTTGCGAGACCTACGCGAAGGAGTTTACGACGTGCTGGTTGGTATCAACCTCCTAAGGGAAGGCCTGGACCTGCCAGAAGTATCGCTAGTTGCAATACTAGACGCCGATAAAGAAGGATTTTTGCGTTCCGAGTCGGCATTAATCCAGACGATCGGGCGCGCGGCACGACACGTGGAAGGGAAAGTCATTATGTACGCCAACCTTATCACCGAAAGCATGGAAAGGGCCATCCGCGAGACTAACCGACGACGCGAAATCCAGAAACAATATAATTTTGAACACGGGATCACGCCGACCTCGATCAAGAAAGAGATTTCTGTAGGCTTACGTGCGATTATACCTGAGAAAGCCAAGGAAAACAAGCTCGACATCCGCAAGATTCCAAAAGACGAGTTGCCTGGGCTTATCAAACAACTTTCTTCGGAAATGCAGCTCGCGGCGGCGAATTTGGAATTTGAGCGCGCCGCGGCACTCCGAGACGAAGTGCAGAGAATTAAAGAGTTTATGGTATAATAATAGTATGAAAACGGTGGGCATGGACGAGATTGATGCTATTCGGCGACGAATTAGGGCCTGCGATTATTTGTGCGTGGCCCAATTGTATCTGAAAGATAATTTTTTGCTGGAACGCGAACTACGGCCAGACGACATTAAACCAAGGCTGCTCGGACACTGGGGCACTTGCCACGGAATTAACGTAGCCTACGCCAACCTCGCGGCGGCCTACGCTGCGGATCCTTATTTTACGTTCGTACTTGGGCCGGGGCATGGCTTTCCGGCTTTGCAGGCGAACTTGTGGTTGGATGGGGCGCTGGCGGAAGTGGATGAACGTGCCAGTATAGATAAAGCTGGGATGGAATACTTATGCCGGGGGTTTTCGTGGCCAGACGGATTTCCGAGCCATGCCAGCCCGTTTACGCCAGGAGTCATCACGGAGGGTGGCGAGCTTGGCTATGCCCTTGCTAACGCCTACGGCGTGGCGCTCGGCCACCCCGAGAAAACGCTTGCGGTGCTGATCGGTGATGGCGAGTTAGAAACGGCAACCGCGATCGACTCACTAAACCTGCGTAACTTGCTCGACGGTAAAAAGAACGGGCGCGTACTGCCAATTTTGCATCTTAACGGTTACAAGATTTCCGCGCCTTCGATTTACGCTAGGAAGTCAGAACGGGAAATGAACGAAATGGTCCGGGGGTTTGGATTTACGCCAGTCTGGGTTCGTGGTAGTGATCCAGAAACATTCCAAGAGGCCTTGCGAAAGGACGTCGCCGCACCGTTTTATATTTTGGAGACTGAAAAAGGCGAAGGTGGTCCGAATCACGGGCACGAGGCCCATCAAATCCCACTTAAAAACCCATCAAGCGACAAGACGGAGCTGAAAAAACTTGAGGATTGGCTAAAAAGCTATCAAATAGAGGAGGCGCTAAATCTATGATTGATCGCGTAGAAAATCCCGGCACAGAATATTTCTCACCGGCCAAGAAAATCGGCGAGCTATTAAAACGCGAACTATCAAATGATCCGCATTTTTATTTCTTTTCTCCAGACGAAACAACCTCAAATAAGCTCGATGCTGTTTACGCGGCCGAAGCGCGGGCCTGGGGACTACCGACGAAGCCCGGCGACTTGCCGGAACGGCCAGGCGGGCGGATTATTGAAATGTTGTCTGAAAATGTATTGTTTTCTGTGATGACTGGACACTTAATGAACGGCGAGTCGGCAATGCTAGGCAGCTATGAAGCCTTCCTGCCGATTATCACGGCGCAGTTGCTGCAGCAAATTAAGTTCATCAAGCAATCTAAACAAGTTGCGTGGCGCGAGCCGATGCCGGCAGTGAACTTATTGTCAACCTCGACTTGCTGGCGGCAAGATCACAATGGTTTTACGCATCAAAGCCCGGCACTGATCTCGCAACTACTTAGTATTCCGTCCAATCTCGCAAACTGTATTTTCCCGGTAGACGATGTTGCGGCTGAAGAGGCGTTCAATTTTATGATTTCTTCGCGCGATGTTGTAAATCTTACAACATTTAACAAGATCGATTTGCCCCGGTACGTCGACTCGCATCATGCTAAATTTATGTTCGATAATGGGGGTGCTTCGATTTATCAATTTGCGTCTGACCCGGAGCCGGACTTTGTGTTTGCGGCGGCGGGCGATATCGCGACACGCGAGGCGCTCGAAGCAATGAAGATCTTGCGCGAGGATTTACTGGGAATTAGACTACGCTTTGTGGGGATTAACGCTTTGTCATACCGTGCGATCGGCACGACAGACAACAAACTCTCCGGAGAAAAATTTGATGAATTGTTTACTCAGTATTGTCCGATCATTGTAAACTTTCACGGTTATCCAGAAATCATGGAAACCATTCTCGAAAACTATGCCGACCGCAAACGTATGCGAGTGCACGGCTTTAACGAGGAAGGCTCAACTACAACGCCATTCGAAATGCTGAGACGTAATGCCGCGTCGCGGTATGATCTTGCAATTGATGCAGCGAAAACTTTGGGGCGCGAAGATTTAGTTGCAAAATATTATAATATTATGAACGAAAATCATAGCTACGCGATCAAAAATGGTGACGATTTGATAAAATAAAAGTTTCTGTTATAATAATTCGCATGGAAATTACGATTTTATTAGTTTCGCTGCTGATCTTAGCTGAGACAACCGTACTAGCGTTTCGAAAAGTGCGGCCAGGGGCGGGAGGACGGCGAAAAATTTATGTTGACACGTCGGTACTGATCGACGGCAGGATTTTAAATGTGGCCCGGAGCGGGTTTATCGATGGTGATTTGATAATTTTGCGTTCAGTGCTGCTAGAATTGCAACTCCTAGCGGACGGTAAAGACCCCGAGAAACGAAATCGCGCGCGGGCCGGCCTGGAGACAGTGGCCGAGCTAGAGCGCGTAGTGGAAGTTAATACCGAAATAGTGGACGACGCCAATGGACTGAAGAAAGTGGACGAGGAACTTTTAAAGTACGCTAAGGAAAATAAAGGTACCGTGTTGACGATCGACTATAATTTGATTAAAGTCGCGGCGGCCGAAAAGATCCCGACCTTAAACATCAATGATCTCGCGTTGGCGGTGCGGAGTGACTTTTTGCCGGGCGAACGGATGAAAATCAAGATCTTAGAAAAAGGTTCCGAACGCGGGCAGGGGATTGGTCATTCTGCGGATGGCACAATGGTAGTGGTAGCTGGAGCGGCCAACAAAATTGGACGCGAGGTAATGGTGGAGTTTGTTAGATTTTATGAGACTCCAGCCGGCAAAATGATCTTTGCTCGGATGGTCGGGCGACAACACTAGTCGTCGATGGTTTGGTCGATAGCTGGGCCCGGCGGCGTAGGCTCATCGTCGTCATCGGTATCCGGTGGCGTGGGCTGAGGTTTGGTTGGCGTAAGCGTAAGCGAGCTAGTAGCGGTGTAGCCAGCCTCGTCTGAAACGCTAAGCTTGATCGAGGACTCGGAACCGTCTAGGGTGTAGCCGCTAATTACGCCGTCTGAGCCGAGCGAAATACCTTTTTTCTCGGTGCCATTAATGTAGAGCGAGTAGCCGGAAAGTTTGGAGGAACCTTTTTTGACTACAGCGATAATCTTATTGCCGCTGGTCGAAAGCGCAACCTCGGGCGGGGTATAAGTGCAGGTGTCTTCCGTCTCTTTGTCGTAAGGCTCTGGTACTTTGTAGTTGTCTTTGCCGGTCATCGGGTCAGTGACCTTGGTAACCTCGACTTCGATTTTATAAGCGTCCGGCGTGCAACTGCTTGCTAGGAGGTGATTGTACTTATTGAAGGTGAGCGTTTCTTTGACGACGCCGGAATTCTTTTCGGCATTGAACCAGCTAGGCCAAATGTCGCTTTGGCCGTTGACGGACAGCGTCTTGATGCCGGATGGTTTGACTGGCTGGTCGCCAGAATGCCATTTGCCATCCGGTTCGTAAACTTCTTTGTGGACGCGTTCCATGTAAGTGCCAATCGTGTAGCGGACGACGTTGTTAGAGTTGGATGAAAGCCCAGAGCCGTCATGGTTGCCGTTCCAAACGAGGGTAGAGATTGCGGTGGAGTAGCTCTCCATGAGCGAGTCTTTAGTGACCGCGGAGTTGGTCGTGGTGGTGGTACCGGTCTTAGTGGCGGTCCAAACGCCAGGTACGACAAAACCTTCGTTGTTAAACCAGCGGGCGGAGCGGTCGCTAAGGATGTTTGAGATCATGTAGGCGACCTGTTCGTCTACCACACGAGTGGCCGGAGAGTCAGTCCAGGACTCAATGACGTCGCCGGCCGAGTTTTTGACTTCGAGAACGTAAGCGAGGTCTTTGTAAGCGCCACCCCGGGCTAGAGAAGCATACGCGTTGGCATGTTCAACCATCTTCACGCCGCAACCGGAACCGATTGCAATCGAGAGGCCGTAACCGCTACGGTTTTCGCAGTAAGACGTGTCGCCTAGCGCATGGGCAATTTCTAGCGAATTATCAATGCCGTTAATGTAGAGCGCCTTGACGGCGGCAATGTTCAAAGAGTGACCAAGTGAAAAGCGAATGGAAACATCACCGTAGAAAGTGCCCGTAGCGTTGGTGAGAGAGCAGGCACCAGAATAACCTGCGCAATAAACAGAGTTAATGTTTTCATCCCTCAAGATTGATCCGGGACCGTAATTAATGCCTTCGCGCTGCATAAAGAGTGGCGAATAATCGAGAATGGGCTTAATCGTGGAGCCTGGTTCGATTAGGGAATCGGTCGTAGCGTTTAGCTCGCCGTAAGTGGTGTTGTAAAAATCAATTGAGCCGACCATGGCAATAACCTGTGAGGTCTCGACATCAACGGAAACCAATGCGATATCGTCACTATTATTAATATAGGTATGCGATTCACCGACCTTTACGGCATCTTCGGCAATTTGCTGGGCGCGGTAATCAAGCGTAGTAGTAATAGTCCAGCCGCCGGCGCGCATGGTCTGGATGCCATATTTTTCTTCAAGCTGCGAGCGCACCTCGAGCACGAAATGCGGAGCCAGCATATCCGAGTACTGGCTGGACTCTGGCCGGATGGTGTCGAGGATGGCAACCTCTTTTGCGGCGGCTGCCTCCTCTTTCGTAATAAAGCCCATTTCGGCCATCGCGTCTAAAGTATATTGCTGGCGCCAAATTAGTTGGTCGTGGCCATATTCATTATACGGGTTAAGAACGGCTGGGTTGTTCGGAATAGCCGCGAGCAATGCCGACTCGGCTAGCGTAAGGTCCTTAGCGGACTTGCCGAAGTAGGTCTGAGCGGCGGATTCTACACCGTTACGCCGACCGCCGTAAGGGGATTGGTTGAGATACATGGTGATGATCTGGTCCTTGGAATACATACGTTCAAGCTCGATCGCGAGAATCAGCTCTTTGATCTTGCGCTGGAGTCCACCACGATCGGCACTTTGAGCCTCGTCGGCGAAGTAAACTTGTTTGATCAGCTGTTGAGTGAGTGTGGAACCGCCCTGGACACCATGTCCGGTAATCGTAGAAAACACCGCCCGAATCAACCCGACCGGGTCAACCCCGATGTGGTTATAGAAATTCCGGTCCTCGATAGCAATCGTAGCCTGGTACATGTAGGGAGAAATGTCTTCTTGGTTGACCACGAGCCGATAATTGTCGTTGCCGGTGTCTTTCCAGAGCACTACGCCGTTGCGATCTAGATAGGTGTTTACCGTCTCGGCGATATTCATTTCTTCAAGACGCATTTCGTCTAGCTGAGGCTTGTAGTAAAGAAACAGCCCGCTGATGCCAATCACCATCAGTAAAAACAGTATGCCAATGCCTTTCAAAATAGCCTTTTGGCCGCGCCAAGAAAACCACCAGCGAAAAACTCGCTACGGGTGCAGGCGGGCGAAGAAACGCTTAATCGGCTCCTTTGGCAAGGAGGCGAGGTCCTCGGCGTGACGCCTGGCTTCGGCTTCTTTTCTGGCTTTTCTTCTGCTTTTACGATTCATAAAAAACTCTCTTACTTTAGCGGGGAAGTTTTGAAGGGTTAGTTTCTCTTTGGAGCGCTTTGGTGCTTTAGGTTCTTCGGTCGCTTCGGGCTGATCGGACTGATCGGATCCTTTGGGCGCTTTAGTCTCTTTGGCTTCTTTAACTTCCTTTGTTTCTTTGGTTACCCTCAGGCGCTCGGCCGCTGCGGGCATTTTAATTTCTTTAATTTCCTTGATTTCTCTAGGTTCTTTAACTCCACCAGAACTCTTTTTTTTGGATGGTAAAGTAATCTCAATTTTCTTTTTCACCATATTATATATTATAGCACGTGTTATAATAATAACTATGAAAAAGTTTAAGTTCCGATCCGTCGTAGCGATGGCAAGTGCAAAAATGTCGGTAAAATCCGCGGCGATCATATTGGCGTCCTCTACTTTAATTTCGGCTCTGCTCGGGCTGTTTCGCGACCGGTTGCTGAACTCGTACTACCTCGGAACTTACCCGACTGGCATTGACGCTTACACGGCGGCTTTTACGATCCCAGATTTCATGTTTTTCATCCTGACGAGCGGCGCACTCGCGGTGTCGTTTATCCCGGTGTTTAATGAGCGCCTGATGAAGGGGAACAAAAAATCGGCCTGGGAAATGTCGTCATCATTATTGAATTTGCTGGCGCTCCTGACTCTCGTGACGAGCGTACTAATCATGATTTTTGCCGACCCCTTAATCCGATACGTAGTTTCGCCAGGACTAGATGAATCGGGGATGATTCTCGCCATTAATATGACACGCGTGATTGCGATAAATCCGTTTTTATTCAGCATCGCGACAGTGCTGACATCAATGCAACAGGCGGTGGGGCGATTCGTGTTTTACGCTTTTGCGCCCGCTATATATAATATAGGTATCATTATCGGTATCACCTGGTTTACTGGCGGTATCAACCTATTCGGCGTGCAGATTTTCGAGGGCGGGATTATGGGAGTGGCGATCGGTGTGATTCTGGGAGCCGTAATGCAGCTAATCGTCGCACTAATCGGGCTTTTCGGTTTAGGGTTCGATTACGAATTTAAAATCGCCTGGAAGAATCAAGGATTCCGCACGATTCTGAAATTACTGCCGCCACGCTCGCTGGACCAGGGAATCGACTACGTCAACGCCATTGTAAACACCAACCTTTCGTCGCGCATGGGCGCTGGCGCAGTGCGATCGTTCAATCAGGCGTCTTCACTACATCAAATGCCAGTGAACCTTATCGGTGTAGCCATTTCGACGGCCTTTTTCCCGAAGTTGACCGAGGAGCTTGGTTCGGGAGACGAGAATGAGTTTTATGATACTTTGAGGAAAGCTCTCCGAATGATCTTGTGGATTGCGGCGCCAGTGGCAGCGATTGCGTTCTTCACGCGTGGTTATGTGACTAGCTTTATTTCCAATATCGGTAGTAGCGACCAAAACAGCACGATCGCGTCGGTGCTCGGGACGCTATGTATCGCGATTTTTGCACGAAGCGTTTTTCATATTGCGTCGCGTGGATTCTACGCTTATCAAGACACCAAGACGCCGTTTCGGGTCTCGATTGTGGCCATTGGATTAACTATCCTGCTCTCGATTTGGTTCTACTTGATGGGTTGGGGCGTGGACGGGCTCGGTCTGGCGCAGTCGCTGGGGGCAATAGTCGAGATCGTTATCTTGCTTGCGATTTTGGAGCGTCGAAGCGGGCGTAAACTCTTAACACACGACTTTTGGCGGGCAACAATCAGGATGGCGTTCGCGACCGTGATCGCCGGATGTGTGGCCTTCTCGCTCACGAAGTTCATTCCGCTGATGGCGACGGACGTGTCGCTTGTAATTACGGTGCCGAAGTTTTTCTTGATTGCGGCGGGCTCGATACTGTCGTATATGATCGCAAGTTATTTCCTTGACCTTGAAGAGGTAAAGCCGGTGCTGGCGCGCCTCAAAAAAATATTATTCAGAAACGTCAAATAGTGATATAATCTAAGATATGGAAATAAATCGCGAGGATATTATGCATTTGGGGGATTTGTCGGATTTTGATCTTTCTGGCAACGAAGCAGAGAGATTAAAAGAGGATCTCACCGGTATTATTAAATATATTTCACAGCTAGATGAGCTAGATACCGAAGGAGTCGAGCCGACCTACCAAGTGTTCGAGATGGAGAACGTGTGGCGAGACGACGAAATCAAGCCCCAAGAAGCTTCGAGAGAGCAGCTGCTCGCTCTGACTGAGGAAGAAAAAGATAATCAGATAAAGGTACCGAGAATCCTATGAGAATTGCAAACAAAACTGTCACTGCGACTAGGCTGGTGAAGGACGCGCTCGCAAAGGCGAAGCATTTTGAAGATTACAACATCTTCACTGCACTTTACGAAGAGCGCGCACTAAAAAAAGCTGCCGAGATTGACGAAAAAATCAAAAACGGGGAGTCGGTGGGAAAACTGGCAGGGGCGCCATTTGCGGCCAAAGACAACTTTTTGACTGCGGGCGATGAGACGACGGCCTCGGCTCACATTTTAAGTGGCTTCGTGTCACCTATTACCGCCACGTCAGTGGCGAAGTTGGAGGCTGAGGGTGCAATTTTGATTGGTCACACCAACTGCGACGCTTTCGCGCACGGATCATCGACTGAAAACTCCTATTATGGGCCGACTTTGAATGCACATGACAAAACGCGTGTGGCGGGCGGTTCGTCTGGTGGATCAGCGGTAGCGGTGGCGCTCGACATCGTAGAGTTTGCAACCGGCTCTGACACTGGTGGCTCGATTCGGCAGCCAGCTTCGTTTAACGGAATCTATGGCCTGAAGCCTACCTATGGTTGCGTTTCGCGCTACGGCGTAGTGGCGATGGCTTCGTCTACAGATTGCATCGGTTTCTTTACGCGTACGCCAGAAGACATGGATTTGGTGATGTCGATCGCATCTGGAAAAGATGAAAAGGATATGACGTCGCTACCGGATTATTATAATGCCGATGACACCAGAGGTGGAGTGGTAGACACCGCGTGTCCTTCGGACACGCTCCAGGCCGCTCTGGCCAAGTCTTCATGTTCCGCAGAACCCATAGTGTCTGCCACCCCACCTCTGCGAATTGGGATTATCAAGGATTTTGATAACGACGTGGTGGACGCGGAGATCCGGGGGGCGTTGAAAAAGAAGTGTGAGCTTTTGAAGTCTAAAGGGCACGAGATTGTGGAGCTTGAAATGCCAAGCCTCAAATATGCCCTGGCCGCTTACTACATCATTCAGCCGGCCGAGGTGGCCTCCAACCTGTCGCGGCACGATGGTATACGTTATGGTTTTCGTTCAGAAAAATCCAAAAACTTAGACGACCTCTATGGCAACACCAGGAGCGAGGGCTTTATGCCGGAAAACAAACGCCGCATTATGATTGGCAACTTCGTGCTTTCGTCTGGATTTTATGATGCGTATTTCTTGAAGGCGGCCAAAACGCGCACTTTAATTGTGAAAGAGTACGAAGAGGCCTTCAAAAAGTGTGACTTCATTTTGACGCCGGTGTCGCCGAATCCAGCCTTCAAGCTTGGCGAAAAGGTGAACGACCCGGTGGCGATGTATCTAGAAGATTTGATGAGCGTGCCAGCAAACCTCGCTGGAGTGCCAGGGCTGGCAATCCCGGCCGGGGAGACTGCGAACGGCCTGTCGCTCGGGTTGCAACTGGTGGGGCCGCGACGAAGCGATCGGGCGCTGATTGAGTTCGCTAAGGAGTTACAAGATGAGTAGTTATCTTTCTATTATACCACACTTTGGCATTTTTTGCAAGAGGGGGGCCTGATGGACGGCGGTGCAGTAACTTTTGTAATCGCAATTATCATTGTGGCGGTGCTAGTCCTCGTTGCGATGGTTTTGACCAAAAAGCGCACGCACAGGTTTAACCAAGAGGAATACCAGACGCGGTTTCTCAGCATCGAAAACCGGTTGGCCAAAGAGAGCTCAGCCACGTACGCGCTGACTATAATCGACGGTGACAAGTTGCTGGACAAGGCCCTGATGGAATCCGGTGTTCCTGGCAAGACAATGGGGGAAAGGCTGAAAAAGTCCGGCAGTAGGTTTTCCGACATCAACGCCGTGTGGCGAGCGCACAAACTCCGCAACATGATTGCGCACGAAGACGGCATGGAAATTTCCTATCGGCAAGCTGCGGGCGCGTTAGCGATTTACAAACAAGCATTAAAGGATCTAGGAGCGATATGAAATACATACCAACAATCGGGATTGAGTGCCACGTTCAGTTGTGCACAAAAACAAAATTGTTTTCGGAAGTAGACAACGACGCTCGCGGCAAAGAGCCAAACTCTTGCGTGTCGCCGGTGGATTATGCCTTGCCGGGGATGTTGCCGCGGCTCAATGGAGAAGCAGTGCGGCTCGCGGTGCTGGCCGGACGGGCAATGAATTGCGAGATCAACGCCTACTCTAGATTCGACCGCAAACACTATTTCTATCCAGATTCGCCGAAGGGATATCAAATCACGCAGTTTTATCACCCGATTATCGGGGCGGGCTACGTGGAGCTGCCGTCCGGAACGAAAGTACGGATTGAGCACGCACACCTGGAGGGCGACGCGGGCAAGTTGACGCATTTTGATAATTATTCGCTGGTCGATTTGAACCGGGTTGATACGCCGCTAATTGAGATTGTGTCAATGCCGGATATCCATTCGGCTAAGGACGCGCACGATTATTGCAAAGAGCTGTGGCGGCTGATGCGCTATGCGGGAGTGACTTACGGCGATCTTTATAACGGCAATATGCGGTTCGACGTGAATACGTCAGTCGCGCCAGAGGGTTCTGAGAAGCTCGGCACTAGGACCGAAGTAAAGAACCTCAACTCATTCAAGAGCGTTGAGCGAGCCGTGGAGTATGAAATTGCAAGGCAGACAAAGGTGTTGGAGTCCGGTGAAAAAGTGATACAGCAGACCCTAGGCTGGAGCGATGCCACTGGTAAAACTTCACCGCAAAGGTCCAAGGAGGTGGCGGCAGACTATCGTTACATGCCAGAACCAGACTTGCCTCCAATTAGATTGTCGAACGAGTTTATTGAGGCGGAATCGGCAAAGTTGCCGTCGATGCCGGCGGATTACCGGAAAAAGTTTGCGGCAGTTATTGCTGGCGATGTTTTGGAAGTTCTACTTGACTATCCAGAGTTAATGAAAAGGCTAGACAAGCTCGATGAGGAATATATAAAAACCATCGCAAATTTATTTGCATCGGTACTGCTGGCGGAGGAGAAGTCAGCGGAGTATTTGAATGACCTGCCAACGGTGGCAGAATTGACCGAGCTGGCCGAAATGAACAAGAAGAAAGAGCTCTCATCCACCGCGACCAAAGAGGTCTTCCTTCGACTATTTGATCCGCAAATGAAAGGACGAGGAGCAAAGACGATAGCTAAGGAACTAGGTTTAATCCAGGAAAACGACCTCGGGGCTCTGGAGGCGATTGTGGATGTTGTGTTAGCGAAGCCAGAGACTAAGAAAGCGCAGGAAGACTTCCGCAACGGTGAAGAAAAAGTGATCGGGTTCCTGGTGGGGCAGGTAATGAGGGAATCTCATGGCAAGGCTAACCCATCAGTCGTGCAGGAGATTTTAAGGAAAAAGTTGGCTTAGGCGCCTGGCGAGAGCGCCTTGGTTTACGATTAACTTATTGCTTGATTTACCCCTTAATTCGCGTTTTAACCTTGACTTTTTTGGCATCTTGTGATATAATTAAAAGAGGGGGGTGTATTTTTTGATGAAAGTAGGTGATAGTAGATGAGTCCTGAATGGGGAACCTGGTACGACCAAAAATGCCAGACCCCAGATGCCGAACAGCTACTCCGTGACCGGGAAGCTAAGGTTGGCGACGTAGACCAAGAGGTCAGGCATGTCGCCGCCGAGATGCTTCTTGGTCAGATCGCCATGCCGCTCCCAACTGAGCTCGCGACCCGGGTAAGGGACAGCGAAGCGATGATGGCGTCGTGCATGGATATCGTATCGCGTTATGCTGGGCACAACATCGTTTTTTCCAAGACCGCACGACAGCTGGTTAGCCTTAGCGGCCGTGGCATCTGTCTGGGAGACGACCTATATCTACATGAGTCGCAGATTTCGATGCCGCTGGTCGAATTCCTGTACTGGATGAAGGAACGAGAGTGCTGCGAAAAAGTGCTACCGGCAATTTCTGACTGGCTCGGAGTGCAGCAAAACGAGAGTCTCTTTGTGACGGCGTTGAACCGCGTGTTTGAATTCCTCTGGACTGAGCTCCGGAATGCAAGCATAAGAGCTATTCTTGACACTTAACACTGGACAACCGCCTCGCCCCCAACTGAAACGCTTCGGGCCTTCGAGCCTGGGGCGTTTTTTTATTTATTTTTGCAATTTTATGTTATAATGATAGAAATATGTCTTTTTGAGTGTGGAACTCTGGACTTATCAATAATAATTAAAAAGGAGCATATGGCTACTGAGATAAACGACCTGGCGAAGCTGCGGAATATTGGTATTATTGCGCACATTGACGCCGGCAAAACGACCACCTCGGAAGCGATTTTGTATCGCACGGGGCTTAAACACAAAATTGACCTAGTAAAAGGAGGCACTGGCGGCGCTGAGACCGACTGGATGGAGCAGGAGAAGGAACGTGGCATCACGATTACTTCGGCTGCCGTGACGGTGTATTGGAAGAATCATCAGATCAACATCATCGATACCCCGGGCCACATCGACTTTACGGCCGAGGTAGAACGCTCGCTTCGCGTGCTTGATGGCGCGGTGGTGGTGTTCGATGGCAAGATGGGCGTCGAAGCGCAGTCCGAAACAGTCTGGCGCCAGGCGACTAAGTACGGAATTCCACGCATTTGCTTTGTAAACAAGATCAACCAGATCGGTGGTGATTTCTATAAATCGCTTGATTCGATTCACAAGCGTCTGTCTAAAAACGCGGTGGCAATTCACCTGCCTATCGGCTTTGAGAAAGACATCTGCGGTGTAGTAGACCTTGTCGATATGAAGGCTTACACCTACAAAGATTACGCTGATCACGAGTTGACCGTAGGTGAGATTCCAGCTGATATGCTCGAAAAAGCGAAAAATGCGCGTTCAATGCTAGTTGAAGAAGCGGTCCAGGCCGATGAGGCTTTGATGGATAAGTACTTCACGCAGGGCGAGGAGTCCATTACTGAAGTAGAGCTCAAGGCTGCACTCAGAAAGCGCGTGCTCGACGGCGATTTCTTCCTTGTAACTGGCGGCGATGGTCGCGGCGTGATCGTAGAAAAAGTGCTAGATTTAATGACCGATTATCTGCCATCTCCACTCGATCGTGATCAGGGACAAACGGTTGGGACTGACCCGAAAACCGGTGATCAAATTATACGAAAGGCCGAGAATTCTGAGCCATTAACTGCACTTGCGTTCAAGATTGCGACTGACCCATTTGTGGGCAAACTCATCTTCATTCGCGTATACGCTGGTACATTGAAGTCTGGCGATACGGTAATGAATGCAACCACTGGCGACAAGGAGCGCATCGGCCGTCTCGTGCGAATGTATGCCAACGACCGAAATGAAATTTCAGAGATCAAGGCCGGCGATATCGCCGCTGTGGTTGGACTTAAAAACTGCACCACCGGCACAACGATTTGTAGCCCGGCCCATCCGATCTTGCTAGAATCGATTGACTTCCCGGATCCACCGGTATCAATCGCAGTAGAGCCGAAGACCAAGGCTGATCAGGAAAAAATGGGGCTCGGGTTGTCTAAGCTCGCCGAGGAAGACCCGACTTTCCGCGTCCACACTGACGAGGAAACTGGTCAGACTATCATTTCGGGCATGGGTGAGCTTCACCTGGAGATTATTATCGACCGCTTAAAGCGTGAGCATGGCGTTGAAGCTAATACCGGTGCGCCGCAAGTGGCATACCGCGAAACAATCCGCGGCACTGCTGAGGCACAAGGGAAGCATATTAAACAGTCCGGTGGCCGCGGCCAGTATGGTGATGTTTGGGTGAAGTTTGAGCCGAATGAGCCAGGCAAAGGTTTTGAGTTCATCGACATGATTAAGGGCGGCGTGGTGCCACAAGAGTACCGCAAGCCGGTCCAGCAAGGTATCGAAGAAACTTTGAACGGCGGCGTGATCGCTGGGTACCCAGTAGTGGATGTCAAAGCGACTCTATATGATGGTTCTTACCATGACGTGGACTCATCGGAACTCGCCTTTAAACTCGCTGGCTCTCTGGCAACTCGCGAGGGTATCAAGAAAGCTTCGCCAGTGTTGCTCGAACCGGTCATGAAACTCGAGATTACCACTCCTGAGGAATTCATGGGTGACGTGATCGGCGACATCAACTCGCGCCGTGGCCGCATCGACGAAATGGAAGATTTGAATGGTGGCGCTAAGCTGATAAAGGCTTTCTGCCCGTTAGCAAATCTCTTCGGCTATACCGGCGACTTACGTGGCATGACACAAGGTCGGGCGGCGTCTTCGATGGAGCTCTTCGCTTACGAGGAAGTTCCGCCGAACGTGGCTCAAGAGATTATCGAAAAACGAAACTCGAAATAGTCACGACGGCCGTTCTCAACAAAAACCTTCCGGCCTCAGACCGGGAGGTTTTTGGTTGGGCGGCCTGGTTCGCCTACATATACAGCCAAAAATAGCCAGGGGAATAATTCCTGGCTATTTTTTAGGTCTTTTCTAGGTTAGGATCTAGAACTTTCTCCTGGCCTGGATTCTAGCGATGCCGTAGATAGTTACCGCTGCAATTGGCGCTAGCACACAAAGAGCAACGATTAGGTTCTGCAATTCTTTGCTATTATTGTCAGCATCAGTGGTGAAGCCGGTGTCTGGCGCTTTGATCCCAGAATCGGAATCAGATTCGGAGCCATCAGGTTTTTGGTCGGCTTTCCATACCGCATAAAGTGTCTTGTTAGCAGTGATGGTGACCTTCTTGCCAGCAGCATAGTCCGCATTGGCTGAAGTAGCATCTTTCTTGTCGGCCCAACCGAGGAAAGTGTAGCCAGAGCGGGTAGGCTTGTCTTCAGGAATCGTGAAGGTGAAGGAAGACTCGGTGGTCGGGCCAGAAGCTATGGCCTTTGGCGCGCCAGTGCCACCATTAGCATCAAAGGTCAAGGTATAGTTGCTCTCAGTATAGACGACGGTCAAGATGGAGCCATCCGCTGCGCCACCAACAACCTCGATGGTAGCCGGCTTGGTCTTGTCTTCGATGGTAATGCTCTTGCCATCTTCGCTGAGGACGGCGTTGTCTAGGACGAAGTCTTGCTCCGTGTATAAGCCCCTATCGGTCCACCCAAAACCGTCATCGTACATAATACCCCAACCCCAGTCATCATCTTTTGCTTGGGCGAAGAGCGGCGGCAACTCGTAGGTCAAAGAACTCACCTCGACTGTTTTCTTCTGAGCATTAGCGGTGAGTCTGATATATGCATCATTTTCATCGCCTTTGAATCCTTCGAGCGATGAGAAATCAAAGATGGAGTTATAGTCTAGGCTCAGCATAGGCTCTCTTGCAATTTCCGAAACGTCTGGCACAGCGGTAAGATTCCCAAACCAAATGTCCAGCTCGCGCAGAGACGAGTTGTGAGAAACATCGATATCGGCAAGACCACTAAACCAAACCGCCAATGTTGACAACCTCTTGTTGTTCGAAACATTAAGCTCGGTAAGGCTGCCTTTGTTAACTAGCTCCTCGATGTCGTCTGGCATGTCTTCATAATTTGAATTCGGCATGTAAATGTACCCGTTGACAACCTCGAGCATTTCTAGCTCTACGTTTTTTGAAACGTCAAGACTGGTAAGCTTCTGGCTAATAACTGCCAGCTGCATTAGTTTTGTATTCTTCGAAACGTCAAGGCTAGCAAGTTTCTGACTGGCCACCACTAAACTCGTTAGTTTCGTGTTGTGCGATAGATCAATGCTGTCCCCAACATTGGCCAGCATCAGGCGAAGGAGGCCGGTCATTTTTTCAAGACCTTTAGTATTCGCTATGTAAGCCTCCTTGTCGAATATCCCAAACATGACGCTATCTTCGTAAAGCCTGCCACAGTATAGATCAGTGATTTGCGATAGCTGTCGGTTGGTAAGGCCGGTGTCGGGAATTTCCTCGTCCGGGAATTCCCGCGCAAACTCGTTCGCTACGCAGTTGTAAAGGTTGGCGTCCGTAAACGTGGTGTAGCCCTCCGGAATAGCATAGGCTGGAGTAGCTGGACCCTTAACGTCCGCACCGCTCGAGTTCACCATGTCACCCATGGCGGCAACGTGTTTATCTATTATACTGCGGTCAAGCGCAGAAGCGCTGCCTGAAGTTATGACGCTGCTTGCTGCAAAAATCGCTGGCACAGCAGCCAAAACAGCAACGGCAGCCGCAGCTGTTCTTTTGCGAGTGTGAAGACTAGACATTTTTTCCTTTCTTTTTTGTGTTTATGTATGACTTCTTGCCCCTTATTATACATATAGCTTATGGTTTGTCAATAGTTTTTTGGCTGCATGAAAAATCCCCCGAATGACTCCGGGGGACTCTGCTTTGTGGGCCGGGCTATGTCACGCCGGCAGTACGACTGCCCAAATACCGCTTTTTGCGCTAAATCTCTCGCCGTTCTTCAACGGTATCATGACCAGATCGAGCTTGCGCTGCTCGGCGATAGCTCTGACCTTGGAATCGTCCGTATAGAACAACACATGGACGACTTCTTCTGCTCCGCTCGGGTCCCAAAGGGTAAACTTGGCGCCCTTTTCATCATGCTCGAATTTGCCAAGCAGAACGCCGTAGCGACTCTTCGGATTCATGTTTGCGCCGAAGATATTGCGAGCGGCCTCGTCTGCCGCGTCCTGGAACGGCTGCTCCAGGCCACGTTCTTGGTCGAGAACTGCGCTAAACGGCACGTAGATGCGGCCGCGTTTGCCAATCTCGCGCGCATTGACAATAGTGAGTGGGGCTTGAATGGTCGCGGTACGACCATTGGTGTGCGTGGTCATCGTTGTCGTTACAGCCTTTAGGCTTTGGCCGGCACTTTTGTTCCCATAGATGCAGAACGTTCTCTTGAGTAGCTCCAGGCTTCTTGGGGTGAAGCCACCGCCAAGGAGTCTTACTCGCGGATTAGGCTGTGTTGCCACTTTTTCCATGTGATTACCTCCCATACATAGCGTAGCGCCCGGGGCGCTCGTGTGGCGTTTTTCTATGATAGCACTGAATAGCCAAAAAGTCAACCGCCGCCCGCAAGTTCAGTTTTCGCAAAAACCTCTTGACCTTTGGCGAGAAATAGTCTAAAATAGTACTGTAGAGATTTGGAGCTGGTTTTTATTAGCGCTCCAGACGTAAATAAAATTAAAAGGAGAATGAATGGCAAATTTTGACCGTTCCAAGCCGCATATCAATGTCGGCACCATGGGTCACGTCGACCATGGTAAAACCACTTTAACCGCTGCTATCACCACGGTACTCGCGAAGAGACTCCCGTCTGATGTGAACAAGCCAGTGGCTTATGATCAAATCGATAACGCACCTGAGGAAAAGGCTCGCGGTATTACTATCGCAACCTCGCACCAGGAGTATGAATCCGAAAAGCGTCACTATGCGCACGTTGATATGCCAGGTCACGCAGATTACATTAAAAACATGATTACCGGTGCTGCACAGGTCGATGGCGCAATCCTTGTGGTTGCCGCTAACGATGGTCCGCTTCCGCAGACTCGTGAGCACGTGCTTCTTGCGCACCAGGTGAACGTACCGAAGATCATTGTCTTCCTCAACAAGATGGACCTCGCTGATCCAGAACTCGTTGAGCTCGTCGAAATGGATGTTCGCGAACTTCTCAACAAGTACGGCTTCGATGGCGATAACGCTCCGATCATCAAGGGCTCTGCTACTAAGGCTCTTGAGGGCGACAAGGAAAACGAAGATGCTATCATGGAGCTCGTCAAGGCGATGGATGAATACTTTGATATTCCAGAGCACGATCTTGACAAACCGTTCCTAATGCCGATCGAGGACGTCTTCTCGATCAAGGGTCGTGGTACGGTTGCTACTGGTCGTATCGAGCAGGGTGTCGTCAAGTTGAACGACGAAGTTGAAATCGTTGGTCTCCGCGATACTCAGAAATCAGTTGTGACTGGCATCGAGGCCTTCCACAAGACTCTCGATCAGGGTCAAGCTGGCGATAACGCTGGTTTACTCCTCCGTGGCATCGAGCGCGATCAGATCGAGCGCGGCCAGGTGATTGCCAAGCCGGGTACGATTACCCCACACACTGAGTTTGAAGCACAGGTTTACATCTTGAAGAAGGAAGAAGGCGG
>DGIF01000013.1 GCA_002393165.1 Candidatus Saccharibacteria bacterium UBA3829
CATCCGACGTCGCAAGCAACTACGTGTTGACCACTTCGATGTACGAAGCCGGACAGACTTCGGCCGGTAAGACTGAGAAACCCAGCATTATTGACCTGCCAACCGAACGCGGCGTGATCGAGTATATTGTGAGCGAGGGAGAGACGATGGATTCGATTGCCGCAAAATACGGCATCACGACCGACCAGATTCGGTGGTCCAATGGCCTGAAAACCACTGCCGTTTCGGCCGGCACCAAACTTTACGTGCCGAGCACGGCCGGGATTGTTTACACGGTTAAAGCTAGCGATACCGTCGAATCAATCGTGGCAAAATATGGCGGAACGGCCGAGGAAATTATCGCCTTGAACGACCTTGAAGTGTCTGGCATTTCGGAAGGAATGCGCATTTTAATTAAAAATGGGTCTCTACCGAATACCGAACGGCCGGAATATGTGCCGCCGGTGGTGCAGTACTATTACACCTATCTCGGTAACACTTCGGAGCGCCAGAATATTCAGGTAATTGGTTATAAATACGGCCTCGGCGGCCCCTATGGCGCCGGGCAATGTACGCAATGGGCTTGGTATAATCGCAAAGATTTGCCGTCTAACCTAGGCAACGCCAATACTTGGGCTAGAAATGCAGCCGCCGCTGGCTACACGGTGAGCCGAAAGCCCGCCGCGGGAGCAGTTTTCCAAACCACCTCTGGTTGGTACGGCCACGTTGGCTACGTCGAGGCCGTCAATGCCGATGGCTCAATCATTGTAACTGAGATGAATTATAACTACCGACCCTACATGGTGATTCGAGCGACGATTCCGGCCAGCGCCGTGGGAAATTTTAACTACATATATCGCAAATAACCTCTGTTTTAGCATTAGCACATTGACTTTTTAGATAAAATATGATATAATAAGGAGATATATGTTTAGCGATACGGCAAAAGTGAGTTTGAAGGCAGGTAAAGGTGGCGATGGCGCGGTCTCTTTTCGTCGGGAAATTTATATTCCTAAAGGCGGGCCGGATGGGGGCGATGGCGGAAAGGGCGGCGACATTATTTTTCGAGCCGACAAAGATACCAACACGCTGATTGACTTCCGCTTTACGCCAATTCTCACGGCTGAGGATGGCAAAAATGGGTCTGGCACGCGTTCGGCTGGCCGGTCGGGGCGTGATCTTATCGTGGAAGTGCCGATCGGTACGATGGTGTACAGACTTGGTGGCGCCAGTAAAGACGACTCTCGACTCCTGATCGCCGACCTTGTACGTGATGGGCAGACCGCCGTAATCGCAAAGGGTGGCGACGGCGGGTTCGGCAATGCGCATTTCAAGAGCTCGACCAGGCAGGCGCCGATTATCGCTGAGATGGGTGAGCCGGGTGAAGAGTTTGAAGCCGAGTTGGAACTGAAGTTGTTGGCCGATGTCGGCCTAGTGGGCCTACCGAATGCCGGCAAGTCGACTTTTCTTTCAGTGGTGTCCAATGCGCGGCCGGAGATTGCCGATTATCCATTCACGACCCTGACGCCGCAACTCGGTGTGGCCACAATTGATGATCAAGATATTCTGATCGCTGATATTCCGGGCTTGATTGAGGGCGCGGCGGAGGGCAAAGGCCTTGGGCATGATTTCCTCCGGCACGTGGAACGAACCGCGGTATTGCTACACCTAATAGATGTTTACAATAACGACGCCGGTGAAGCCTACCAGACGATCCGGGGCGAGCTAGAAAAATACGGCGATTTGGCCTCGCGGCCAGAGGTCGTGGCACTAACAAAGTGCGAAGGCGTAGACGAAGATATTATTCAGATGCAAATGGCGTCAATTTTGGCGATAAATCCAGCCGCCAAGGTTTTTGCGATTTCGGCGGCCGCACATCAGGGGATTACGGAGCTATTAAGGGAACTTCAGAAGGAACGTTTGGCGAACACTGAGCGAGCTCGAGAGAAATCTGAGACGGTGAGCCGAGGCAAGCACAGTGCTGAAATACCGGCGCAGTCTCGATTTGGCGACGAGGTTTTTTCCAAACGCGAAGCGTGGCGCGGGGCAAATGTTTCTTCCGAAGTTCCGACCATTTCGCTTTCTCCAGACGCGGTGAAATCAACCTGGAAAGTCGAGAAGACTGAGGACGACAAGTTTATTGTAACGGGCGAAAAGATTGAGAAATTCGCCCGGCGGACTAATTTGAACAACTACGAGAGCGTGAACCGGCTACGCGACATTATGAAGAAAATGGGGATTCGGGCGGAGCTCACCTCGCTCGGCGCCGGGCCAGACTCAATAATTTCAATTGCCGGCAAAGAGTTTACTTTAGTTGAAGATTGGTAAAATCGCACCAAAAAAGGCTTGACTTCTAGCTGCTTATGCTTTATTATGGTAATAAGCTGGTACGCTTCACAGGGGTTCCACTGATTGATTTAGTGGAGTGTGGAGACTTACATTAATAATCAAAAATAAACAGAGGATTAAAACAAACCAATGTGCCCCAAGGGTGGGCGCGCATCAGCGCGAAAAGACCGGTCGTCAGGCCGGTTTTTTGTGGTATAATGGGCTGAGATAGGAGGTATAAATGAGTGAGAAATTAAACCTGACGTCAGCGCCAACCGAAACGGTAAAAGATCCCGAGCAGGTGGCGGAGCAGTTCCAGGTAGACCCGAATGATTATCCAATTTTCTCGCGACAGACCATTAAAGAGTTCGGGGGAGACACGCGAAGCCGCATAAACAGACTGTCACCCAAAATCCAAGAGACAAAATTGGGCATCGATGAGACCCTTGGGCTATATGTGAGAGATACAGCCGACCTTATCACCGTCATCAACGGCGAAGGTAATGCAAAAGCGGCAATCAATGAGCAAGGCGAAAAAGTCAAGAATCCGCCGATTGACCACGTGATCTATCTCGATAAGTCTGCGCGGCCAGTAAGCTGGCTTGTTAATACTTTCTGGGGCGAATTCTCAGATGACCAGCATCCCCGGCCAGAGCATTCTTATCTGTCCATCGATCGCGGGCCGTGGGAGAAGTACGTTGGGCTCAAAACTGACCCGAACGACTACATAAAGGACCACGGAAGACTGGTGGAGAACAAGGACTTCGATAAAAAAATGGAAGAACCGGGGAATGAGCCTCTGCTACGTGAATTTGCCGCACGCATTCGAGCAATTTATCTAGAGTCCGGACTGACTGAAGATATAGACGATTTACATAAAATTCCTGATCCAAAGGGCGCACCAATGTCCGAAGAAACGATTAATGAAATCCTGGCCTCGCCGACTAGCCTAGATGGCAAAAATATTCTAATCGTGGACGAAGTGGCGCGTTCTGGTTTGACTTTGCATATCGCCTCTCGGATCCTTAAAATGGCAATCCCGGAAGCAAATATTTATAGTACGTACTTCGTCCCAGAGGTGGATAACCCAGAGCCAAGGAGGATACAGCGCTTTACGCCAATATGGTATAGCCATCATACTATAAACGGTCGCGGCATCAGTGATGCAGACTCCGCTAGCGCAATAACAGACTATGAACATTTCTCCGATGACGAGAAGATCGGGGCCGAAAAAATCGGCGTGCATTATAGGGCGAGAGTACTTGGAGCTTTTGCACTTGGCCGGCCCCGTGCGTTATCGCAGGAAACTGGCGATATCAAATCGCGCGACGTCATGAAGGAGATTCAGCAGATGCTTAAAGATTATAGGGGCCATAAGATTTTAATGCGCATACCACAACAATATGATCAAGACGAGTATGCCGACAAACTGGAAGATCGTGGCGTAGTGTTTATGCAGCCAGATGAAAGCCAGGCTGGCCGAGCACCAAATGTGTTTCTTAATATCGTAAAAAAGCAAGAAGGGGAGCGAGAAAGGTTGTAATTTTTTTCTGACCAGAAATGCAAAACCCCCATTCCGAAGAACGAGGGCTAGCGTAGTGGCGGCACGTCGTAGTAGACGTCTATGTGTGATACGCGGTCGTCGATAACGTGAATTTCGGCTTTGTAGCCGTCTAAAGCGTTGCGCCAGTACCCGATTACATCGTACTCTTCGCCCATGATGCGCAGCGAAAGCTGATGCATGACGAGGCTGTTCCCAAATTGGGCCTGGGTTTGCTCAATGCTT